>CAZZVI010000099.1:0-11419 GCA_964657335.1 uncultured Terriglobus sp.
CAGATCGCCCTGCGACATGACACTGGTGCCGCTGTGCACCTCGTCCATCTGCGTGTGCCTGCCGGTTGTGACCTTCACGCGCGCCCCGATCGCGGTGCGATTGCACCTGGTGCCGAGTAACTTGATCTTGATCCAGTTACCGCGGTTCTTGCTGATGTTCTGCAATAGTGAGGGCGGATCGTTCATGTTGAGGATGAGCGCGTCCATGCCTCCGTCGTTGTCATAGTCGCCGAAGGCTGCGCCGCGGCTTGAGTACCGTCCGCTGATGCCTGTGCCCGCGCTGGCGGAGACATCGGCGAAGCGTCCGTCACCAAGATTGCGATAGACCAGCCGGGGATTTTTGAAACTCTGCGCGAAGTGGTATTGATCGATTTCGGGATAGACATGGCCGTTCACCTGCATCAGGTCGAGCCAGCCATCGTTATCGAAATCAAGAAAGCCGCAGCCCCATGCGACATATTGATTATTCTTTGCCAAACCGGCCGAAAAGCTAACATCCGTGTAAGTTCCGTCGCCATTGCAGTGATACAGATTCGAAGTATCATCGGCGAAATTGGTCTTGAAGATATCGAACCAGCCGTCGCAGTCGTAGTCTCCCACAGCGACGCCCATGCCCGCCTGCTCGTGCCCGCTGTCGCTGTAGGCGCAGCCGGCGCCGATGGCCGCGTCGGTAAAGGTGCCGTCATGATTGTTCTGGAACAGAATGCTGGGTTGTGAGTCGACCGCAACGTAGATGTCGGGCCATCCATCGTTGTCAAAGTCATAGGACACAGCCGTGATGGAGTAGCGCGGTCCCGGCTTCAGGATGCCCGATGCTTCCGAGACGTCGGTGAAGGTGCCGTCACCATTGTTGTGGAACAGCAGGTTCGTATCCGGCGGCAGGCCTCGCGGCCCGCACATCACAGGCACGCCTTTCCACTGGCAGAAGTGCGTGTTGTCCGCCTCCGGAATGTGCTGCGGGTCAAGCTTCAGGTAGTTACAGATAAATAAGTCAAGAAAGCCGTCACGGTCATAATCCAGAAAGGTGCAGCCCGCGCCCCAGCGAACCTCCTGCTTGTAAAGTCCCGCCTGTTTCGTTACGTCGGTAAAGGTGCCGTTCCCATGGTTATGAAACAGGATGTTATGGCCCCAGAAGCAGCAGAACAGGTCGTCCCATCCATCGTTGTTGTAATCACCGACACAGACGCCGGTCTGCCATCCGGTCACGCCCAGACCCGATCCCTCAGTGACATCGGTAAAAGTGCCATCCCGGTTGTTTTTGTAGAGGTGCGATGTGGGCGCCTTGCCCTTCGGCCATTGTGTGCCGAGCCGATCGCCGTTGGTGAGATAGATATCGAGCCAGCCGTCGTGGTCGTAGTCAAAGAAGGCCAGGCCGCTGCCTTTCGCTTCGATGATGGAGCGCTTGTGGTCGATGCCGCCCCATACGTTGGGAGCCGTGAGACCGGCCTTCGCGGCTACATCAACGAACTGCACTGCAGCTGAGCCGGGATGCGCGACAGTGGTGACCGGGCCTGTCTTGGCGATCTGAAACAGCGCTGGGTCGTTCCACTTCCAGACCGGTGTTGCCAGCGCTTCGGTCAGCGACCCGCCCAGCAGAAACGCAGAGGATCCAAGAAAGCGCCGCCTGGGGAGATGCATCAGGCTTCAATTATAGGACGAGCGCTCGGCGCGGCCTGCTGTCAGGGTGTCGCATCAAGTGCCGCGATCCCTTGTCTGGCTGCGGCGTTGTCGGGCTTCAGCAGCAACAACGATTGCAGAGCTTCACGCGCCTTTGCCTTCTGATTTTCGAGCACATAGAGCCGTGCCAGGTTGATGTAAGACTCTTCGAATGCCGGCACAAGACGGACGCAGGTCTGGAACTGCAGTTCGGCCTCCCCGTAGTTCTTTTCGCGCACGGCGAGCACGCCCAGGTTGTTCAACGCTTCAGGATAGTCGGGCCGCAGGGCGATCGCCTTGTGCAGATAGTCAGCAGCGTTCTTCGTTTGGCTCTGCTGTGCGTACAGCATGCCGAGGCTGTAGTTCACTTCAGGATCGTCCGGTTGCAGGGCCAGCGCTCGCGTCAGGCAGTCCTGCGCTTCACTGTAGGCACGCTGACGCCGGTAGACGTTGCCGAGGTTGAGCAGGGCGGTTGCGTAGTTGGGTCTGAGCGCAAGCGACTGCCGGAAGCTTTGCACCGCTTCATTCATCTGGCCCTGCTGACCTGCGAGCATGCCCAGGTTGTTCCAAGCTTCCGGATAGTTTGGCTTCAGCTTGAGTGTCTGTTGCAGATACTGCTTTGCCTCATCGAAGCGATTGCGGCGCAGATTCAGCGTGCCCAGGTTGTAGTAGCCTTCCGCGTTGTCCGGGCGCGCGGCGATAACCTGCTGGAACGAGTCCGCAGCCTGGTCGAGATAGCCGTGCTGAAACATCGCCACGCCATAGGTGAAGTCGTTGCGACGGAACTGCGCGTCGTGCAACGTGCCGGGAAAGGGAAGCGCCTTTGCCATCCGCTCCGGCTGCGTTGCCGGCACCGAGCGAGCATCCATGAGGATTTGCTCCACGGCAACGGAACCTTCGTAGACCTTCACGATCATGCCTCTGCGGTCCAGCAGGAACGAGCCCGGCAGCGGCAGGTTGCGGCGGCGATCGTGCAGGTAGCGGAAGATGATGTTGTAAATGCCTGCTATTTCGTCCGTGGCAAAGAGCACGTGATAACTGAAATTCTGTGTGGCGGCATAGGCGCGCGCCTTGATTGCTATTTCGGCGCGATCGACGTTGATCGCCATCAGAGAGACACCGGCTGCCGCGATCACCGTGTCCTTGTGCTGAAACCGTTTCAACTGCTCCTGGCACGACAGCGAATCGACCGACCAGAAGTGAAGCAGCGTGATGCGGCCCTGCGCCGATGACAGCGTACGTGGCGCGCCGGCGGTATCCGGCAGGCTGAACTCGGGCGCCTTGAGTGGATCGAGCAGCCAGGTCTGGACAAGCTGAGCCGGAGCGGCTTCCGTCTGTCGTGTGGCAGCCGGCGTCTGGTATGCGCCCGAAGTTCTGCCGAACGGCTTGGCCGTGAAGACCGCAGAACCCTCGATGAGTTGGATCTGGTGATTTGCCGGCAGGGCTTCGAACTGCTGCGTCAGGCCGCTGGGCCAGCGCACCGTCGCCCGCATTGGACCGGACGGTCCCCCAATCCCGAAGAACAGAACCTTCGAATGCTGTGCAAGGAACCCCGAGCCTGCCTGCAGATAGCGTGTCTGGCGGAGGCTGCCCGCTTCCAGCGTAACCGCGGTGCCGATCGCATCGCGATTGCTCCTTGTGCCGCGCAGCCGGAAGGCGATGGAGTCGCCAAGGTCGAGCATGGCGTTGCGAAGGATCCGGACTTGCGGAGCGTTGCGGTTCTTCAGAATGATTTCGAGCCGGCCGTCACCGTCCAGGTCCGCCAGAGCGAACGAACGGCCATCCTCCAGGAAGTCGAGGCCTACTGCTCCTGACACTTCAGAGAAGGTGCCGTCGCGGTTGTTGGCCAGCAGAACGTTGCGTTCGTTGCCGCTCCACGACCTGTCCGTGCGGATCAGTTCGTTCAGCGCGTTCCAGCCGTGCTCGTATGCCAGCGATGGCGTGGCGTCGTCGGAGGACTTGCCTACCACCTGGCGCCAGAAGAAACTGCCCAGATCGTTGCTTTCTGCGGGTTGGGAGGCCTGGATATCGCGAGGCGTCTCCGCCGCGCTCGGAGACGGAGCGGTGATGTAGCCGTTGGTGACGTATAGGTCCTGAAAGCCGTCATGATCGAAGTCGAGGAAGTCGGAACCCCAGGCCCAGCGGCCGACTTCAACACCTGTGTCCGCGCTGACGTTCTTGAAAGTGCCATCGTTTTCATTGCGATAGAGCGCGTTGCCCCGTGCGTGCCGGCGATAGAGTTCGCGAACTGGTTCGGAGCTTTGCTCGTGAAACAGCTTGTGCTGCGCGACGCGCTGCCCTGCCGCGGACCACATGTTGGCGACGTACAGGTCGGGGCGGCCGTCGTTGTTGTAGTCGCCCCAGGCGGCGCTCATACCCGCGCCTACGTCTTCCACGTGCGCGGCATGAGAGACGGCTTCGAACGTCCCGTCTCCGCGATTGCGGTAGAGGTTGTTGCGGCCAAAATCGTTCACGACGTACAGATCGGGCGAGCCGGTCGCGCCCGCTTCGCCCCACGCGCAGGCGAAGCTGTAGCGATCGTTCTCGGCGTTCAGGCCTGCGGCTTCGGTGCGGTCGACGAAGGTCGCGTCTCCTTCGTTATGAAAGAGGAAGTTGGGTGGCCCATTGCGCGCGTCGAAGTAGGGCGCGGGATAGTGGTACTGATCCAGCCCCAGGTAATAGCTGTACAGACAGAAGTAGATATCGAGCTTGCCGTCGCGGTCGTAATCGGCGATGGCTGCGTGTGTGAAGCTGCCTTCAGGCGGACGCGCGAACTTGAACGCATCGCGCTTTGGCGCAAAGGTGCCGTCGCCGCGGTTCAGAAAGAGCAGCGGGCCCGTACCGCACACGACCAGCAGGTCCTGCACGCCAATGTTGCGGAAGTCTGCGAAGAGTGCGCAGGCCGTGTTGTCCAGAACGCCGACACCGGCCTTTTCCGTGACATCTTCAAAGGTGCCGTCTCCGCGATTGCGATACAGCCGGTTCGGCAGGCCGGCGGCCTGGCACATGTAGAGGTCCTCGAAGCCGTCGCCATCGTAATCGCCCGCGGCGACGCCATTGTTGCCGTAGACGTCGATGCCGCTGGCGCCGTCCAGCTGCGTACGCCACTCATCGGAGCCGTGCAGCATCTGGTCGCGATAGGATGGCACCCCACCGAGCGCCTGATGCGTGATGTCGACGAAGCCTGGGCCGTGAACGACGCTTCGCTCTTCGAGACCTGCCTGCCAGCGGCGCAGCTTCCAGACAGCGGCGTCCGCTGCAACGGACGCGCGTGTCCAGTCCATCTCCCAGTACCCGACCCGCTGCTCCCGGCCATCTTGCGCGGCATTGGCCACGATGCTGTACCGGACGCTCGTCCGCACGGCGAGCGGCTCGCCGTCCAGGACGGTGATCGCGGTGATCTCAAACTCGGCGGTCTGGACTTTCCTGTCTTGCGGCAGCCATTGCTCCAGGTCTCGCACCAGCTTCTCGGCGCCCGTCGCCGCTACCGGCCCGTACGTGCGCCGGAAGGTGCTGACACTGCCGCCCTGCCGCAACGGTGTCTCGTGAAGGGGAAGGAACGACGAGGCCCCCAGCGCGGGGCCGAACGACTGCCGCAGACCCGCGAAGTTTCGCTGCTGCAGGTAGCCAGTCCAGCGGTTGAGGACGAGCCCGATCTCGTAGGCATACCCTTCGGTGACGAACTCGTCCGAGCCGGGGCGCACCCGGCGCAGGACGTCCTCAAGCGGTGATCTTGATGGGTAAATGGGCAGGTAGCGCTGGTCGGCGAACTGCGGTTGCAGTCCAGGCGGTGTCGAAGCAGCCCAGTCTCCGAGCAGCGGCGAAGCACGCAGGAGCAGCGGCGTCAGGCTGAGGCCCTTGAGGAGACGACGCCGGCTCAGGTTGTGGAAATCGCTCCTTGAGGCTGCCATCATCCATCCGGATCAGCTGCTTCGCGCATGCTGCTCAGCAGCAAACGTAGCACGTAGAAGCACCGCAATTACGATGCCGGCGCATCGCGGGTTAGCACCCGGTTTACTGTTCGAAGTCTCCTCCACCGAAAGGTTGACACCTGCGCGAAGCGGTGCCTAAGATGGGCGCCTCAAAGGTACGTGCCTGATACCAGTCGTCGAGTCGATCTTGCACCACTACGTTTCACTTGGCTCAAGGGGGCCTTTCGGATGGCTTTTGTTTGCAGACTTTCTCATGAGGTTCGCCGTTACGGGGTAACCGCCTTCGTGGCCTCGGCTGTTCTTCTCTTCGCAGCCGGATCAGCCTCCGCCCAGGTCGACCAGGGTTCCATCACGGGTATTGTGCAGGACGCAACCGGCGCGGTGGTTCCAAACGCCGACGTCAAGCTGCTGAATACCGATCAGGGCATCAGCCTGGAGACAAAGACCGGCGACAGTGGCAACTATACTTTCTCTCCGGTCCGCATCGGCCACTACACCATCACCGCGTCCGCGCCGGGCTTCTCCGCGACCACCCAGCAGAACTTGACGGTGACCGTCGGCCTGGACCTCAAGGTGAACGTTGCGCTCAAGACGGGTTCCACGTCGGAGACGGTGACCGTTTCAACCGCACCGCCGCAGTTGCAGGCCGATGAGTCGTCAGTTGGCCAGACCATTGACCAGCGCACGGTAAACAACCTGCCGCTGAACGGCCGTAACTTCACCTTCCTTGCGCAGTTGAGCGCAGGCGTGAACAGCTCTCAGGCCGACACACGCGGCAACGCGAACTCTGGCGCATTCACCGCGAATGGATTGCAGCCTGCACAGAACAACTACCTGCTGGACGGCATCGACAACAACTCCAACGCGGCCGACTTCCTGAACGGCACCAACTTCGTCATCCTGCCTCCCGTCGACGCTATCCAGGAGTTCAAGGTGCAGACGGCGGACTTCAGCGCCGAGCTTGGGCGCTCTGCCGGAGCCGTGCTCAACGCCACCATCAAATCCGGTACCAACTCGCTTCACGGCACGATCTGGGAGTTCTTCCGCAACGACAAGCTGGATGCCGCCGACTGGTTTGAGAACAACAACAACCGGCCCAAAGGCAGGCTGCGCCAAAACCAGTTCGGTGCCTCCGCGGGCGGTCCCATCATCAAGAACAAAGCGTTCTTCTTCGGCGATTATGAAGGCTTCCGCCGCGTTCAGGGTACTGTGCTCCCTGGCTCGGTGCCCACCGCGCTGGAACGGAATAGCGGCTATACGAATCTTTCCGATGTGATCACAGCTCAGGCAGGCGCGAATCGCATCGACGCGCTGAAACGCAGCATTCCGTTTGGCACGATCATGGACCCGGCTACGACACGAACCGTCGCAGCCGGAGCAGTGGATCCAGTCTCTGGACTGACGAATAGCTCCGCCGTTGCCGTTAACGTTCGTGATCCCTTCGGCACCTGCGCTCCAAGTACGACAACCTTTACGCTGGCCGGTTGCAACCTGAACCAGCTGCCGGCGAATCGTCTCGATCCAAACGCGGTGAAGTTGTTTAACCTCTATCCAGCGCCTACTTCTTCCGCCTATTCCAACAATTTCGTGGACAGTCCGAGACTCTACGAGCACCGCAATGCCTTCGACACGCGTCTCGATTACAACCCTGAAGACAAGGACCAGATCTTCGGCCGGTTTTCCTACGTTGATGATCCACAGTTCATCCCAAGCATCTTCGGCGGCATCGCGGATGGAGGCGCCTTCCAGCAGGGTATCCAGACCGCGACGTCAGAGCAGGCAGTTCTGGCCTACACGCACGTCTTCACGCCAAGCACGATCAACGTAGCCCGCGTCGGCTTCAACCATCTCCACACCACGCGCTCCGGGCCCAACAGCAGTGTCAACGGCATTCCCGCGCAGTATGGCATACAAGGCATCCCGCAGGGCAGCCTGAACGGAGGCCTGCCGGAAATCATTGTCTCCGGTCTTACCGACCTCGGCACCGGCGATTACCTGCCGTCAGACGAGATCAGCCAGACCCTGCAGTTTGTGGATGACTTCACCAAGACCCACGGGCGGAGCAGCTTCAAGGCTGGCTTTGAGTACCAGGATGTCCACTTCAACACGCTGCAGCCACCGTTCGGCAAGGGCGAATTCAGCTGGACCGGTAACTTCACAGGTGTGCCGAACCAGGCAGGCGATCTCACCGGCCGCGCGGCGTTCCTGCTGACTCCCCAGGCGGCAACGGTTCCGGGTGGCATCGGTTATGTTGGCGGCGCCAACCAGGTACAGGCCTCCGCGATCAGCAAGACCTATGATGTGCGCGGCTACTATGCTGCGTACCTGCAGGACGACATCAAGCTCACACCGGCGCTGACCCTGAACGTCGGTCTGCGTTGGGACTACTTCACGCCGATTGCAGAGGCCAATGGCGGCCAGGCAAACTTCGTGCAGGGCGGTCCGCCGAACGGCGTGCCCACCTTCATCATTCCCGCAAGCGGCAAGGCGCCGCGGCAGCTTTCCTCGACGGCAAACAACCCGTCGCTGAATGGCTTCGGCTTCGCCGACCTGCTGGTGAAGGATGGCATCGCGCTCGATCAAACCGACCAGTACGGCAAGGGTGTGCTGCAGACGCAGAAATCAAACTTTGCACCCCGCTTCGGTTTCGCGTATCAGGCGACGTCGAAGTTTGTCATCCGTTCCGGCATCGGCCTCTTCTATAACGCATTTGAGAACGCCGGATACGGTCCCAACATTGGACGTAACTATCCGTTCTCGTACTCCTACACCTTTACGAACAACGGCTCGGACTCCGCAGCCTTCGGTACCGGCGCCAATCCGTATGCAACCTGCGGCACCGCCGGACCGGGTGGAAGTGCAACCATCGAATCAGGCCTCTCCTGCGCATCCTTCACGCCGCTTGCGGTGAATGCGAAGGGTATCGGGCTTTCCGGGCTGCAGTTCAACTTCAAGACACCGAACACGATCAGCACCAACCTCAGCCTGCAGTACGCGCTGACGAATAACATGTCGTTTACGGCGGCTTACGTGCTGACACATGCCAGCCACCTGCAGGCCAGCATCGGCGACAACCGGGTGTCCCAGCTGATCCCGCAGGGTACGGCACTGGTGCGCAACACCAGCCTGCCGGATACGCCGACAAACCATAACTACGTCCCATTCCCTGATTTCGCGACCGGTGGCAGCTACCAGCAGACGTTGGGCGCCAGCGTCTACAACGGACTGCAGACGAAGCTGGAGCAGAGGCTGAACCACGGCCTTTCGTACCTCATCGCCTATACCTACTCGAAGACGATGACCAACTCCGGCGACCTTCTGAACGGAGGCAGCACCAACGGCTTCCGTGCACCATACGTTCCCGGCTTCGGGACGCGGATTGACTGGGGATTGGCCGCGTTTGATATTCGCAACGTGCTGCATGCCAGCGGTGGCTACGAGCTGCCGATCGGCAAGGGCAAGTACTTCATGGGCAAGTCAGGCGGGTTCACCAACGCAGCACTCGGCGACTGGAGCCTGCAGTACATCGTGACATTGCAGGATGGGCAGCCGTTGTCGATCTCGTGCCCGACCGCTGTCACCGCGGGGACAAACTGCAACTCCTTCCGTGTGCCCGGCCAGGATCCCAAGCTGGGGATTCACCGGGTAGCTTCCGGGAACACATCGAACCTGTACTGGCTCAACAATCCGGCCGCCTTCCAGCAGCCCTGCCAGTACGGCTTCAACGGCCCGCTTACCACGCCCACCGGCTGCGTACCGCTCACCGGTTACCAGGCACTTGGCGGCGGACCGTCCACCACCTATGGGCCGCCCTTCAAGCGCTTCGACCTATCCCTGTTCAAGAATTTCAAAATCACCGAGCGTGTCAACATGCAGTTCCGTTCGGAGTTCTTCAACATCCTGAACCATCCGAACTTCAACGCGCCGGGCTTCGGCGGCAACGGTGTGGTCGCCATCGGCAACTCGCTCAACTTCAACAACACGACAGCCTTTGGACAGATCGGCTCGACGCGCGATGCACCCAACGATCCGCGGCAGATCCAGTTTGCTCTGAAGCTGTACTACTAGGTCACGGGCCCGGAGTGTCATTGCGGCGGAGACGCTTGCGATGACCTCCGGGCTCTGCTCTTTCGCGCCGTTGCGCGGAACAGCGTCACGGATGCTTCTGATTCGCTTTCCGCGTCTCTTCAGCCGAGAACAGGCGTCGTGAAAAGCACCCAAACCGCCAGCTGCACGGCGTATCGTGAAGAAGATGTTTCCTCGGGGCCGCTCCTCTTTTAACGCCACTGATGCTGGCCTTCTCAGCACCACAAGACGCGATTTCCTTCGCGATGTGTCGGGCCTGGCGCTTGGCTCCGCGCTGGTGAGTGGAAGCCCCTTTCTACATGGGCAGACGATCCGGCAAAAGCGCAAGGTGATCGTTGTCACATTCGGCGGCGGCGCGCGCGACCAGGAGACCTTCGCTCCCGAGGGCCAGGCCAACATCCCGCACATGCTGGGGGAACTTGCGCCGCAGTCCACCTTCTTCACGCACATGATGAACCAGGGCATCCTTGGCCACTACGTTGCGACGGCGAGCCTGGTCACAGGCGTGTACGAGACGCTGAATAACTTCTCCGCCGTTCCGCCGGCACATCCCACAGCCTTTGAATACTTTCGCAAGGACCTGGGCCGGCCTGTTTCGAACGCATGGGTCGTGGCGCCGAGCAACGGGTTCAACCGCATTGGGGAAAGCGATGATCGTTCCTACGGACCCGGTCTTGGTGCGCGTGTGATCCTGCCCAAGCACCTGCTGCAGGCTGCGGCGATGGGTCAATCCGGCAATCTGAACCATCTGTTACGAGATAACTATGAAACTCCCCTGTTCACGCCGGTGCTGGGCGGCGGCGAAGTGGAGCTACAACAACTGGAAAGCGTTTTGAAGCTTTCCGTGGATGATTTCTCGTCGCACGCGCGTACGCTGTCGAGCCCGGACGAGCTCTCGGTGTACGTCGTGAAGCAGTTGATGCGGCAACAGGCGCCCAGCCTGCTGTGGCTGACGATGCATGACATCGATGTCGCGCACACCGGCGCCTACTCGCTGTATGTCGAGGCGATCCAGCGTACCGATCGCCTTTGCGCGGATCTGTGGAAGGCCGTTCAGGACAATCCGGAATACGCGGGCAACACGACGATGTTTATCCTGCCTGACTTCGGCCGGGACGCCGACTTTGCTGCCGGCGGGAATGGGTTTCAACATCACAGGACCGGCGACGCCGCATCGCGCACCACGTGGATGATGGCCCTGGGCGCGGGCGTTCGCGAGGGCGTGGTCTATGACCGGCCGGTGCAGCCGATTGACCTGGTGCCGACGTTGGGCGCGCTGATGGGCTTCGACGCTCGTCGTTCGCAGGGGCAGCGCATCCGGGAGCTGCTGTAGCGCATGCGGCCCTCGTCTCTCACTGCCGGGAACTTCCAGCAGTACGCACCTGAGGCGCGCACGATCGCGGTGTCGCACCTGAAGTTATTCCAACAGCTGCCGCTTGGCTTCCTGCCGAGCCTGCTGCAGGAACTTATCGAATATGACCACAAGTTTCCCGCGGAACGCACCGCTTTGGACGGAGAGTTGAGTTATCTCAGCGGACTGTCACCGAAACAACTGGGTGAGATATTTGATGGTCTTGCCCACCTTCAGACAGGGGCGGAGCAGGAGAAATTAGACTGGATCAATCAGCCCCTTGCCTTCACGGAGCAGTTTTCCGCTTACCTGTGGAGCACGCATCAGATGGATGCCTTCCAGCGGGCTGCGGCGGCATACGGAGACCATCTTCGTTTAGCTATCCCAGAGAAGA
>CAZZVI010000100.1:0-11346 GCA_964657335.1 uncultured Terriglobus sp.
GACACTCCTACGCACTGCCCCGCGAGTGCTTCGGGCAGTGGGGGAAGGTCGCTCCAGGTGTCAAGTGCCGAAGCTAGGGCTGCACCAGCATGGGTACGCATGGGGTCTCCGGTACGTTCGGTTTGCGCAAAAGGCTTCAACGTAAAAGCTATAACAACGCCGAGCAGGAGCACGGCGCAGCCTGCCCGCTGCATCATTGGTGGGACCGTGGCTCGACCAGGTCCGGGGTCGTCAGCCAGGCGCGGTTGAAGCGAGCCAGCGTCTCGTGCGCATTGTTGGTTTCGGACCCGTTCACGGAGCCACTCTCGTACAACACAAAGACCGTTCCGTCCCTCGTGACGGCAAGGTCGCTGTAGCCCGTTATGCCGGGATCGATCAGCTTCTTCGTCGACCACGTGGTGCCGTCGTCCGCACTTGTGCGCAGGGTCAATCGCTGGCGCGCGCGGTAAGGGATTCTGCCTGTACCGACGATGTCTTCGGAATCCGGATTGGAGAAGAGCAGCAGTGGCTTGCCAGGCGCTCCAAGGGACGGCGCGGCGATGATAGAGGCGGCACACACCGGCTCAAAAAGCTGATCGTCAAATTGCGGGAAGGTCCACCCGGCGATGCCGTCTGGACTGACGGAGACAAGCCTGCGGCGACGCGTGGATTCGTTGCGGATGTTCATCATTACGCGGCCGTCCGAAAGCTGCACCGCCATGGACTCGCTGGGATTGGGCCAGTCCACAGTCGTATTTACAACAATGGCGCCGCGATGCCAGCTGCGACCGTGGTCATCACTGTAGATCGTTGCAGCCGCAGAGGGTCTATGTGCCCGCGAGTTCGGCCCGGTGACCGCGCCTGTCGAGAGCCACACCGGCACAAGCAGGCGTCCGCTTCGCAGCTGTAGTGCGTGACCGACACCGGGTGCAAGCACATGCCAGTCATACTCCGGACGGAACTGTTCAAAGACACTGGTAATGTCCACGGGCGCGGAAAAAGTGCGCCCGTCGTCATCGCTGCGCATGTAGAAACAGTGCGCATAGTCATGTTGGTACAGAAAGTGCACAGCACCCGTCTGCGCGTCTGGTATGGCAACGGGATTGTCCGTGACGCCATGACCATCGCCTGCAAGCACGCGCGACGCGCTCCATATGTTGCCGCCGTCTGTGCTGCGCCGCGTCACAATGTCGATGTCGGCCCAGTCGCTGGTTCCCATGCGTGCCGAGGTATACGCAAGAACGGTGCCGTGCGGCGTCACGACGAGCCCCGGAATCCGATAGGTGGCATATCCACCGTCGTCTGCGTTCCACAGGTTTGTACTAGTGAACTCCGGCGCGGCGGCTTTGGCTGGCGTGCGCCGTTGCGCATGCAGCGACGGTGCAAGCAGAAGCAGGATCCATGCAGCGGAGGTGCGGGAAAGTTGCCGGGCAGATGACACGGGAAACCTCACTGAAGATCGTCGAGGAGCGAGCACTTAATATATACTATTGATAACTCATGCGTGATGGCGAAGTCTGTGAAAAGCGCGAGCGGGCCATCAGCCTCTCGGCGCGGGCACGCAGTGGACGGAAGCCGCATACCCTTCAGGGACGGACCAGCAGCGTGAACTAAGATGGCACAGATGGCACGAATCCTGACACCGATTCACAGCACGTCCAAGGCGCAGGAGGTATTTCGTGCGTTGCGTGGGGCCATCCTCGAGGGCGACCTAAAGCCCGGGGACCCGCTGAAGGAAGCGCACCTTGCCCAGCAGTTCCACGTGAGCCAGGTCCCCATACGCGAGGCACTGCTGCAGCTCGAGCATCTGGGACTTGTAGTGCGTGTGCAGGACAAAGGCACAACTGTTACCAAGCTGACGCGCGCGCAAATGCTCGATCTGCTGGATGTGCGCGTCCACCTTGAAGATCTGGCGTTCCGGCTGGCAGCCATAAACTTGGATAAACCAGGCATCAAGCGTCTGAAGGACGCTGCCGCCATCCTTGAAAAGAAGGTGGCCCAAGACGACTACTACGGCTCCGCCGAGGCGGATCTGCAATTCCACGAAGCCGTGTGGAATCTCTCCGGCAATCCCGTCCTCGTGGAGACGCTGGACCGTCTGTGTACTTCCTGGCTGGCTTTTGTCAGCCTGCACCGGCACATGACGAGAGAGTCCTTGAAGCAGTCGGCCGGCAATCACCGCGCACTGATTGAGGTGCTCGAGGGGGGCGACGGAGGGGCGATCTCGCGCGCGGTCCGCGACCATTTACGACCGGAACGATCCATACCGTCCACCCTGGGCGAGTAGACGGCAAGCTGCAATTTGTGGAAGCTATCAGGCTGCCACTGCTGTGATCTAGCGTTATTGATAATCTATCGTTGACAACGGACGCGCGGAGAGCGTACATCTGCTGCACAACTTGAAGGCAGACCTCCGACAGTAAACGGTCGACGCGCCTCCAGCAAACAAGGACGTCCATGATCTTCTCTTCACGCAGAACACTGCTGAGCGTTCCCGCTCCGTTCGCTGTCATTTCTCTCCTCTCGCTTTCCTGCACGCTGGCGTCGAACGTCCCGCTCTACGCGCAGGAAGCAGCCGGCGGCATCAGCGGCACGGTCAGCGATCCGTCGCAAGCCGTGATCCCAGGCGCGGCAGTCGCGGTGAGGAATACACGGACCAACCTGACGCTGAACGCAACCAGCAACAGCACCGGCTTCTACGACTTTCCCAATCTGCCGCCAGGCGAGTACATCGTGACCATAACGCAGCTAGGATTTCAGACACTGACCAGCAAGCCGTTCAGCATCCTGTCCGGGCAGAACGCGCGCCTTGACCTGGGCCTGCGGATCACCGGCGATACGAACGCGGTGGATGTATCCACCTCCGCGTCCCAGTTGTTGAACACCACCTCAAATGACCTGGGCACCACGATCGAGCCTGCAAAGATCGCTGCGCTGCCGTTGAACCAGCGGAACTTCTTCGGCCTGGTCGCCCTTCAGCCCGGCGTCAATGCTAGCGGCAACACCGGCCAGAACAATCGCGGCGGCTTTGAAGTGAACGGCTCTCCGGGCTTGAACAACAACATCCTTATCGACGGTGTGGATGCGACCTTCGGTGAAGATAACGGTGCCGGGCCGGGCAGCGGTTCGTATATCAACACGATCGGCCTCGGTGCCATTGAGGAACTGCGAACCACCAGCAGCGTTCCTCCGCCGGAGTATGGCCGCGCGTCCGGCGGCATCCTCAGCATCACCACGAAATCCGGCACCAACCAGTTCCACGGCAGCGTTTTTGAATACTTCCGCAATGACATTCTGGACGCGAACACCTGGAATAACAACCACGTCACACCCCGGGTACAAAAGCCGAAGCTGCGATTTAACGAATTCGGTGCGAACTTAGGCGGACCTGTCTATCGCGATCGTGCCTTCTTCTTCTTCAACTATGAGGGCGACCGTGTGGTTGCCGGTAACAGCACCACTGGCAACACACCCACGCCCGCGCTGATTGCATCAGTGTCGAACCCGCAGGTCGCAACCGAGCTCAGCTTCATGCCGGCCGTAACTGCAGCCACCACCAATCCGCTCATTGGCCTCAGCACGGGCAACCGCATAACCAGCACACAGGAAGATACCTATGTTGCGCGGGGCGACGTGAACCTGGGTGCACACCGCCTGCTCGCGCGTTTGAACTTGAACAACCAACAGCAGGCGCAGCAACAGTTCCGCCCCAGTGATTCCCTTGTGTACCCCCTGCGCTTTTACAACGCGGATGTGGGCGACGTCTGGACCATCCGCCCGAATGTGTTAAACGAGTTCCGGTTCGGGTTCAACCGCAACGACCTTGCGCGGCAAAACTCCACTTACACGTCAGATCCAACGAAGTCCTATATCTCCGTGACGGGTGCCTTCAGCACGGATACGAACCAGAGCCTGCTACATTTTCTCACCACGACCTATGGTCTGGTCGATAACATGACCGTCGTGCGCGGCAAGCACACGTATGCGTTTGGTACCGACAATCGCAGGCTGCGCAGTGCGCGTGTCCAGGACACAAATAACACCTCGTACTACAGCAGCATTGCTAACCTACAGAAGGACATCCCTTACCAGGTCCAGATCACCTTCAAGACTCCCAAGCATTTCGATCAGTGGCAGCTTGGCTTTTATGCGCAGGATAACTATCGCGCAACGCAGCGGCTGACGTTGAACTATGGCTTGCGCTACGACAAGTATTCGCCGCTGAGCGGTGCCTTCAACGTGATCGTGGACGATCCGTTCAGCGCTCTATCGACGGATAAAAACCGCGCCTACATGAAGCAGAGCCGCTTCGACTTTGCGCCGCGCCTGGGTCTTGTGTATGACGTGACCGGCAAGCAGAAGCTGATCGCGCGGGCGGGCTTCGGCCTTATGTTTCTACCGCCGCAACCCTTCTTCTACTATGACTCGGCGTTCCTTGATCCACGCCTGCCGTTCAACGCGATCATTACGCCTTCGGACGCTCCAGGAGTCAGCTTCGGCTATCCCTTTTCCAAGACATTTGTGGATTCCGTTGCGGCCAATCCCAACCTGCTTCCAGCGACTATCAAGCTGGGCCGGCAGATCGCCAACCCGGATCATCCAGACCAGTATTCAGAGAACTGGAATGCCAACCTTCAATACGCAGTTACACGGGAGTTGACTGTGCAGGCCACCTACACTGCCCTGCGCGACATTCATGAGGTGACAACCACGCTGCCCAATCAATTCGCTGCGCACACCTGCAATCCCACATGCGGCGCAAGGCCGAACAATTCGATCGGCAACATCAACTACGACATTTACGAGGGTCGCACGACTTACGACGCTTTGTTCCTGCAGGCGAGCTACCGGCACGGTATCAGCAGCGCCGACATCTATTACACCTTCGGCAGCAACATACAGGAGTGGGCCAGCAACCAGTCGAATGGCAACGGACAGACGGATGTTCAGGATCTATTGAACCCACAGGGTTCTCGTGGCTGGTCCTCCGGGCAAACACGCAACCGCCTTGTAGCCGACTTTACAGTAGCTCCTCCCGTGCCAGGCTTCGCGAAAGGCAACGTGATCAGCCGCGCCGCACTGAGCGGGTACCGGCTCCAGAGCATCCTGCAATTCAACACAGGTACGGTCACGAATGTGCTTGCAAACATTGACCTGGTCCGTAATAACCGTACGGCCGGCACACGTCCGGATCGCGTTCCCGGGGTTAGTCTGTATGCCACGACGCCGCAGAAAGACGCGAACGGAAATCCCTTTTACCTGAACACCACGGCCTTCAACTCGGCCGTCCCGTTTGCCGCGCAGCGCTTCGGCAATCTTGGCTACAACGCTATCTATGGCCCGCATCAGGTCAATGTTGATCTATCGCTGATTCGCGGCTTTCACTTCTTCCGAGAGCAATCGCTCGATCTTCGCGCTGAGTTATTCGACGCCCTGAATCATGCCAACCTGTCGAACCCTGTAACGAGCATGACAGACGCAAACTTCGGCAAGATCATCACACGCTCTGGCCCCCGCAATGTTCAGTTTGGAGCGACTTACCGCTTCTAGGCTCAAGAGGATGGTCACGTGACTTATTGACCAGTACAAGCGCGTAAGGAGGTCCGGTTCGATCGCTTCATTCGCTGCAGTTTAACGCGAACGCCCCCAACACACTCAACCGGTCGCTAGTCAACAATATTAGCATCCATCTCTCGGGAAAACTCACCTTCAACCTGAGCGGATGGAATGAACAGGAAGCATTGGGTATGCGCGCTTCTTGCCTGCAGTCGCGCTTTCATCCAACATTAGAAAACAACACCAGAAATAGTATTAAGCTGCGAAAGCCCTCATGAAGACTTTGAGAGCAGCATTGATCCTGCGCTCGACATCTTTTGGGGAAGGAGTCGAAGGCAATCCTAATAGGACACGGCGGAAAGCTTCCCCGAGAGACATATGGATGAGGTGGTCTGCGGTGGTTAGAGGATCAACACGAAGCATTTGGCCCTCACGGATCTGCAGCTTAAAGTAATCGGCGAGAGCGGCAGGCCGTTCGTCTTCTCGTAGCCGGTGTGCGGGTCGTGGCGCCACGCGCGATCAGGCTGGCGTACTGCGCGTCGTCCAGGTGCAGGTACAGGCCGCTGCGCTGCCACTGGCGTATGCCAAGCAGGTACTGGCGCAGCTGGTGCCGCCCGCTGCGGCCGCGACGAACGACGGTGCGCAGCTGGTCCATGGTCAGGCCGGGCATCCAGTAGACGACCTGGCGCTCTTCCAGCGAAGCAAGTGTTACGCTCCAACCGCCGCCGTGATCGACGAAGAGGTAGACAGCGTGTGGTGGGTGCTCCGAATCGGGCGCGCACGTCGCGCAGTAGCGGAACTCAAGCGAGGCTCGCGGCTCCTGCACGCGCTCACACAGGAAACAGCGAGTGCCGCAACAGAGATCGCGCCAGATGTGCTCATAGGGATCAAGCTCCATACCGCAGGCTCAGCCACGCTGACGGGCCGCGCCGCACTGCCGATCGAACTCGTCAGGGTTGAGCCGCATCCAGAAGCCGCCGCGCCCGTCACGGATGCCCATCTCCAGCAGGTTCTGCGCTTCCAGATCGCGGGTCTCGGCGGAGCGGTCGAACAGCTTGCGCACCAGGTCCGGGTGGCCGAAGCGGCTCGCCCTGCCGAGTTCGCGCTTTAAGGAATGGTCCTGATAGGTGGTTCGCCAGAAGCCTTTGGGATGGGCGGCGGTGACCTGCCGCTCAAACCGCACAAAGACACGCTGCATGCCATGAACTGTCGCCTCGGATCGCTGCTGCCGGATGCTGGATGCTCGCGGAGTTCCCATGGGAAGTGCAGTGTAGAAAGGCGAATGGAAAGCAAAGCTGTGGACGTGTGTGGATCGCCGCTAGTCGCTCTCCTTCATGACCTTCAGCGGGTTCTTGTCATCGCGCAAGCCTAGGAAACTGGCGTGCCGCAGATGATCGTTTTCGGTCCACTCCAGGAACGCGCATGCGCGAGCAGCTCGGGGCGGAGCCACGCGCAGTCGCGCATCTTCTCCGCGATCAGGCCCTGTCCCAGCGGCCAGGGCTCTCCTCTGGCAGGTTGGCGAATGGCATCGTCTTGCTTCGAAGAGAGTGCAGTCGATCGGCGGCTGCCCGGCACGAAGCCGTTGCGCACGCTGGAACAGAAAAGCAGCTTGCCGTCACGGTAGAAGCCCAGCAGGAGCGCATCGATGCCGTTGCTGCCTGGCGTGTAGCCGCCGATGACGAACTCCTGCTGCAGCGTGATCCGCTGCTTCACCCACAGGCCGGAGCGCATGCCAGGTTCGTACCAGCCGACCATCTGCTTTGCAACCACGCCTTCGAGTCGCAGTTTGCGAACAGTGGCAAGCATCTGCGCGAGCGGCACCTTCCATGCGATCGAGATCTGCACCTCGCCGTCGGCAGATGCGAAGAGCCGCTCGAGCATGCCGCGGCGCTCGTTGAAGCTTCGCTTCATCCAGGAGTCGCCGCGCAGGTAGAGCAGGTCCAAGGCAAAGAACACCAGGTGCGCCTCGCTGCTCTTGCGGTTCTGCATGAGATGGAAGCTTGGCCTGCCCGACGCATCGAGCGCGCAGAGTTCTCCATCGATCGCAGTACCGGGCGGCAACAGCTTCGTCAACGCGGCACAAACCTCCGGAGCCTGCGCCGTTAGCGGCTTGCCGTTGCGAGAGAGCAGTTGTAGACCGTCGTTGTAGCGGATGGCCTGCGCGCGGTAACCGTCCAGCTTCACTTCGTAGATCCAGCCAGCAACTTCCGGCAGCCGCTTGACGGCAAGGCATTCCATGGGTGGGGTGAAGGCTAGCGGCGCGGGCATAGGCGTGCAGTCTACACGGGCGTGGACCGCCAGAGGCTCTTGCCGGACCGCCAGCTTCAGCAGTGTTGAACCGGCCCCACAGAGTAAGCATGCGGAGAACACTAGTCATAGCAGCTAATAACGAATGTTTCGGAATGGACGAGCGGGATTGAAACGATGATTTCAGAGAGCGCAAGCCGTCAAGCAGGGCTAACACAAGGCGGAACCCCTTGCTTAAGTCGTCACCTCCGACAACGGCGTTTTTCAGGGACCGACCTTATGGACGATAATGCATAAGAGCCGCCGGATAACTTATCTACTGGATATATCTTCCTGAGGAGGATGAGTGTTGTTTCAATCAACTGGACTACCGCGGAAGGCCCTGCACAAAAAAACGGTGATAACTGTAATCGTCGCCATCCTTGCAACCAACGGGACGATTGGCCCCTCGCTCTGTGCACAGTCGAGAAGCATATGGGTGGCACCGAAGGTATCCCCTCCCGAGGAATCGGTTGGAATCCATGGCGTCATACAGAGTTTGATCTCTGCGTTCGATGAGGCCGACATTGTCGCCTTAGGTGAGGCACACGGGGCCTTTCGGCAGGAAGGCGATTTGCGGGTCGCGCTCGTCCGCCATCCCGGCTTCGCGAGGAAGGTCCGCTCCATCGTCGTGGAGTTCGCAAGCAGCACCGAGCAGGCAACACTAGACCGTTACATCAGAGGGAAAAACGTGTCTCCAACCGAGCTCGCGCAGGTCTGGAAGACAACAACACAGGCCGCCAACGGAAATACCATTTGGGACGATCCCATTTACCCAGAGTTTTTCGCCGCCGTCCGCGACATCAATCAGAAACTTCCACGCGACCAGCAAATTCGCATACTCGCGGGAGACCCCGGACAAGAAAGCACCACGAACCGCGAGGTCACTGCCGTATCCGCCGTCGAGGAGGTAGTCAAGAAACACGGTAAGGTCCTTCTGATCTTCGGAGCAGCCCACTTCTATCGCACGCTGGATAACAACTACGTGGCCGCCACTGGCGACAGCAATGACATCGTGAAGATGCTAGAGAAGGATGATCCAGGTCGCACACTTGTGGTGATTCCAATCGGGCGACTGAATAAGCCGCGTCCGGTTGCCGTTGATATGACTCCCGATTATCAGAGGTTCGACCATGCCTTGAAGACTCAGGTGCGTCCGGTGTTGGTGTCAGCCCAGAGATTGCCCTTTAAGGACTTCAGAGTGGAGGAGTTCCTCGGACGCTCGGTGATAACCTGCCGAGGTTCCGATGGATGCGTCAGCGCGTTCAAGGGCAGCACACTCACCCTCGGCCAGTTGGCCGACGCGCTCATCTACTTTGGTGGGAGTGATGACGCTGTAGGAAGACGCTGATGCGAAGTGTATCTTCGATAGTTGCCGCCACTCATGATCACGTGTAGCTCCGCAACCATTATGCGCTTGATGCTGAATGGTCAATGCACCCACCAACTATAGATTGGTACTGACAAATCGGCTTTTCGTCAGCGATCCGACGGTGACGAAAAGGGCGTTTATCGTTACTGGTCAGGTGACGGTTCGAACCCGAGGTCAGTGAGTGCATGGCCTGTTAGCCTCAATCGAGGGTCGCTTCCGGACTGCCGGCTATCCTCCCGATTTTGATTCGGTTGCGGAACACTCAGAGAAGCTGTTCGCCCGAGCGTGTTTACTGGTGAGTGGGGGAAACAGAGTGATCGACTGCAGAGCTGCGACGAAGAACTATGCCTCTAAAACCGTTATCCGAGGCATACACCTCGTTGTAGAACCTGGCATTTGTGCGCTATTAGGGGCCAACGGTGCCGGCAAGTCCACGCTGCTACGCCTGCTCTCAGGATTAGAGGAGCCAGACAGTGGTTCCGTGTTCATCGGCGGACTGGGTTTTCGGGATCATGGTGTTAGCATCCGGCGGAATTTGGGTGTACTACCCGAGGGGCTCGGGCTATTCGAGTCTTTAACGGTCATCGAGAACCTGATGGCAGTTGGACCCATTTATGGACTCACGAAGAGCGAAACGGCAGTTCGAGCCTCGGAACTGATAGGGCTTTTCGACCTCACACAAGGCCGCAACACGGCTGCACGTAATTGTTCGTTTGGTATGCGGAAGAAGACCGCCTTAGCCATGGCCCTCCTGCACAAGCCTAACGTCCTGCTGCTTGATGAGCCTTTTGAAGGTATCGATCCCGCATCGTCGACAGTCATCCAGATGCTGCTCAGCCAACTCTCCCGGGCCGGCATCACGATCTTGCTCACCTCTCACATACTGTCAATCGTGCAGAAGATAGCTAGCCGCGTAGTCATTCTTTACGAGGGTCGAGTTGAAGCAGATTTCGACCCGTCCACAATAGAAGCAGGAGTCGAGGAGATGTACTTCAGCATCGCTGGCAGGCCACAGCCGGAGGTGCCGGATTGGCTCAGATCCTAGCTCATCTGTCCTTATTGCGAAAACTGAGCCTGAAGGAACTAGGCAGCATCTCCTCCGTGCGCTTCAATAACTTCCTCTTCTGCATTCTCCTCATTGTTTCTGCAAGCGGGGGGACACGGAAGATGAGTTTTTGGAGCACATTGTTTTTTCAGATTGTTCTCCTTGCGCCTCTGCTGGTTACGTTTTCGGTGGACACCCAGCATCGATTGCCTGTGGAGCGGGTCGCAACGTGGCCTCTGACAAGTAGACAAAAACTGTTGCTCAGCTCAGTAAGCTTTGCGTTCAATCCAGCATTCATCGTGTTGTTCTTCGGCTATCTGTTCTGGATGGGCCTAGCGATGGCTTCATTTTTCGTTCTGCTGGCACTCGTCGTCCATATAGCGGTTTACGCGGTCAGTTATCTCCCGATCAGATCACGAACACATGCAAGCCTCAGCACCTCAATGGAATCTTTCAGACTCGGCGGAATCGCGCAAGAGATGTGGCGAGGACTGCGAGGAACTCTCGATTTTTGGGTCGCGCTGCTCATTGCTGTTACCGGGACCTTGTATCGGCTGTTTGCGCGGGCACCAGAACCAGAAGCCTTTCCTATGCTGTCGTTATTTGTGGGTATTGCAGTGAGCACGGTAGCGCAACGCATGCTGCGTCTGGATGGAGGGCGAGCTTTGCTGCGCTATCGCCTTCTACCATTGGCAGGTTGGAAGTTACTGGTCACACAGGACATGACCTTTTTGTTTACGCTCGCAGTGATGGTTTCACTCTTAAGTCTACGAACAGGTGTTGCAGTTGGCCTGGTCGCTATCGCAGTCGGACGATACCCGTCGCTGACACAGCGGGCGAACCAGCGTAGATGGCGTTTCGTTGGAGGGGACCTCCGTTTCGGACTCGCCCAGTTGCTCCTGAGTGGCTCCGCTGGTATCGGAGCAGCGAGGGCGGGACTCTGGGTCGTTGGCGTAGCCTTCGCCGTTTATCTGGTCTCCATATTCGGGGGTGAAATGCTCTGGAAACGGTCCTTGGCTGCCTAGTCTTATTCTGGAATGGTGCAAAATCGCTGATGCACTCAGCGAGGGCCTGGTAAGAAGCTTCAGTAAGACGCCGCCTCATTTGG
>CAZZVI010000101.1:0-1472 GCA_964657335.1 uncultured Terriglobus sp.
AGCAACCGTGCTTGGATTCTCATCCGCTCGAGGTCTGGACCTCCTGCGTTCACAGGCCGAATTGTATGGTGATCCTTACTGCGTCAAGTGGCACTCCGGCAACTCTGGAGATTTGTTGACGCGCGGCCTCTATCTCCGTCTTCAAGCTGCCAGACTTTGCTACCTCTGCGGATTTGAAAGTCTCGCGTGCCGCACCGAAGCCCGCAAGGCGATAATGACTCCATTTTTTCGCAAAACCGTCCGATGCTAACGGTCCGTCCTCAAACCACAGGTTCCATGTAGTGTTGTTTCCCTTTGTGTCCGGCTTTGTTGCTAGCCAGGTCGCGTGCGAATGGCGAGACGCTTCCGCGGCTATCGCGGTAGGGACTAGGTAAGCGACTACGTCTCCTGGAGTGCGCGGAATCTCCGGCATGACGATCAGCAACCAGTCGGTTCCTTCAATGTTGAGCTTTGCACCACTGCCCGAATGCTGCGAGCTGAGTACGATAAGTAGATGATCGTTGCAGGTTCTTACACGAACGGTCTCGCCGTTCTGCATCTCGTACATCATCGAGCGTCCGGGGCTTTGCACTTTACGTAGAGGTTTGCCGTTGCACTCCATTAATTTCAAACCAGCCTCAAGCAGCTTGCCATTCTCAACCTTAGGCGCCATGTTGTCTAACTCTCCTTATATACGACTATATACTAGTCTATAAGGAAAATAGAGGTGTAGAAAAGGGGCTATTCCGACCTTCTTCTTTGGGCATCCCCCAATTTGTTCGGCTCGTTATGCTTATGACATGAAGCCGACAGCCCTCGAATTGCCGACAGGTGACTTTCGCGCCTACCTGTTCGACCTGGACGGCACGGTGGCCGACACCATGCCGCAGCACTTTGTGGCGTGGACTGACTCGCTGAAGGCGCACGGCGCAAGCATGTCCGAGACGCTGTTTTACGAGCTGGGCGGCGTGCCTCCGCTGAAGGTGGTGTCGCTGTTGAACGAGCGGTTCGGTTACACGCTCGATCCGGAGACGGTCGTGGCCGACAAGGAAGCGCGCTTCCTGAACAATATTGGCGATGTGCAGCCGATCGCTTCGGTGCTGGCGCACATCGTTGCGGCGCAGGGCCGGATCCCGATGGCGATCGTCTCGGGATCACCGCGGGACAACGTGGAAAAGACGTTGACGGTGCTCGGCCTGAAGGACCGCTTTGATGTGTTGGTTTGCGCCGAGGACTACGCCCACGGGAAGCCCGATCCGGAACCGTTTCTGACCGCGGCGAAGCTGCTCCGTGTCGCACCGGAACATTGCCTTGTGTTCGAGGATGCGGACGCGGGGATCGCCTCTGCGAAAGCCGCGGGCATGCAGTGGGTGCGCGTGCCGCAGGTGTTTGTCGCGCCTGAGAGTGCGGCTGTTTAGCTCTCTCTATTCCGTCTGTCATCCCGTAGCGAAGCGGAGGGATTTGCTGTTGGCAACGCTGCTGGAACAGCAGAT
>CAZZVI010000101.1:1482-5289 GCA_964657335.1 uncultured Terriglobus sp.
CTCTCTACTCCGTCTGTCATCCCTCCGCTTCGCTACGGGATGACAGATCCTCGAGGGGTTGTGGTCTGGCCACATCGCCAAAGGCCGCAAGCTTTGCCGCCGCGCGCACCATGCGGCGGATCGGCCAGGCATCCCGCTCGCGGAAATAGGCGACGCCCGCGCGCTGCTTTTCAGACCGGTAGTACCAGCGTCGCAGCAGCGCAAGATGATCGCCGAGTTCGGTCGTGTCCACGGCTGTTCCACCCTCTTCGAGCCGAGCGATCGCGGCGAGCAGGCGCTCCTCCGCGCTCTCTGTGACAGCAGGTGCAGCAGCGTCAGGGCGCGTGTCGAGCGGCACGGCAGCCAGCATCATCGGCTGTGCGAAGAGTGACGAACCGACTTCGTTCTGCTCCTTCGCAAGCCGCACGCCAAGCAGCGAGACGATCTCGGGCCCGCGCAGGCATCCATCGGCAAACAGGAAGACCTGGACGCGCGGCTCATCTGTTTGCGGGGCCGCGTGTGGGACCAGCAGCACGGTTCGTAAGACGTCGAGTGGACGTACTAAATCATCGGCAAGCGCGCCAGTCGCCTTTGCCTTCAACATGCGCGCGTGGGCCGAGGCGGCTTCCTCGAACTGCATGTCGGTTGAGGCGGCATCGCGCTCCGCCTCAAGCTCCGCGATGCGCGATGCGCCGTTTGTCTTGAGGAAGAGCAGCGTGCGTTCCGCCTCAGCGCGGTACTCTTCGTCGGTGCAGCGAGCCTGGCAGGGAGCCATGCACTTGTGCATCTCGCCATAGATGCAGCCGGGATCGTCGGGCGAGGGGGACAGCTCCATGAAGCAACGACGAATGACGAAAAGCTCTTCCACCGCCTCGCGATAACGCTCTGCCGAGAGGCGCGACGCGAATGGCCCGAAGGTAGTGTGCAGCGATCGGCGGCGCAGATGGTTCGTCACGTAGATGCGCGGGAAGCGGTTCTCCACGGCGTAGCGAACAGCGAAGGGTGGCGACAGACGCATGCGCTTGCGCGCACCCTCCGCTCCGAAGACGAGCGTGTTCGCGCGATGCAGCAGAAGGAGCGATTGCAGCTCAGAATGCGTGGTACGCCACGCGATGCGCGCTACGCGGGTGCGCAGGTTCAGCCGCTTCGTCTGGCCTTCCATCGGCTCCAGCAGCCGCTGCAGACGACGGCGCAGGTTGGCAGAATGCATGAGGAACGGGCGATCGTTCGTCGAGTGCCCGAACAGCGCGACCACGCCGGCGGCAGCGGGAACTCCGCGCAGGATCTCAGCCGCCTGCTCCGTGTCGAAGATGACCTCATGCTCGAAGATGGGCTGCGATGGCACGGGTTGATTTTACTTACGCGCCGGCGATGGTCATGCCTTCCACGCGGATGCAGGGCGACGCCGACGAGCCGCGGAAGATGAGGTCGTTGCCGACCGCGACGATGTTCTTGTACATGTCCTTCAGGTTGCCGGCGATGGTGATCTCTTCGACTGCGCCGGTGAAGACGCCGTTCTCGATCCAGATGCCGCTTGCGCCCTGCGAGTAGTCGCCTGTGACGAGGTTGACGCCGCTGCCGAGGACTTCCGTGACGTAGAGGCCGTTTGTCACTTCGGCGATGATCTCGCGCGGCGTCTGCGTGCCTGCCTGCAGGTAGAAGTTGCCGCTGCCGATCCCGGGTGCGCCCGCGAGTCCACGTGACGCGTTGCTTGTGCTCTTCGTGCCGAGCTTGCGCGCCGTGTAGGTGTTGGTGACGTACGTCTGCAGGATGCCTTTGTCGACGATCACCTTGCGCTGCATCGGCAGGCCGTCGCCGTCGAAGGGCAGCGTGCCGTAGCCGCCCAGGCCGGGCTCGAGCATCATGGTGCCGTCGTCGATCACGGTGACCAGCGGGCTTGCGACTTGCTCGCCGAGCTTGCCTTCGAACATGGTTGCGTGGCGATAGACCGCGTCGCCATTGACCGCTCCGAAGATGTCACCGATGATGCCGCGAGCGATTTCACGCGAGAAGACCATGGTGGCCCCCTGCGTCTTGACGCGGCGCGCGCCGAGGCGGCGCACCGCACGCTTGGTGGCTTCGCGGCCAACTTGTTCCGGTGTCTCCAGCTTGCGCAGCGTGCGTGCGCTCGATCCCCAGCCGTCGCGCTGCATGCCGCCCTCGTCCTGCGCGATGGGCGTGCAGCCGATGCCGCAGTAGCTCTTGCGATACTCGCCCGCAAAGCCGCGCGAGTTCGCGATGGCCTTGTGCGATGTCGCCGCGGTAAAGGTACCGCCATCGCTGTTTTGGATGCGCACATCCGCTGCCATCGCGGCAGCTTCCGTTGCGCGAGCCATCTCGATGCGGTCAGCCGCTGGCAGGTCGTAGACATCGCGGAAGTAGATGCCGAGCGCATCGCCGTTGCGGACGGTCGAGTATTCGCTCGCATCCGGTAGGCCGGCGAAGGGGTCTTCTTCGGTGATCTTCGCAAGCTCAATCGCGCCACTGACAAGCCGCTTGATCGACTCTTCACCTAAATCGTTAGTTGATGTGCTGGCGGTGCGCTGCCCATTGAAGACGCGCAGGCCGATCGCGCGTGAGGTCGATTCGGTGAGTGTCTCCACCTGGCCGAGTCGCACCTTGCTGTAGAACTCGTCGCCTTCCACAACGACTGCCTCGGCGTCTGTCGCGCCCGCGCGCATCGCGCGGTCGACGAGATCAAGGGCAAGTGTCTGGAGATCGACTGCAGCGTGCGTCCCTTGCGACATCGTCTAACGCACCGGCGCTTCCGAGAAGCGCGTGGTGCGGCCGTCGGTCGCGGCGAGGAAGTGCATGCTGCCGGGGCAGTATGCCGAGTCGTGCTTGGAGGCGTGCGCCACGTAAGCCGCGGCGCCAGTCTGCGCGCGCTGCTTGTGCAGCTTCAGGCTGCCGTGGCAGTCTTTGCAGCGGAACTCCGTGTCGCCATCGATGACCGCGTCTCCGACGTTCTTCACCTTCCAGAAGGGCTCATAGCCGCCCTTTGCGGCCACACGCCTGCGCTTGACTTCGCACTCGTAGATCTTTTCGCCTTCGAGCTTTACTGTTGCTGTCTTTGTTGCCATGGTTATCGCCCCGTTCCGCCTACTGTCATTTTGTCCAGTTTCATCGTGGGAGTCCCCACGCATACCGGCACGCCCTGCCCGCGTTTGCCGCAGGTGCCGATGCCTTCATCCAGCGCAAGATCGTGGCCGACCATGCTCACGTACTGCAGTGCTTCCGGACCGTTGCCGATCAGCATGGCGCCCTTGACCGGGGCCGTTACCTTGCCGTCTTCAATCAGGTACGCTTCGCTTGCTGCAAAGACAAACTTGCCGTTCGTAATGTCGACCGAGCCACCGGAGAAGTTCACTGCGTACAGGCCGCGCTTCACGCTGCGCAGAATGTCCGCAGGCTCGTCTTCGCCGGCCAGCATGTAGGTGTTCGTCATGCGCGGCATCGGCATGGAGGCATAGCTCTCGCGGCGTCCGCTGCCGGTGCTGGGCAGGCCCATCACGCGCGCGGAGAGCTTGTCGCTCATGTACCGGCGCAGAATGCCCTTTTCGATCAGCACGGTGTTCTGCGTGGCCACACCTTCATCATCGACGTTGATGCTGCCGCGCCGGCCGGGCATGGTCCCGTTGTCGACGACGGTGACCTTGTCCGTCGCGACGCGTTGTCCCATCAGGCCTGCGAAGGCCGACTGCTTCTTGCGATTGAAGTCCGCTTCCAGGCCGTGTCCGACCGCTTCGTGGATCAGTACGCCCGGCCAGCCCGGCCCAAGCACCACTTCCATCTCGCCCGCGGGCGCATCGATCGCAGTCAGCTGCAGGA
>CAZZVI010000101.1:5389-11275 GCA_964657335.1 uncultured Terriglobus sp.
TCGTTGAAACCTGCGCGCACCTGCGTGATGCGGCTGTCATACGCACGCGCCGCGCGATCGGCTCGTTGTACAAGTGCGAGACGGGCGCTTACCTCGGTGTCGAGCCCGAACACCGGGTATAGATCATGAACTTCCGTCTCGACGAAGCCCTGCACGTTTACCGTTGCCGGTCCGCTTGCGATCAGTGCGGCTGTCTTTGCCGCGTGCAGCAGGCGATCTTCTTCCAGCGAGTCGGTGTAGCTGTAACCGGTGCGTTCGCCGCTCAGCACGCGCACGCCGCAGCCTGTACTATGCCCCTGACTGGCCGACTTCACGATGCCCTCGTCGATGCCGATGGAACTCGACGTGACCGACTCAAAGTAGAGCTCGGCAAAATCACCGCCTGCGGCAAGCGCGGCGGCGAGCAGGCGCTCGACCAGCGCCGCATCGACGCCGAAGCTGTTCTGAAATACGGGTTGCAGGCGAGGGTAGGGCAGCGTTGCAAAGCTACTCATTGCTTCCAGTTTACGCTGTGGCGCGCCCGCGGCTGTGCTAGGTTCATGAGGATGAGCTCCACAGCCCCAATTTCAGCGGCTTCCATCGACCCGCGTTACCCCATTGGCCGCTGGCCGCGGCCAGACGTGATCACCGCAAACATGCTGGAAGACGCGCTCAATACGCTGGGCGAACTGCCGCAGGACTTACGTGCCGCAGTGGATGGCCTGGATGAGGAACAACTGGCAACACCGTACCGCGAAGGCGGATGGACAGTGCGCCAGTTGGTGCATCACGTGGCCGACTCGCACATGAACTTCAACATGCGCCTGCGGCTTGCGCTGACCGAAGACGTGCCCACGATCAGGCCCTATGACGAAAAGGCATGGGCGACGCTGCATGACGTCGAAGCCGCGCCGATCGAGTGGTCGCTTGAGCTGCTCGAAGCGCTGCACGCGCGAATGCTGATGCTGTTGCGCTCGCTCTCGCCCGCACAGTGGCAGCGCACGTTTGTGCATCCTGAGAGCGGCACCATGCGGCTCGACCAGGCGGCATCGCTGTACGCGTGGCACAGCAAGCATCACGTGGCGCACATCACCGCCCTTCGAGCGGCAAAGGACTGGTAAGTGTCCGCGGCAGCCGAGCAGACGACCGCGGAGATCGCAACAGCGATTGAAGAGTTCCTTGCCGAGCATGCCAGCGCCGTGCTGCTCGAGGATGGCCGCGTGCTCTTCGACATGCGATCCTCGCGCTACGCGCTGTCGCAGGAGCACGGCCGATGCACGCTGCACCTATGGAGCGACGAGCGCAACCTGATCCGCCGTGTTGTCAACACGGTGCCTCGCAAGGGCTCGTTGCGGCTTACCACGATGCGCTTCGGGCAGAGCAAGCCGCAGACCCTGGAGCTTGTCGCGACACCCGATCGACGTACGCCGACGGCACGCGACACCACGCGGCGGCGCTACGCGGCAACGCTCGAACGCGTCCTGCAGCGCGCGTTCCCTGAGTGGACCGCCGACAGCTTCCGCGTGGCGATGGACCTGGAGCAGTCCTTTGGTCCTGGGTACGCGCGTGGTGTGTTGCACCGTGGGCAGGACGCCTGGGCTGTCGTTGGTGTTGGCGGCGAAGAGTCACCCGCAACGATCGACGGCATCCTGACGGTCGGCATCTTGTGGCTGCAGCTCTGCCGCGAGCGCGCGGGCGGTAAGCGTCTCTTCCGCGGCCTGCGGGTCGTCCTGCCGAAGGGAACGGCTGCGACAACGCTGGCGCGGCTTGCGTGGATGCGGACCGATGCCGCGCAGTGGGAACTCTACGAACTTGACGAGAGGACCGAAGAGCTCGCGCAACGCGATGCCGCTGACACCGGCAACCTTGTCACCAGGCTGCTGCATGCGCCCGATCCGGTGCTTGCGCAGGAGCGCTTTGGCGACGCGGTGCAACAGGCGCTTGCGCTTGTGCCGGACGCGATGCGAGCGCATGTCGAGCAACGGCTGCGCTCCTCGACGGAACTCGCGCTGCTGCTGCATGGGCTTGAGTTCGCGCGCATTCGGCAAAGCGCGTCGGCCAACTCGTTCGCGCGTGTGACCGAGACGACCTTCGGTGCGGGTGCGCAGGAAACTCCGCTCGATGCGCACAGCGAACCCATGCTGCGCGAGTTTGTAGAGCGGCTGTTCCTGCGGCGTCATGCGCACGGATCGCCGAAAGATCCGCTCTTCCGCATGCAGCCTGAGGCGTGGCTTGAATCTTCGCTGCGGCAGAACATCGGCCCGCTGACCGATGGGCAGGGAAGCCTTGCGCAGTTCGACACGGCGCACGTGTACGCGCAGGTGCCGGCGTTTCAGGCGAGCGATCGCGGCATGCTCGACCTGCTGACCGCCACGCGCGATGGCCGTCTCGCCGTGCTTGAGTTGAAGGCCGACGAAGACATGCACTTCGCTCTGCAGGGGCTCGATTACTGGCTGCGCGTCCGATGGCACCACACGCAGACGGTCGATCCGTCCAGCGGGCTCGGCGCGTTTCAACGGCATGGCTATTTTCCCGGCCTGCGTCTTTCGCCGGAGGCGCCGCGACTGTATCTCGTCGCGCCGTCGCTGCGCATCCATCCGGCAACGCAGACGGTTCTGCGCTACTTCAAGCCCGAGGTCGAGTGGACCTTGCTTGGGCTTGGGGAGCGCTGGCGCGAGGAGATGAAGGTGGTTACGCGCGTGCGCTCGGCGTCGTTTGTGCGCTGAGTCATGCTCCGCTTCATTACGCTAGGATGACGAACCGGTGATGCGGGCGCCTGCAGCTAATCGCGGCTGTTCACCGGCCGCCACAGATCGATCTCCGGCGTATCGATAGCGTACTGATCAATCTCCGCAAGCTCTTCCTTGCTGAAAGCTAGGTTCTTCAACGCATCCAGCGAGTCATCTAACTGCGCGACGTTGCGCGCGCCGATCAGCGCTGTGGTGACGCGAGCATCGCGGAGAGCCCACGCAATCGCCATCTGCGCCAGCGTCTGTCCGCGCTTCTCTGCGATGCTGTTCAGCGAGCGTACGCGGTCAAGGTTCTGGTCGCTGAGCAGCTTCTTGCTGAAGCTGCTGCCATCGGCATTCACTCGGGTTTGTGCCGCATCGCCCTTGAGGTACTTGTTGGTCAGCAGGCCTTGCGCCAGCGGCGAGAAGGCGATGCAGCCGACGCCGAGTTCGCCTAGCGTGTCCAGCAATCCCTGCTCCAGGAAGCGGTTCAGCATGCTGTACGAAGGCTGATGGATCAGCAGGCGAACACCTTCCTCCGCAAGCAGCTTGTGCATGGTGCGCGTGCGCTCGGGCGAGTAGGACGAGATGCCGACGTACAGCGCCTTGCCCTGCCGGACCAGTTGTGCGAGCGCAGAGGCTGTCTCTTCCATCGGTGTGTCGAAGTCCGGCCGATGCGTGTAGAAGATATCGACGTACTCAAGTCCCATGCGCTTGAGCGATTGATCGAGTGAGGCGACAAGGTACTTCTTCGACGCTCCAATGCCGTAAGGCCCCGGCCACATGTCCCAGCCGGCTTTGCTGCTGATGATGAGCTCGTCGCGGTGCGTGGCGAAGTCGGTCGCGAGCACCCTGCCGAAGTTCTCCTCGGCCGATCCGTAAGGAGGACCATAGTTGTTCGCAAGGTCGAAGTGCGTCACGCCGCGGTCGAAGGCTCGGCGGAGCACCGTGCGGCCCGTTTCGTACACGTCGGCACCGCCGAAGTTCTGCCACAGGCCAAGCGAGATGGGCGGCAGCTGCACGCCGCTGTTGCCGCAGCGGCGAAAGGTCGCATCCGCGTAACGCTTCGGGTCTGCGACATAAGGTTCCTGGAACGCCATGCTGCTCCTCATCGTGGCGGAGAGCACACCCTCCCCCTGTTTTCAAAATCCTCTAAATAAAGAACTTAGCCAGAATCAGCTGCAAAATCTTCATATGAAAGCACTTAGACGTAAGTTCCTGTAAACAGTACGGTTAGCGCCTCTACCCACAGGGGACGCTGAACGGCATAACTCACCTGTATCCAGTATGGCAGATTGCGGGAGATACCATGCCAACTAGATCTCTCATGCTTTGTTGCACTTAGGTGGGTTAGGGGCTTGACAAGGTTTTCCTCAGCTTCGCGCCGCAACGCAGCACGGCGGTCTCAGGCGATTGAAACCAGCGCCGGCGCTTTCTGCGGTGTGTAGTCCAGCTTGGGATACCACTTTGGATCGCGCCCTTCCGGTGTGCTGTCGAAGATGGCCCACATGGGACCGGCGTCCGGCGCGCCACGCGGGTCCTGGCCCGGGTCGGAGGTGCCGCTATACATTTCGCCCATCCAGAAGTGGCGAATGGTGCCGTCGCGGCGGGTGAAGACGTTCAACGTCGGCAGATCGTCCCCTTCAGGCGAGACGCCGAAGTAGTCGCGGGAGTAGTTGTCGTTCGCATCGCTGTACAGACGAATGTTCTTCCAGCCACGCTCCCGTTTCCATGCGGTCAGCCGCTCGATGGGCGATCGCGCGACAACGGCGAACGAAAGCTTCTGATCCAGGTCGAGCGCGTTCGCTTCCCACGGGCCGATCACGTTGGTGCACATGGGGCAGGGCCGCTCCATGCGCGGACCGAACATGTAGCTGTAGAGGACCAGGGTGTCCTTGTCGCCGAACAGTCCCGCAAGGTCGACCGGTCCGTCTTCACCGATGAAGTGGTAGTCGCCCGTCACCTTGCCACCCGGTGGCAGGGCGCGGCGCATGGCGGCGACGCGCTCGATGTGGCGGCGCAGCTCGATCTCTTCTGCCAGCAGAGCGGTGCGCGCGGCGCGGTACTCCGCGGATTCATTGGGGATGCGGATTGGATTGTTGCGGGCCAGATCCAGCGCGGGAGTTAGCGATTGGTTTTCCATCCACGTGCTCCTCGTGATTCGAATGCGGTTGCCATTCTAAACGCGCTCGGATTGTTTTCGGAGGGGCATGGCTTCAGCCATGCCATTCACCAGTCGTGATCAAACGGCTTCAGCCGCTGAGGTCCAAGTTTGCGTTGGAGATTCCCTCCGGGGCTGAAGCCCGTCCCCTCGACTGGAGTACCGATGGCGTGGCTGAAGCCACGCCCAGCCGAATGTCCCCAGATGCGCCTCCGAAAGCCGGATTTCTCCGGAGAATGCGCCACTCCTGTTTGTCGGGCAGCAAAGCCCCGCCGCTCTCCACGGATAGCAATGGGCACTATGTGCCGCAGAACGTCTGTGTCACAAGCTCTTCTGGCAGCGCGGACATTGCGTAGTGCTCCAGCCCAACGCGTTCCTCGAATGGATTTGCGAGCACATCGAGGAGCTTCTCAAATGGCTGAAAATCCTGCCGAAGAACCGCCGCGTCGATCACCTCCTGCACCAGGTGATTGCGCGGAATGTAGATTGGGTTCGTCCGCCGCATGGCCTCAGCGCGATACTGCGCGGATACGGGCTCTGTTGTTAGGCGTTCGCGCCACCGGACCGACCACTCGTCGAAAGAGGCAGGATCGTCGAAGAGCCGATGGAGCGGTGCGTTGCTGCCTTGCTCGGCGGCGTCGGCGAGGCGGCGGAAGGTCAGGGTGAAGTCCGCGTGGTTGGCCGCCATCTTCTGCAGCAGGTCGTGCAGCAGATCGGCGTCGCCCTCACGCGCGGTCGTCAATCCCAGTTTGCGGCGCATGCCAGCCAGATGCGCGGCTTCGAACGCGGGCGTGAAGCCGTTCAGCACTTCGTACGCCGCAGCGAGCGCCGCTTCCTGGCTGCCTTCTTCGTCGGCCATCAGCGGCAGCAGCGTCTCGGCCAGGCGAGACAGGTTCCAGACCATGATGCCGGGCTGGTTCCCGTAGGCGTAGCGGCCGTTACGGTCGATGGCAGAGAAGACGGTGGCGGGGTGGTACGCCTCCATGAAGGCGCACGGGCCGTAGTCGATGGTCTCGC
>CAZZVI010000102.1:0-9003 GCA_964657335.1 uncultured Terriglobus sp.
TCAAGTTCTTCGTCGCCACGGAGGCGAAGAGTCAGATTCGCTTTCACCAGATCAGCCGCTCCACCGGCGAGCGTGTGCGTCACCAGAAGGTGCTCGAATCGGCCATCGATAACGGCGGCGACACGGACGATGAGGCGCAGGCGCCGTCAACCGTCGGCAAAGACGACATCGTCAAGGGCTACGAGTACGCCAAGGGCCAGTATGTGCAGATCGAGCCGAGCGAGATTGCCAATCTGCGCGTGCCTTCGAAGCACTCCATCGCTGTGGAGCAGTTTGTGGATGAGAGCGAGATCGATCCCGCCTACTTTGAGAAGCCGTACTTCGTCGCTCCCGATGGCGATGCGCAGGCCGAGGCGTTCGCCGTGGTGCGCAAGGCCATGCAGCAGGCGGGCAAGGTCGGCATTGGCAAGATTGCCTTCGCCGGCCGCGAGCACGTCGTCGCGCTGATGGCGAACAAGGACGACAGCATGCCGGGCCTGATGGCCTACACCATGCGCTACGCGGAAGAGCTGCGCGCACCTGCGGAGTACTTCGCCAGCATTCCCAAGGTCGAGATCGAAGAAGACCAGCTCGACCTTGCCGAGCAGCTCATTAAGAAGAAGACGGCGAAGTTTGATCCCAAGCGCTACAAGGACGGCTACGAGGTCGCGTTGAAGGAGCTGGTCGACGCCAAGGTGAACAACCAGCCCATCCCGCAGGATGAGCCCGCACCGAAGCGCGCGAAGGTCATCAACCTGATGGACGCGCTGCGCAGCAGCCTGCAGAGCAAGGCTGCGGCGGAAGCCGATGATGAGTCCACGCCGCCTCCGACCAAGAAGCGCCTGGTGGCGAAAGCCGAGCCGGAGCAGGACAAGAAGTCCGATGTCGTCGAGATGCCGGGGCCGACGCTTGTGCGACCGCAGAAGCGTGCTTCGGCGAGCGCCAAGCCTGCTGCGGCAAAGACGCCTCGACGCAAGTCGGCATAGGACCACCACGTGGCAACGCGCAAGTCAGCACCGGCAGCCGTGCCCTCCGCGGGCGATGCCGTGGATGAGCAGCTTGCGCGTTACCGCTCCATGCGCGACTTCGCGGTGACGGAAGAGCCAAGCGGCGGCAAGGCAAAGGCCGCGTCGAAGGCTCCAGGCAAGTCATCAGCAAATGCCCTACCCTTCGTCATCCAGAAGCACGCAGCCACGCGCCTGCACTATGACTTTCGCCTTGGATGGGATGGCGTGTTGAAGAGCTGGGCCGTCGCCAAGGGCCCAAGCTACAACGTGCACGACAAACGGTTGGCTGTGCAGGTGGAAGATCATCCCATGGAGTACGGAGGCTTCGAGGGGATCATCCCCAAAGGCCAGTACGGCGGCGGTACTGTGATGGTGTGGGACCAGGGCACGTGGGAACCGCACACCGACGTTGCCGAAGGCCTGCGAAAAGGCACGCTGAAGTTCGGCCTGAACGGCACCAAGATGCACGGCAACTGGACGCTCGTCCGCATGGGCGGCAAGGCCGCGCAGGAGGGCAAGCCGAACTGGCTGCTGATCAAGGAGCATGATGAGTTCGAGCGTGGCGCCGACGATCCCTGTATCACGGAAGAGGCTCCAAACTCTGCGGTGACGGGTCGCTCGCTGGAAGAGATTGCGGTCGCAAGCACACATGTGTGGAACTCCAAGGAGACCGCTGGAGAAGGCCAGGCATGGTATCGCCAGCGAGCGCGCGATGCCGATGCTGTTTCCGGCGCGACGAAGGCTGCACTCAAGTCCTCAGCGGCAAAGGCCGCCGCTTCTCCGAAGGCAGCTGGCACAACTGAGGCCGTGTCCACCCGAAGGCAGAAGAGCAAGTCTGAAGCCTCGGTTAATCAAAGTGCTGACGTATCGAACCTCATCGACAAGCTGCCAAAGGAAGCAATGCCGGACTTCCTGAAGCCGCAGCTTGCCGATGAAGCGCAGGCGCCGCCATCCGGCCCGGAGTGGGTGCATGAACTGAAGCTCGACGGCTATCGCGTGCAGGCGCACAAGCGCGGCAAGCAGGTTACGCTGTTCACGCGCAGCGGGCTGGACTGGACGCATCGCATGAAGCCGTTCGCGGCTGCACTTGCGTCGGTGACGGTCGAGAGCGCCATCCTTGATGGTGAAGTAACTGTGCTGGATGCTCAGGGCCTGTCGAGCTTTGCCCGCCTGCAGGCCTCGTTTGAAAAGAACGAGAAGCATCCATTGACCTTCTTCGGCTTCGACCTGCTGCACATCAACGGACGCAATCCGCGCGGCCTGCCGCTGCGCGAGCGCAAGCAGTTGCTGCGCGATGCGCTGGGCGAAGACACCGACGAGGTCCGCCTGAGCGAGGACCTGACCGGCGATGGCGCGGAGATTTTCGCAGCCGCATGCAAGCTGCACGCCGAGGGCATCATCTCCAAGCGCGCCGATGCTCCGTACAGCCCGGGACGCAGCACGCGCTGGCTGAAATCGAAGTGCCTGTTTGAGCAGGAGTTTGTGGTCGGCGGATGGGTCGACCTTTCCAACGGCACACGCGGCGTCGGTTCCCTGCTGCTGGGCTATTACAACGACTCGGGCAAGCTGATCTACGCCGGACGCACCGGCACCGGCTTCACACAGAAGATTCACGGGATGCTGCGGGACAAGCTGGACGCGATCGAGCAGAAGACGATGCCGTTCGCCGCCATCAGCACGGAGGGCCGCCGCGGTGCGCACTGGGTAAAGCCGGAGTTGGTTGTGCAGGTGCGTTTCGCTACATGGACCGCCGAGCAGCAGGTGCGGCAGGCCTCGTACCAGGGCCTGCGTGAAGACAAGGCTCCGGGCGAAGTCCGGCGCGAACAGGGACCACCATCGGCAAAGTACAAGGCGAAGGCCGATCCGGCGCAACCAACGAAAGACGCGGCAGCATCAGCCCCAACGGCAAAGAAATCAGCGGCGAAACGTTCGACAGAAGCTGCGGCGCCCGCAGTTCCAATGCCGGCGATTCGGCTGACACATCCTGACAAGGTCGTCGATGCGGACAGCCATGTAACGAAGCGGCAGCTTGCCGAATACCTCTGGGCCGTCTCCGGCGAGATGCTGCCGCACATCGCGGACCGGCCGCTCAGCCTCGTCCGCTGTCCTGAGGGCAGTGGCAAGCAGTGCTTCTACCAGAAGCATGTAAACCACCTTCTGCCCAAGGGCGTTGGCTCCGTGATGGTGGCCGACAAGAAGGGCGGCGCGCCCGAGCCGTACATCACGCTGAACGACCCGGAGGCGCTTGCCGGGCTGGCGCAGATGTCGGTGCTCGAGATCCATCCCTGGGGCTCGCGCAACCAGCACCTGGAGCAGCCCGACCGCATCATCATCGACCTTGATCCGGATGAAAGCCTTCCGTGGTCCACAGTAGCTGAAGCGGCGATCGAAGTCCGCGATCTGCTGACCGCGCTCGGCCTGCAAAGCTTCCTGAAGACGACCGGCGGCAAGGGTCTGCACGTCGCCTTCCCTGTTAAGCCGGACCACGACTTCGCCACCATGAAGGCGTGGGCACACGGCTTCGTCCAGGCCATCGAGCGAGCGCGTCCGCAACTCTATCTCACCAAGATGAGCAAGGCCGCACGTACGGGCAAAATCTACCTGGACTACCTGCGCAACGAGCGCGGAGCGACTGCGGTCGCGCCCTACAGCATGCGCGCCCGTAGCGGCCTGCCGGTGAGTGTGCCGCTGGAGTGGAAAGAGCTCACAGGCGCGAAAGAGCGACCGCGTTTCTCCATCGCGAACTTCAGTGAATGGCGTGATCGCCTTCGCTCTGACCCGTGGCAAGAGATGCTTGAGTTGCAACAGAGCATCCCCGCTCAAGCGCTGGAGCGGTTCGCCGGCAAGCAGGTTGTGCGGAGCCAGGGTTAATGGCTCTACGTTCAGCGATCGACTGAGAAGCCTCTGTATCGGCGTAAGCTACTGGAGCTCTTCGGAGAAAGCAGCGGGCTTCAGCCCGCTGAACCGGCGGCTGGTGACTAGCCCTTCAGGGCTGGCCGTCTGCGAGAGACTACCCGGGGCTACAGCCCCTTGTAAAGCCGAGTATTCAGAGGCCTGAAGGCCTCTGCTTTCTCCCCTTGAACACCTGCGGCCAAACACTACTTCTGCACGCCGAACGAAAACACGGTCGTCGAGTGCATCGTCTCGCCCGGCTTCAATAACGTCGTCGGGAACGCCGGGTGATTCGGCGAGTCGGGATAGTGCTGTGTTTCGAGACAGAAGGCTCCGCGGCGAAGGTACGTCTTGCCGCCGGTGCCGGTGATCGCGCCGTCAACCAGAAAGTTTCCCGTGTAGAACTGCACGCCGGGCTGTGTCGTCGAGAGGGTCAGGGTGCGGCCCGATGCGGGGTCGACAACCTTCGCCGCTACTTTCAGTGACGTCCCGGATCCGTTCAGGACCCAGTTGTGGTCGTAGCCGCCGGCGATCTTCAGCTGCTCGTTGCTGGCATCGATGCGCTCGCCGATTGCATGCGGCGTGCGGAAGTCGAAGGGTGTACCCGCGACAGGCGGCAGATCGCCGGTCGGAATCAGCACACTGTCGACGGGCGTGTAGCGGTCGGCGTTGATGGTGATGGTCTGGTTCAGGATCGTGCCGCTTCCCTCACCCGCCAGGTTGAAGTAGGCGTGGTTCGTCAGGTTGGTGACAGTTGGCTTGTCGGTGGTCGCGCTGTAGTCCAGGCGCAGGTCATGACCCTGCAGCGTGTAGCGCACGTGCGCGGTCAACGTGCCGGGGTAGCCCTGGTCACCGTCCGGCGAGACGAGCGTCATCTCCACACCATTCGGAATGACCTTGGCCGTCCACACGCGCTGGTCGAAGCCGTCGGTGCCTCCATGCAGCGACTGGCCGTTGTTGTTGACTGGCACCGTGTAGGTCTTGCCGTCGATGGTGAACTGCCCCTTCGCGATGCGATTGCCATACCGGCCGACCACGGCACCGAAGTAGGTGGATTTATCTGCCTCGTAAGCGGCGATGTCAGGATGTCCAAGGACAACGTCAGCCTTCGTTCCATTCTTGTCGGGTGCGACAACGCTCTGGATGCGGGCGCCGTAGGTCACGATCTTGACCTCGAGATCGGCGTCTCTCAGGGTGTACAGCTCGACGGCCTTGCCGTCCTTCGTGGTGCCGAACGCTGCCTTCGTGACTTCACCCTGCATGCTCATTGCCACCAGTCCCACCGCCAGGTATGCCGCTGCTCTCATGTGTGTTCTGATCCTTTTGCCACCAGACGGCGGCGAGTCGAAGTATACCTACAGCGATGCGCCGCGAGCCATCATCCGGCGTTTCGCTGGAGTAGACTAGAAAGAGTTCTTTGCAGTGCCACCGTGCATCTGCGATGCTGCTTCGCCACTCGTCCGCATGGACGCTCAGGGCGAAGAGGACCAACCCGAAAGTGGGGGCGTCACGGCTTCGACGGGATTGCTTGTGGCAGAGAGGCATGCCGGGGTGGGTACACCCGTAATCGCGCCCAAAACTATAAGTGCCGAACCTCAATATGCGCTTGCTGCTTAATTAATTAAGTAGCCGTTCTCCATCGGCTTTGCCTGCGGGCTGGTGGCGAGCGACGCACTGCAGGCTGGTCCAACGCGTTCTGCTCGTACGCCGAGGATGAGACCAATCGGGCTGGTGCCCTGCGCTTCTTCGTCCGTTCCAAGCGCCGGGTACGAGACAAAATCGAACTGGAAAAAGCATGAATGCTCTCTGCTGTTGGTAGTTTCGGACGTGGGTTCGACTCCCACCGCCTCCACCAAACTCCACCTTGTTCTCAGCCGTCCATGGTCGCGTGATGAGACCCGCGCTATGCCGCGGCGTGCTCGTGCCCGGCCCTGCGAATGGGCTAAAATAGAACGATTTCATAATGTCCTCGCACCACCCTTGAAGGAGCACTTTTGTCCACACGCGACCGTTTCCTGTTTACGTCTGAATCCGTTACCGAAGGCCATCCCGACAAGATCGCCGACCAGATCTCCGATGCCATCCTTGATGCCTGCCTGTCGCAGGACCCGATGAGCCGCGTGGCCTGCGAGACGCTCACCTGCACCGGCCTGGTGGTGGTTGCCGGCGAGATCACGACGAAGGCATATGTGGACTTCCAGAAGATCGTTCGCAAGACGGTAGCAGACATCGGTTACACGCATTCGGAGTACGGGTTCGACTCCAACACCTGCGCGGTGATCTCGTCGATCAACTCGCAGTCGCCGGACATCGCGATGGGCGTGGACACCGGGGGCGCGGGCGACCAAGGCATGATGTTCGGCTATGCGACTAACGAGACGCCGGAGCTGATGCCAACGCCGATTTCGCTCGCACACAAGCTAGCCGCCAAGCTGAGCGAAGTGCGCAAGAGTGGCAAGATGGCCTATTTGCGTCCGGACGGCAAGAGCCAGGTCACCGTGGAGTACGACGCAAATCACAGGCCGGTGCGCGTCGATGCCATCGTCGTCAGCAGTCAGCATGATGACGTGGTCGACAACGACAAGCTGCGCGCCGACGTGATCGAGCATGTGATCGAAGCTGTCATTCCCGCGGAACTGCTGGACGAGAACACCAAGTACCATATCAACCCGACGGGCCGCTTCGTCATCGGCGGCCCGATGGGCGACAGCGGCCTGACCGGCCGCAAGATCATCGTGGACACCTACGGCGGCATGGGCCGTCATGGCGGCGGCGCCTTTTCCGGCAAGGACGCGACCAAGGTTGATCGCTCGGCCGCGTACATGGCCCGCTACATCGCCAAGAACATCGTGGCTGCGGGCCTTGCCGACCGCTGCGAGGTGCAACTTGCCTATGCCATCGGCGTCGCCGAACCGGTCAGCGTGCTGGTGGAGACATTCGGCACCGGCACGGTCGACCAGGCGGACCTGACCGACCTTGTCCGCAAGAACTTCTCACTCACTCCGAAGGGCATCATTGAGACGCTCGACCTGCGCAAGCCGAAGTTCCAGCAGACTGCAGCGTACGGCCACTTCGGTCGCTCCGGCGACGGCTTTACGTGGGAAAAGACGGACAAGGCCGAGGCGCTCAAGGCAGGCGTGCCGCAGGCAGTCGGCGCTGCAAAGTAGTTTCTATTACCACGCAGAAAGGGCAGCCAGCGGCTGCCCTTTTCCTTTGCTTCTGGAAAGTTCTTACTGCACCTTTGCGTTGTGCTTGTCGCGATAGATGCGGCGGCTTTCCTGGTTCTGCTGGTGCTGAATGGTGGACCGGTCGCTGCGTGTCAGGTGGCCGTTATCCTGTGCACGCATATTGCGCTCTTCGTGATTGATGGCGCGCTCCTGGTGCTCGACATGCGCGGTCTCACCGGCAGTCATCTGGCCTGAGCGGACGCCTTGGCCGATCCGTTGCTGCTGCTCCGCCTTGCGCTGGTTGATCGTGGCGTTTGATTCCTGTGCCTGTGCCATCGTGGCGGCAACAGCGAGGGTGGAAGCAAGTGCGATGGTTGCGATCTTCATGTTGGTTCTCCCTTGTGCGGCCGGTGTCGACCGTCTTACGTGAGGAAAGAACACGGGCGGAACACGTTCCGTTGCGGAGAAACATGAAAGTATATTTCTTCGTTTCAGCACAACTTTTCAACTTCGGTCCGTGTCGCAATGCCGCCCGCCATCGCGAGGCAATTCCACGAAGAGAACAGCAGAACGCTAAGGCCGCCAAGTTCCACGCGAAGTACGCGAAGAAGGCTTTGCGAACTCCGCGTGTTCTGCGTTCCTGTCCTCTATGTTGCGTCGCTACTTGGCCATGCGCTTCGCGATAATCTGGCTGGCGATGCCGTCGTACGTGCCCTTCGGCAGAATGCCGCGGGACAGCAACTGCGTCTTCGCTGCGTATGGACGGCCGTCGATGATGCGCTTCGTGTACGCGTCGCCGATGCCGGGCAGCTGCTTGAGCTGGTCGGGGGTTGCGGTGTTGATGTCCAGCAATGGGCCGTGGCTCGCAGGTGCCGCGGCGCTGGTTACGGGAGCCGACTTCTGCGAAGCCGCTGGCGCGCTCTGCGCAGGGATCGCGGCCGTGGCAAGAAACAGAGTGGCAAGGGCAAGCAGGCGCTGAAGCTTCATACATGACTCCTGAAATGTGGATTGCAGCGATACGTCAGGACACGATACCCGAAAAGATGCTTCCAGCGGAAGTGGGCCGGAACAGTTTGGCTAAGCTTCCATCGCACCGCTGTAAACAGCCATGCCCGCGACAGCATCGACGCCCATTGCGTCGAGGTCATCCACTTCGCTCTGCTGCTTGATGCCGCCCGCCACGATCAGCTGCTTCGCCGTGCACGCACGCAGGATCGCGGCAACATCCATGGGGAAGCCGCTCATTGTGCCCTCGGTGTCGACATGCGTGTAGAGGAACGCAGCGCAGTCATTTTCAAGCCATGTCACAGCTTCTTCTGGTGTCAGGTCGACCTGCTCCTTCCATCCCTTCACCGCGACCTTGCCGCCTTTGGTGTCCACCGAGAACACAAGCTGCTCTTCACCGAGCGACCTGTTAAGCGAGGCGGCAAAGTCGAGGTTCATGACCGGATGCCGCTTGCGATCGGCCTCGTTGTCACCACCGAACAGCGTCGATCCGTAGATGACGCGCTTCGCTCCAAGATCGAGCATGGCTTTGCCGTCGTCTGCCGTCCGCAGGCCTCCGCCAACCTGGCAGGTCAGCCGCGAGGTGAACTGCCGGATGAGCGAGCGGTTGTCGCCTTGCCGCATCGCAGCGTCCAGGTCGATCAGCTGCACCAGCGGATACTTCGCGAAACGCTCGATCCAATAATCGAAGTCATCGAAGGCAAGCTTCAGCGTTTCGCCTTGCACCAGCTGCACGATCTGACCGTTCATCAGGTCAATGGAAGGAATCAACATGATGCTGCGGCTCCGGGGCTAAGCCTCTCCCCCCTGTTTTTTAAAATCCTCGAACGAAATGACTTAGCCTATGGTATCGGCTAAAACGCTCAATCTAAATCATTTATCGTCAAAATATTCATTCCATTGCACTTAGCGCGGCTTGCGATCAGCGGTCGTGCGCTTGGAAGAGCCGCTAT
>CAZZVI010000102.1:9103-11140 GCA_964657335.1 uncultured Terriglobus sp.
CCTGCGAGACGGCGGCGGTCAGTTCGTCATCGAAGCCCGCGCGGGTGCCGTCGGCATCCATGCTGGTCAGCAGGATCTCGCCCGCGCCGCGCTGCTCGGCTTCACGAGCCCAATCGACCACACGCAGGCCGGTTGGCTTGCGTCCGCCGCTGACATAGATTTCGGCGTTCAGGACGTCGGAAGAAAAAGCAGGTTTCTCCGCCTCGCTTCGCTTCGGTCGAAATGACAGATTTGTGGAAGGACTACGGCGCGCATCGATCGCAACGATCACCGCCTGCGCACCGAAGCTGCCGCCGATCTCGCCGATCAGCTCGGGCCGCGCGATGGCTGAGGAATTGATGCTGACCTTGTCCGCACCCGCATCGAAGACCGCCGCAGCATCTTCCGCACTTCGGATGCCGCCGCCGACGGTAAAGGGGATGAACAGTTCCGCCGCCGTGCGTTTCACCGTGTCGATCAGCGTGCCGCGCCCCTCGTGCGTGGCCGTGATGTCGAGCAGCACAATCTCATCGGCACCCGCGGCGGCATGGCGATGCGCCAGCTCGGCCGGGTCGCCGGCGTCGATGATGTCGACAAACTGAATGCCCTTGACGACGCGGCCCCCGCGAACGTCAAGGCAAGCGATGATGCGTTTCGTCAGCATATTTCTACCGATTCCCCCGCTCTGTGATTCCAGTCACCATCGCGCTGAAGGCGCGAGCTATAACAGCCCCAGGGCAACGCCCGGGGTTTTTAAATTTGGCAGAATCTGCGGGCTGAAGGCCCGCCTTATCTCAAACCTTTAACGCGGGCCTATAGCCCGCAACCGGTAATTGCGATCCTGACCTGGGGCGTTGCCCCAGGCTATTACAACGCGGGCCTTCAGCCCGCAGGCCCACCTGGCTTCCCGCGTACGTCGAGGCAGGCGATGATGCGTTTCGTCAGCATGTCCGGCTCCTCTCATGTGAGTGGAGCGACAGCCTGATCTCAACTGTGTGATGAAAGGGGTTGCCCATGTTTTCCTTGAAGTAGTAACGCCGTAACAGACCCCCAGAGTACAGCCGCCATCACGAGGCAGACCGATAACCCCCTGCTGGGAGCATCGTGGATAAACAAACAAGCCACGACACCGAGGATGCAGAGTCCGCCGGTCCAGTAGTAGAGCGGCACCCCAAACGCACTCGCCAGAGGCAGGAAGTGGATGCCAACGATGACAGCAGTGGCCACCGGAATCCAGGGAGCAAGGTTGAAGTGGACAAGCAACACCGAGCTGAGTGCGATGAAACCACCTTCGAGTCCGAATACGATGCCGAAGACAATGCCCATGCGCTTGCCTCTCGCAGCTGCCATCGGGTCGTCCGAGTTGGGCAGATTGCTTGCAGAGGCATAGCGCAGGACGCATAGCACCAGCAACAAAAGCGTCACGATGCAAGCCGCAGGAAGAGACCAGCCGGGATGACGCGGCCAATTCGCGAGAGCCAGCAGCACCCAGGCGCAACCAAAACCACTGAGGATAGCCGCTCCGATCATCTGGCCACGAAGGTGGGCTGCTGTCAGCATGTGACGACCATACACGGGTGAGCCTTATCCAGCGTCATCCTGAACGCAGCGAAGGATCCCGACGATGCTGGATCGCCACCTGCCGCTCGAACCTTTCTCCAGAAGCTCTCAAACACCGCAGCGACCGAGGCTCTTTCGGGACTCATCGCTTCGCTCAGGATAACGAGGCATATGGCTTCATAGCTTCACGAAGTTACGTAGGAGTTGCAAACCAGTATCGCCCGACTTCTCAGGGTGAAACTGGACGCCCATCACGTTGTCGCGTTCGACGGCTGCGGTAAAGGCTCCGCCGTAGTGGGTGGTGGCTGCGGTGTCGGCATCGACGGGCGCGCGCCAGGAGTGGGTGTAGTAGACGAACGCGCCGGGAGCGATGCCGCGCAGCAGCTTCGAGTCGGGCCGGATGTCTTCGAGCGAGTTCCAGCCGACGTGCGGGCTCTTGAGTTCGGCTCCGTCGTAGGTCGCGGGAAAGCGCTCGCACTGGCCGGAGAACGCGCACAG
>CAZZVI010000103.1:0-11039 GCA_964657335.1 uncultured Terriglobus sp.
TCCTCGCGCCTGCTTTCTTTCGCAAGTGGCAGCCGTCTACTCCGCATCGCACGCAAGACGAGACTCGCCGGTAGCGGAATCTCGCCACGACGCATACAATCGCTAGAGCATTTCACTTCCCGGGAATGGCATGAGTCAACGTGCGGCAGCATCGCGCCGCGGCCGATTTGGGATTCGAAGGAAACACATGAAGTTGAGTGGAAGCGGCCGGTTGGTTCTGGCCTGTGTGGTATCGGTAGCCCTTGCCCTGGGAATGAGTTCATGCGGCGTTGGCACCGTTGGATACCTTTGGGTAATGGAAGGCAAGGCCGCTTCGAACGCTGCCGGAAACACCATCACCGGGTACAAGATTGATAACAACTCCGGAAATCTGACGGAGATCGTGCATTCGCCGTTCTCCTCGGGTGGCAATAACCCGGTCATGGCCGTCGTAAATCCCGGCGGGCGTTATGTGTACGTTCTGAACCAGGGCGACCAGGTAAATTCCGTCGCGCAGTTCAGCGTCGGCGGCGACGGCGTACTCACCTTCCAGGAGGCGTTTGCGTCTCAGGGCGGCACGCCCCAGTGGATGGATATCGCGACCGGCGGCGGCTACCTGTACGTTCTCGACAGTGTCTCGCCGAACACCACAACGGTCTGCGCCTCGGCAACGAGCCTGCTCAGCAAGCCCTGCGGCTCCATTACGGTCTTTGCCATTGACCCGGATACGGGTCGCCTGACCCTGGTGCAGAACCAGTCCGTCAAGGTGAACGGCACCTTCCTGACGTACACCCCTGTCGGCCCGGCGCCCACGCGCGTCAAGACCACAAATTCCGGCGTCCTGGTCGTGGTCAATGGCGACCAGACCGTGACCTCGCTGCAGGTGGGAACCAGCGGACAGCTCACCGTCAACGCGAACTCCACGCAGGTCATCGACTCACCGCCGACGGTGGACAACATCACGTCGATCACCACCGGCGGCGCGTACCTGTACCTGACCGACGGCGCGAACAACCGCATCCTGCAGTACACGGTCAGCAGCACGGGCGTGCTGCAGCCGGTCACCGGCGGCATCGTCGCCAATACACCGGTCAATGTCTCGCCGGTCTGGACCTACACCGACTCTGCCAGCAAGTTCCTGTACGTGCTGAACCAGAACAACGCCTCGACCACGACAGCCAAGAGCAGCATCACTGCCTACACCATCCAGACCAACGGCAATCTGACGCTGCAGGGCAGCACCCTGAACCCCTACGCGGTCGGCTCCGGACCGGTGTGCATGGTCGAAGACCCTTCCCATCAGTGGGTGTATATCTCCAACCAGGACGGCACGGTGAGCGGCTATCACATCGACCACGCCACCGGCACGCTGACCGTTCTGCAGCACGGCTCAACCTTCCAGGCGCAGGGCCGGCCGGCTTGCCTGGTGCTCAGCGGTATTACCAGTTAGGAAAGACCTCCGCGGCTCCAGGTTCGTCCCGGAGCCGCGGTTTGTACGAAGTTTGAGGAAACGCATCGCATGAAGTGGAACAACATCTGCCGGATCGGCGCAGCCTCCGTGCTCTCGCTCGCTGCCTGCCTCGGCTTTACCGCCTGCAGCCGCGACTATACCGTCGGCTTTCTCTACGTGACCTCGTCGCGCGGCACCACCGCGAACCCGGACGGCATCCTGAACGAGTACGGCATCGACTATCAGACGGGCGCGGTCCTGCGCCTGGCCAGTTCCGGGCAGGATAGTGGCGGCCGCAACCCCGTGGCTCTGGCGATCACCTCGAACCAGAAGACGGTGTTTGTCGTGAACCGTGACGACTCCAACATCGTCAACTTTGCCATCGGTACCGACGGCAAACTCTACGCCGAGAAGACGGTTACGATCGCGGGCAGCTTTCCCACCGCGCTGGCTATCTCCGGCGACAGCAAGTTTCTGTACGTCGCCTTTACCTATCAGCCCGGCTACACCACGGCAAACCCAGGTCCCGGCGGCGTGGAAGTCTTCCCGCTCACGACCGACAGCACGGGCCTTGTCTCGCTGGGCACGCCTGTAGCCAACGGCTCGCTCTCGTACTTCCCGCTGGGCTTTACGCCCGTGGGCATCGCTGTGACGAGCAACGTCTCGAACACCAACGTCACCTCCATCAACGGCTCTGACTGCACCAACGCAACGTGCTCCAGCTATGTGTACGCGATCGACCAGGACGGCAACACGACGAACAACCTGCTGGCCTTTCGTCGCGACCTGAGCGGCGGCGGCATCACGCCCATCGGCAACACCACGATTGCGGCAGGCGCGGGCACGTCGACCGGCTATCCGTCAGGCATTCTTGCCAGCGCGCTCGCCGTGGTGCCGCTCGGGAACTTCCTCTATGTGACCGACTCTTCGGGCAACCAGATCATCGCCTACAGCATGAGCGCTGGCGGCATTCCCACGGCCATCACCACCGGCCCGTTTGCCACGCAGTCACAGCCCCGCGGCATTACCGTCGATCCGCGCGGTAAGTTCCTGTACGTGACGAACTACAACGCCAACACCGTGTCTTCGTTCGCGATTGCAGCCAACAGCGGCGCGCTTTCCGCCACCAGCTCCGGAGCGACTGCAACCGGCACGGGACCCACCTGCGTCACGGTCGAGAACGCCCTCGGCATCTATCTCTACACGTCCAACTTCCTTGACAACACGGTGACCGGCCTGCAGTTGAACGCCTCGACCGGCGCTCTGGTCCGGGTACGCAACACGCCCTTCCCGGCCTCTGCGGGACCCACCTGCGCGGCCGCGATCGCAAACGGCACGCACTCGTCGCAGATCATTCAGTAGCGAGTCAGTAGTCGGCAGGTCAGCGAGTCAGCGGTGTTTCCGCTGGCTCGCTTCTTTTTGGCAGCGCATGAGACGGACTCATGAACCCGCTGACTCGCTATCATCATTCCCATGCATCGCGTAGCCCTGCTCACCACCGGCGGCACCATTGAGAAACGTTACGTCGAGCAGGCCGGCTCTATGGAAAACACCGAGCCGCAGATGCGCCGGTGCCTTGCGATGCTGCGCCTGCCCGACACGAAGATCACCGTCGAAGAGCTGATGAACAAGGACTCGCTGGTGATGACTACGGAGGACCGTACGCTGATCGCGCATCACGTCCTCGCGCATGTAGCTGCTGGTACACCTGTCCTGGTGACGCATGGCACCGATACGGCGGTCGAGACGGGTCTGGTCGTGGAAGCGGCGCTCGCCGGCATGGCCCAAGCCGCAAGCGTGCCCGTTGTCTTTACCGGCGCGATGACTCCCTTCGGCATCGAAGGCTCCGACGCTCTGCAGAACCTGACGGAAGCTCTGCTGGCGACGCGGTTGATGCCCCCGGGCGTCTTTCTTGCGTTTCACGGCGAGGTGTTTCCGATCGCCGGCGTGCAAAAAGATCGGGAACGCAGCCGATTCGTGCACCGGCCGGCGTGAAGACACCATACTATGGCCAAATGGTCATTCTCACGGTGCTGTACCCGAAAACTGAATCGTCTCAATTCGACCACGAATACTACCTCAACAAGCACATTCCGCTCGTGCGCGAACGTTTCACCAGCATGGGTCTGACGAAGGTTCAGCTCCTCCGCGGAACCGCAACGCTCGACGGTTCACAGCCCTCCTTCGAGTTGATCGGCATGCTTACGTTCCCATCGATGGCCGACCTCTCCGCAGCGCTCGAGGCGCATGGAGGCGAGGTGGTGGGCGACATTCCTCATTTCACCAATGTGCAGCCATCGATCCAAATCAGCGAAGAGGTCTCGTAAGCGCGGCGATCGCGCCCAGGCGGTAGACTAGGAGATGCGTGCGGAAGTGGCGAAATTGGCAGACGCACTAGACTTAGGATCTAGCGGAGCAATCCGTAGGGGTTCAAGTCCCCTCTTCCGCACCAAGAATCCCGCACCACCAGAGAGAGCATGAGCGACAACACAAACACCGAGCCCACCCTTCGCGTCACCCAGTCCGACGACTACAACGACGTGTACGCCAACAGCGTGCAGATCCGCATGAGCGTGTGGGACTTCCAACTCGTCTTCGGCACCATGCAGAGCAACACACCAGACGAAGTCACTTTCCTGACCAAGCAAGGCATCTTCCTGAGCCCGCAGCAGGCCAAGGCGCTGTTCAACATCCTGGGCCAGAACCTGGCGCAGTATGAAGGCACCTTCGGCGAGCTGCGGCTGGAACCCCAGCAGTACCAGGGCGGCGGCGGACCCGTCCCCGTCAACTAAGCACGCCGTTCTCCCGCACTTCATCCTATGAGGATTGCCCATCTCGACTCATAAGGATTGTCATCCCGTAGCGAAGCGGAGGGATCTGCTTTTCGGCCGGCCACGTAGGGCGAGCGGAGAAGTAGATTCCTCCGCTTCGTTGCGGAGTGACCCTTTTCCGTTTGAACTACAGCAGGAATCCACACTGCGAGCGTGCGCATGACGAGATCAGGAAACGAACCGCTGCGGCCGCCCATCTCCATTCCGCTGCTCTTCGCTCCTGTCTTTCTATGCGTCTACCTGCTGCACATCACGCTGCTGCGCCTGCCCTACTTCTGGGATGAAGGCGGCTACTACATCCCCGCGGCGTGGGACTTTTTCCGTCTGGGAACGCTGATCCCGGAGACGACGATGCGCAACGCGCATCCGCCGCTGCCATCGATCCTGCTGGCCGCGTGGTGGAAGCTGACGGGCTTTCACATCCTGAGCACACGCCTGCTGATGTGCCTGGTCACAACCGCGGCTCTGCTGGCTGTCTTTCGGCTGGCGCGCACCCTGCTGGGCGACATGGCGGGATTGACTGTGATGATGCTTACGGCGATCCATCCCGTGTGGTTCGCGCAGACCACGCTCGCGCATGCCGATATGTTTGCCGCCGCATTCACGCTGTGGGCGATCAGCTTCTACGCCGACCGCACCGAGTGGACCGGCAAGCCTGCCGCAGGCGCAACCGCCAACGCCATCAGCGCAGGTCTCCTGTTCGCGCTCGCTTCCCTGGCAAAAGAGACGGCGGTTGTGATTCCAGCAGCGCTTTTTCTGTTGGAACTTTGGCTCATGTGGATGCCCCATGTCTCGCTTTCGAGACATGGGGCGTTTCATGTACGTGCTTCGAGCGGAACCGGGAGCGCTGATGGATTAAGTGAAGTCCCATCTCTCGGAAGCGATACCCTTCGGCAAGCTCAGGGCAGGCTATGGGGCACCGGCAGTGTGCGGCTCGCCGCACTCGCCTTCCCTGCTCTGCCGTTGCTCGGCTGGTACCTCTACCATCGCGCAAAGACCGGCTTCATGTTCGGCAACCCCGAGTTCCTGCGCTACAACGCAACGGGCAATCTCTCGGTCCTGCGTGTGCTGCTCTCACTACGGCACCGGTTCGTTCACCTGACGATTCACATGAACCTGTTTGTGCCCGTGCTGGCGACGTTGGCGGTGCTGCTGCTGCCATCGCGCGAGGACAACCCGTTCCTGCAACGAGGCGCGGTGCGCCTGCTGCTGTTCCTGCTGATGACGCAGTGGATCGCATTCTCCATCCTGGGCGGAGCTCTGCTGACGCGCTACCTGCTGCCCGCGTATCCGCTACTGCTGATCCTGTGCGTCGCGGTGTGGAAGAGCCGCGTGCGCTCCTGGCCGGCCATCGCTGCGCTGTCACTGCTGGGCTTCGCCGTCGGATGCGAGGTCAACCCGCCATACCCGTTTGCGCCGGAAGACAATCTCGCCTATCGCGACATGATCGTGCTGCACCAGCACGCCATCCGCGAAATGCAGCGCCGCTACCGCGGAGCCACCGTGCTCACTGCGTGGCCGGTCGCGGCCGATCTACAGAAGCCGGAGCTGGGCTACGTTCGCACGCCCATGCGGACAACGGAGATACAGAACTTCACCGCGGAAGAAGTCGCAAAAGCCGCGGCGAACGCCGGCGCGTACGACACGGCGCTAGTCTTCTCGACCAAGTACGACCCGCCGCATGGCAGCCTGAACCTGAGCGGAGACCGTGGTAGCGACCAGCGCTTCTACGACTATCATCGCGACCTGCTGCCCATCGAGATCGCCCACGCACTGGGCGGCACGGTCGCATGGCAGGAAGAGCGCAAAGGGCAATGGGCTGCACTGCTCACATTCCCGCGCGGTTATGACGTGCGTAATGATCGAAGGACGAGCCTTAACCCAGGGTGGTCTTCCCACAAAGCCGTGAACCAGTATGCTTTACCCATGACGACACGGCTCGAGAATGCAGCGATCGATTGGACGCATTGCTCTCTTGTAGAAGTGAATCCCCGCAAGGTGAGCGGTGTTCCCATTCTGAAAGGCACGCGTGTACAGGCTGACAGCGTGGTCGAGAACTTCGCGCATGGCTCTTCTGTCGAAGAGATTTCTGAAAACTTCGACATACCGGAGTCTTGCATCCGGGGCCTGTTGCAGTTCGCGGCCGAGCAGTCCGCCGCACTTCATCTGTGAAGATACTGTTCGACCATAACGTGCCGAAGAAGCCGCAAGTTTCTGCCACTCGACCATGTAACCACGGCAGCAGAGATGCGATGGCAAGAGTTGGAAAACGGCGATCTGCTATCGGCCGCGGAGGCTGAAGGCTTCGATCTGATGATCACCGCTGATAAGAACCTCTCCTACCAACAGAACCTAGTCGGGCGAGGGCGAGCCTTGCTGATACTCCATACGAATGACTGGAACACCTTGAAGGTTGACGTTGAACGGGTGATCGCAGCGCTGCAAGGTGCAACGCCTGGCAGCTTCAAACGGATGGAGTAGGCATTCCATTGGCAACCGTCTGTTTTGCAGAGCGCGGCGTCCGCTGGGCAACTTATAATCGCTTCCATGCGCCTGACCGCCAGCATCCGGTGTCTTGTGGCTGCGGCCTTCGTAGTGTTGTTCGCGACAGGTCTGCAGGCGCAGACAGACGAGGCAGGCGGCCGTGTGGTGCTGGTGCTGCCCTTCGAGAACCGCTCCGGGCAGCCCAACCTGGACTGGATCGGCGAATCCTTTGCGGCGACGCTCAATCAGCGTCTGCGCTCGGCGGGATTTCTGACGATCTCCCGCGACGACCGCGTCTACGCGCTGGACCATCTCGGCCTGCCCGCCGGCTTTCGCCCATCGCGGGCTACCACCATCCGCATCGCGCAGACGCTGGATGCGCAGTTCGTCCTGGTCGGCAGCTTCAACGTGAAGGACAGCGCGGTCACGGCGCAGGCACAGGTGCTCCAGGTGAACCGGCTGACGCTGTCGAAGCCGCTGGAGCAAAGCTCCTCATTGCAGCGCCTGCTCGAGGTGGAAAACAACCTGGCATGGTTGAGTGCGCGGGAGATGGACGCCAAGTTTGCCGTGTCCGAAAACACCTTTGTCGCCGCATCGGCTGGGCTGAAGCTGGACGCGTATGAGAGTTACATCCGCGGCATCACGGCGCCCACGGACGACGAGCGGCTGAAGCGGCTGAAGACCGCCGTGGAGCTGGCTCCCAACAGCTCTGACGCCCTGCTGGCTTTGGGCAAGGACGAGTACGCGGACGGCGACTATGACGATGCCGCTGCGACGCTGGCGAAGGTGCCCGCGAACGATCCATTGGCACTCGAAGCCGGCTTCTATCGCGGACTCGCGAACTTCAACACGGCACACTACGCCGACGCGGAGGGCGCATTCGGCGCTGTCAGCGTCAAGCTGCCTCTGCCGGAAGTGGTGAACAACCAGGGCGTCGCGATGGCCCGCCAGCACAAGGAGGGAACGCCGCTGCTGCAGCGCGCCTCCGCCGCCGATCCGCAGGACGCGGAGTACCACTTCAATGTAGCGGTCGCCATGCGGCGGCGCGGCGATACGGCGCACGCGAAAACGGAGATCGATCAGGCGGTGAAGCTGCGTCCCGGGGACGCCGAAGCGAAGCAGTTGCAGGCGGTGCTCGCGGGCACACAGCCAGCACCGGCTGGCTACGACCCGCAGGAGCGCATCCGCCGCACCTACTCTGAGGCCGCCTTCCGGCAGGCCGCATTTCAGCTTGACCAGATGCGGGCGACCCGCATCAGCACCATGCCGCCTGCGCAGGGAGCCGAGGAATACGCGCAGGCGGGGCAGGACTACCTGTCGCAGGGCCTCGTACTGGAAGCAGAACGTGAGTTTCAATCAGCAGTCGCAGCCGACCCCAAGTCCGCGTCGGGCCATCTCGGCCTGGGCATGGTGCGCGAGCGCTCCGGTCAGCCAGACGACGCGCGCAAAGAAGCGCAAGCCAGCCTGGACAGCAAACCCACGGCGGCCGCCTACCTGCTGCTGGCGAGGCTTGACCTCGCCGCCAACAACACCACAGCCGCCGCAAGCGATGTGCAGAATGCGACCCAGCTGGAACCAGATAGTCCGGCCGTGCGCGGCATGAAGAATCTGCTCTCGACTCGCGGAGTCGCGATTCCATGAGCCGCGCCCATGGCCCACACGCAAGACACACCGGATGGGCCGCCCGCTCTCCCATAGCCCTGTTCCTCGGTGTCGTGCTCGGCATCTTCGCCGGCGTTCTCCCGGCTTTCGCCCAGCCCGCCGTTCTGCAGATCAATCTGCACGACACGCTGCAAAAGGAACGTGCCTTTGTCTTTGACCGAGCTCTCGACCGTGCCAACGACGAAGGCTTCGCCGCTGTGCTCATAGACCTGAGCACGCCCGGTGGAACCGCCGCGGACACCGACAGGATGGTGGCCCACATGCGCCGCTCCCGCGTGCCGATCATCGTCTGGGCAGGTGCGTCGCAGACGCGCATTTCCGGGGAGGGATTGCGGCTGCTGGCCGAGGCGGACGTCGCCCTGATGCACCCTGAGACCTACCTTTCGCCGCTCTGGACGTTGCCCCCACACGGCCTCACGGCGGAAACGCGAATCAGCGGCAGCCAGCACCTGCTGGCGGAACTGAGCCGAGCGACCGCGGCACACGGCCGCAGCGATACCGCGGCGGAAGAACTCTCCGGCGGCGTTCACTGGTTCACCGCGGCCGAGGCGCTGCAGGCAGGCTTTATCGATGGGTTAGCGGTTAGGCCCGCAGATGCGCTGCGCTTCGCGGACGGCCGCGTGGTGAAGCGCGACGGGCAGACGATCACACTAAGGCTCGCTGGAGCGCATCCGGTCGTCGCGGAAGTAAAGCCCCAGGAGCAGTTGCTGCTGGCGCTGATGAACCCGGACCTCTCCGTCCTTCTGCTGACACTCGGGCTGTTGCTGATCTACCTTGAGGTAAACACGCCCGGGACGGTGGTGCCCGGCGCTGCAGGCGTCCTTCTGGTGCTCCTCGCCGTCTTCGCACTGCACATGCTGCCGCTCAATACTGGGGGTGTTCTGCTCTGCTTTGCCGCAGTGTTCCTGCTTCTGCTGGAGGCGCGTTACTCCGCGCACGGCCTTCTTGCAGCCGCGGGCATCGTGTGCCTTGTGATCGGTCTAGCGACGCTGGTCGAAGGCCCGCTGCCGCAGCTGCAGGTCGCGTGGGGAACCGCGATTGGCGCCGGCCTCGGCTTCGGCGGCGTGACCGCGACCCTGATGATCCTGGGCATGGAATCACGTCGCGCCAAGGCAAGAACCGGCTCGGACGCCATGCTTGGCTGGCTGGCGATCGCCCAGACAGAACTCGCGCCCGAGGGGCAGATCCTGGTGCGCGGCGAGTTGTGGCGGGCCAAGCTCACCTCCAGCGACTCGTTTGTCGCCGCCGGGGAGCGCGTGAAGGTGCTGCGCGCCGACGGCCTCACGCTGGAAGTCGCGGCGGTTCCGCTGACGCAATCCGCGTAGATTCGGCAGGCGTCTCAAGTAGACTGTTAGCTGGCCGGGAAACATCACGGTAGGCCCGAGGTTTTGTAGTTGATGCTAAAGCGGTACGCCTTCTTTTTTCTTCTTCTCGCAGCGGTTCCGTCCTTCATGCGTGCGCAGGATGCCCAGGCACCGACGCACACCGCACGTTTCCTCGCCCACTTCGATCTGGGCGTCGCCGGAACAGCGTTCTTCACCAAGGACGTGTCGGGAACTGTGAACCAGAGCATCCTGGGCGCGCCCTATCCCGTGACGCAGAGCACGAGCACCGCTGCCGGCGTGCTTGCCAGCCTGCGCGGGCAGAAGTCTCCGTACAAGGGCCTGGAGCTGAACTATGGGTACGCCAGGACGACGGAAAGCTACACCTGCTGCAACCAGAACCCCACGACCGGCGGCTCCAACGGACCGTTCCAGGCCCAGGCCACGGCGGCGGAGTATACCGTCGGATACCTCGTACGTCCGCCGCATCGCATCTTCGGCTTTCAGCCGTACATCAGCGCGGGCGCGGGCACACTCGAGTTCAAGCCCACAAAGAACGGCGGCCAGGGGCTGCAAACCCAGGCACGCGCCGCCTACTACTACAGCGTCGGTGGAGAAAGCCTCATCTTCGGCGACTCCGTCGGCATTCGTGCCGGTGTGCGGCAACTGATCTATCTTGCGCCTGACTTCGGCCAGAATTACCTGACCATCAAGCAGCATACCTTTACCACGGAGCCGCAGGTCGGTATCTACCTGCACTTCTAAGCAGCAGGAAAGCGCCTTGCCATGAGCCCGCAGTTTGACGACACCGACGACGACGTGACGCTGCCACGGCGCAGCGATGGCCGTGGTGACGCGGCGGGAAGGTCCGCTCGCGAGCTGGACCACCCGCCCGCAGACCACGAGTTCACGCTGAACACCGGCATCGTGCTTGCGCTGTTCTTCGCGCTTGCGCTACTGTGCGCGGTGTTCTTCGGCTTCGGATACTCCATCGGACACAAGTCCGCTCCGTCTGCGGCGATCGCTGCAAACGACAACACCGCACCTGCCGGGGCCTCTGTGGCGGACAGCACGTCCAGCGCCAAGCCGTCGCCCGCGACCGCTGCCGTACCCGATTACGTGCCGCCGGCAGGCACATCCACAGCGTCCTCGCGCCCGGTGACGCCTGCCGCAGCGTCCCGCGAATCAGCCTCGACCGAGGCGGTCGTTCCGGACGCAGGCAGCAAGCCGGCTCCCGTCATTCGCCTTGCTCCGCCATCCGCCGAGACAACCGCCGCAGCGGCAGCGCCGGCCGCCGGCACGACGTTTGTG
>CAZZVI010000104.1:0-11027 GCA_964657335.1 uncultured Terriglobus sp.
GGATGGGCGTCATCGCCTGCTTCGGAGCGGAGTGCGCCTTGCGGATGGCTTCGTACTCGGCGCGATGCTGTTCGATGAAGAGCGCGTGTCCATCTTCACTCAGCAGGCTGGTGGTCACGGGCACGGCACGGCTTGCGTCGGTGACATGCACGACTGGTTCCTTGTAGTGTGGAGCGATCTTGATGGCAGTGTGAGCGCGGCTGGTGGTCGCGCCGCCGATCAGCAGCGGGATGCTGAAGCCCTGGCGCTCCATCTCGCGGGCCACGTGCACCATCTCGTCGAGGGACGGCGTGATGAGGCCGCTAAGCCCGATGATGTCGGCGTTCTCGGCCTTGGCGCGCGCGAGAATCTTCTCCGCGGGCACCATCACGCCCATATCGATCACTTCGTAGTTGTTGCAGGCCAGGACCACGCCCACAATGTTCTTGCCGATATCATGCACGTCGCCTTTGACGGTCGCCAGAACGATTTTGCCCTGTGCCTTGCTGACGATGCCCTGCGCTGCCAACTCGGCCTTTTCGGCCTCCATGTAGGGCGTCAGGTAGGCGACAGCTTTCTTCATCACACGTGCCGATTTGACCACCTGCGGCAGAAACATCTTGCCCGCGCCGAAGAGGTCGCCGACAACGCTCATGCCGTCCATCAACGGCCCTTCGATGACCAGCAGCGGACGGCCAAGTTTCGCGCGGGCCTCTTCGGTGTCGGCATCGATGTACGTGTCGATGCCTTTGACCAGCGCGTGCGACAGCCGCTCCTCGACGGTGCCGTTGCGCCACTCTTCCGTCTTTTTCTCGATGGCTGCAGTGGCATCTCCACCAACGGCCTTCAGCGCCTCACCGAACTCTACCAGCCGCTCGGTTGCGTCGGGCCTTCGATTTAGCAGAACATCTTCAACCAGCACTTTAAGTTCTGGATCAATCTCCTCGTACACCTCAAGCATGCCGGCATTCACAATGCCCATGTCCATGCCTGCGCCGATCGCGTGGTACAGGAAGGCAGAATGCATCGCCTCGCGCACCTTGTTGTTGCCGCGGAAGCTGAACGAGATGTTCGAGACGCCGCCGCTCACCTTGGCGTGAGGCAGATTCGCCTTGATCCAGCGTGTGGCATTGATGAAGTCGAGCGCGTAGTTGTTGTGTTCTTCCATGCCGGTGGCGACGGTGAGGATGTTGGGATCGAAGATGATGTCTTCCGGCGGGAAGCCGACTTCATCCACGAGGATGCGATAGGCGCGCTCGCAGATGCGGATCTTGTCCTCGTAGGTGGCGGCCTGGCCCTGCTCATCGAAGGCCATCACGACGACAGCCGCACCGTACTTCAGCACCGTGCGTGCGTTCGCGCGGAACTTGTCTTCGCCTTCCTTCAGCGAGATGGAGTTGACGATGCCCTTGCCCTGCAGGCACTTCAGGCCTGCCTCGATGACCTCCCACTTGGAGGAGTCGACCATGAACGGCACCTTGGCCACTTCGGGCTCGCTGCCCAGCAGCTGCAGGTAGCGGGTCATGGCAGCGACGCCGTCGATCATGCCCTCGTCCATGCAGATGTCGATGACGTTCGCGCCGTTCTCCACCTGCTGGCGAGCGACGCTCACCGCTTCTTCGTAGCGGCCCTCTTTGATGAGCTTCGCGAACTTGGGCGAGCCGGCCACGTTGGTGCGCTCGCCCAGCAGGATGAAGACGCCGGGCTGCTGCGTGAACGGCTGCGAACCCGACAGACGAAGCGGCTTGACCGCTTGCACATCGCTCATGCGGCGATCCCGGCAACGTTTTCTCGCACAGGCGAGAAGTCCAGATCGCGCGGCGCCTTGCCTTCAAGCGCCTCAGCGATGGCAGCGATGTGGTCCGGCGTATTGCCGCAGCATCCACCGGCGATGTTGATAAGGCCGTCTCCTGCAAACTCGCCAAGATAGCGAGCCATGTCCTCCGGCTCAAGATCGAAGCCGGTGGGTGATAGCGGGTTCGGCAGACCCGCGTTGGGATAGCAGGAGATGGCAGTGCTTGCCTTCTGCGACAACTCTTCCAAGAACGGGTACATTAGGTCCGGCCCGAGCGAGCAGTTCAGGCCTATGGAAAGCGGCCTGGCGTGCCGTACCGCAGTCCAGAATGCCTCGATCGTCTGGGCGGAGATCATCGTCTCGCCGCCACGCCCGACCGCCGCGGAGATCATCAACGGCAGTTCCTTGCCGGTCTCGTCAAAGACTTCGCGAATCGCGACGAGAGCCGCTTTTGCATTGAGTGAATCGAAGATGGTTTCAACCAGCAGCAGGTCTGATCCGCCCGCCATCAAAGCACGCACCTGGTGCGCGTAGGCCTGCTTTACCTGGTCGAAGGTGACCACGCGGAAGCCGGGATCGCCCGCATCCGGCGAGTTCGAAAGTGAGACGGTCAGCGGCCCGATGGCCCCCGCGACAAAGCGCTGCCGGCCAGTGTCGTTCGCCACGCGGTCAGCCCATGTGCGGCACTGCTTAGCGGAGGTTTCGTTGATCTCCCACGCAAGGTCATTCAGAGAGGCATCTTCGATGATCTTTGTGTAGAACTCCGGGTCTTTGCGGCCGCCGGTCTCGCGGGGATCGTCTACAAAAAATTCGCTCTGGGCAATGCTGGTTGCGCTGAAGGTATTGGTCTCAACGATGTCCGCACCGGCCTCAAGAAAGCGGCGATGGATGTCGCAGATCATCTCCGGCTGCGTCAGACTGAACAGGTCGCCGTTGTTGAGCAGATCTTTTTCTGAGTCTGCGAATCGCGTGCCGCGCATGTCCGCCTCGGTCATACCGTAGGTGCGGATCGTCGTGCCCATAGCGCCGTCGATGATAGCGATACGGTGCTGCAGAATCTTTTGCAGAGGATGCAAGCCTGCCATCGAAGTCTCCTACTGGATACAGAGGAATGGGTGCGGAGACGAACCGGCTTGCCCCACTCCGCATCATTGCCCTGCATTGGATGATAGCGAAGCCAAAAGGGAGCCACAGGCCCGTTCCAGGATGCCTTCTATCTAGCCTTTTGCGTGGGAGTTCCGGTACACTGTGCCCACGGTCAAATCATCTCCGCAGGCGGCGCATGGTGGGCTGTGCAGCGCGTGGGATTTGCCAACTTATAAGACATGTCACCGATGCCCTCTGACCCCGCAGCGAAGTCGATCCTGCATATTTGCGCGCGCGAGATGCTCCGGCCGTTGCGCGACCAGATCCTTCGGCTGGCAGGCTTTGCCGTCGATTCGACACTTTCAACGGCAGAGGGTCTGTCGCTGTTCTGGGCTCGACCGTACGACCTGGTGCTGATCGATGTCGAGGGCGAGCACAAGGTCGCGGACGCCGAAGAGATGTGCTCTGAGATCAAGACAGCACAGCCCGAGCAGATGGTTGCGTTCGTGTGCAACTGGCGTGTCGCCGTGCTGACCGACTGCCCCGATGAGATCCTGCGGACAGAGTTTGATCCGCAGCGCTTCGTGAATGGCGTGCGCGGCATGCTGCACGCAGTTTGACTGCAATCCGTAGGGAACCTTGCGCCGCGATGCTGCGCGTGCTACAACGAACTACATCAAGTCTGCGCAACCGCAAGGGTGTGCAGGCCTGAGTTTCATGAAGAGTGGCTGAGGGACGAGCCCTGCGACGCCACGACAACCGGACGAGGTCTGTACCGGTGTCACCTCTCTCCTGATTGGTTAATCGGGGAACATGAGATTCGGGATACAGCCCCACGACGCGTGGACCAGCGGTATGACCGTCTAATCAGACTTCCTTCGCGTACGGGTGTTTTCCGCACGTGCCTCTTCAGCAGAGCGTCGCAGATCGTATCCGCTTCCACCTGGGAGAAGGATTTCCATGGCATCTGCTTCGTCTGCGTGTACCCCGTACGAGCTCTATTCGAAGGAATCCGGCAAGAGCTACGGCAATCAGCCGCTTTCCATCTGCGACGAGTCGTTTACTCCGCTGGAGGTGCGCTACGACCTGGAAGCGGCACGCAGCATCTTTACCCGCAAATCCATTGAAGCGGGGCCGAACAGCATGTGGCGCTACCGCTCGCTGCTGCCGATTCCCGAGGGCTTCGAGCCCGATCTGCCGGTCGGCTTTACGCCGCTGATCAAGGCGAAGAACCTGGGCAAGCGCCTGGGTTCGGCCAATCTTTATGTCAAGAACGACGCGGTCTGCTTCCCAACGCTTTCCTTCAAGGATCGGGTGGTCGCGGTCGCTCTGGCGAATGCTCGAGCCTTTGGTTTCGACGTGGTCGGCTGCTCATCGACGGGCAATCTTGCGAACTCGGTTGCGGCGCAGTCGGCGCGTCTGGGCCTGAAGGCGTGCATCCTCGTGCCGGCTGATCTTGAGCCAGCAAAGATTCTGAACACGCTGATCTACGGCGCGCGGCTGGTGCGCATCGACGGCAACTACGACCACGTGAACCGGCTGTGCTCGCTGATCGCCGACCAGTACAACTGGGGCTTCGTCAACGTAAATCTGCGGCCGTACTACGCGGAGGGATCGAAGTCTGTGGGCTTTGAGATTGCGGAGCAGCTTGGATGGAAGCTGCCGGACAACGTGGTTGTGCCCATGGCAGGTGGCTCGCTCATCCGCAAGATCAAGAAGGCGTTCGATGAGCTGACCTACCTCGGCCTGGTTGAGGCGAAGCCGGTACGCTTCTTCGGCGCTCAGGCGACCGGCTGCTCGCCCATCGCGCAGGCAGTCAAGAACAACACGGAGCTCATCACGCCGCAGCGGCCAAACACCATCGCCCGTTCGCTTGCCATCGGCAATCCGGCTGACGGTCCGTTTGCGTCGCGCATGATTCGCGAGACCGGCGGATGGGCCGAAGATGTGTCGGACGTCGAAGTGGTTTCCGGCATTCAAGAGCTTGCCGAGACGGAGGGCATCTTTACCGAAACCGCCGGCGGCGTCACCACCGCGGTCACCGCGCGGCTGATCGCGCAGGGCCGCATCGCACCCGAGGAACTCACTGTCGTCTGCATCACTGGCAACGGCCTGAAGACGACCGACTGCATCAGCGATCGCTTTACGTTGGGCCGCGCGGTTCGTCCGCGGCTGGCGGACTTCGAGGATTACATCAACGAGCTGGACGGTGTTGCTGCGGCAGAGCCCGAGCTGGCGCTTGCCGAAGGAGATTAGAGTTGTCGATTCGCGTTATGTTACCCGCCGCCTTTGCGCGGCACACCGCCGGCACCAAGCAGGTTCAGTCCGAAGCAAACACTCTGCCGCACCTGATCGACGACTTGGGTGTGAAGTTTCCAGAGCTGGGCGCGCACATCCGCGACGCTGATGGCTCCTTGCGCAAGTTCATCAATGTCTATGTGAACGATGAGGACATCCGCTTTCTTGGCGGCGACACCTACCAGTTCCAGGATCGCGACGAGGTGATGTTTATTCCTTCCATTGCGGGCGGCTGCCTTTAAAGGCCCGATAGCCCTCAGTGTCTGTCATCCTGCAGCGGAGCGGTGGGATCTGCTTTCAAAGACGTGTAAGTCGGCCACCAGTCAAGCAGATTTCTCTGCTACGCTGCGGGATGACAGACTCGTAGGAACCGTTACGGAATCGGCTTTCCTACGAAAAAGTGAAGCAAATACAACTTCGAACTGACGCCGCAAGTCTATGTATTCGTTCGCATGCCCGCATCGAGCAGGCATCGGAGGAGATCGATTATGTTTCTTGGCATTGCCGGTGTTCTTTTCCTGCTGTGGATTGCGGGTGAGTTCCTGACCCATGGCGCAAGCCTGCTCATCCACATTCTCGCGATCCTCTGGGTGATCTCGCTGATCGGCCACCTATTCGCCGGCCGCAAGAGTTGACATCGTTTTCCAAGCAGCAGAAGGCCGGCATTATGCCGGCCTTCTGTTTTGTCGAGGCGCAATCTACTGACGTGCTTCGCTGCCGGGTACGTGCATCGTTTTGGGTGGCGGCATGGTGCCTGTGAGCGCTGTTGGGACGTCCTCTTCGAGCGTGGGCAGGCGGCCCTCAAGCGCAATGCGCAGCACATCGTCCATCTCTGCGACGAAGTGGAGCTTCATCTCGTCCTTAATCAGCTGTGGCAGCTCGTCGAAGTCCTTTTCGTTGTCCTTCGGCATGACAGCTTCGCGGATACCGGCACGGTGGGCCGCCAGCAGCTTCTCTTTGAGGCCGCCGATGGGCAGCACCTTGCCGCGCAGGGTGACTTCGCCGGTCATGGCGATGTCGCGCCGCACCGGGATCATGGTGAGAGCGCTGGTGAGCGCCGTTGCAAGAGTAATACCGGCGGATGGACCGTCCTTCGGGATCGCACCCTCCGGCACGTGCACGTGGATGTCAATGTTGCGGTAGAAATCCCTCGGCAACCCAAGATGCTGCGCGCGGGAACGCACGTAGCTGAGCGCGGCCTGCGCCGACTCCGTCATCACATCGCCGAGCTGGCCTGTGGTGGTCAGCTTGCCCTTCCCGTCAAGTACTTGCACCTCAGTCTGCAGGATGCTGCCGCCGACTTCCGTCCACGCCAGGCCGGTCACCAAGCCGATCTCCGACTTCTCCTGCACGACGGAGTCGCGGAACTTCTGCGCGCCGAGAAACTCCGCGATGTTTGCGCCTGAGATCACTTCCTTGGTGTGTTTCTCGCCCTGCTTCACCACTCGCCGGACTACTTTACGGCAGACGTTGCCGATCTCGCGTTCCAGGTTGCGGACGCCGGCTTCGCGCGTGTAGCTGCGAATGATGTCCTTCAGGCCGGCGTCACTGAACTCGATGTTGTCTTCGGTCAGGCCGGTACCCTCGCGTTGCTTCTTTACGAGGTACTGCTTGGCGATCTCCAGCTTCTCGACTTCCGTGTAGCCGTGCAGCCGCAGGATTTCCATGCGGTCTTGCAGCGGGCCGGGGATGGTGTGCAGCACGTTGGCCGTGGCGACGAAGAGCACCTGCGACAGATCGTATTCCACGTCGAGATAGTGGTCCTGAAAGGTCGCGTTCTGCTCAGGATCCAACACTTCGAGCAGCGCCGATGCTGGATCGCCGCGGAAGTCCGCAGCCATCTTGTCGATCTCATCGAGCATGATCACCGGGTTCTTCGTGCCGGCCTTCTTCATGCTCTGAATGATCTGGCCGGGCAGGGAACCAATGTAGGTGCGGCGATGTCCGCGAATCTCCGCCTCGTCACGCACGCCGCCGAGCGACATCCGCACGAACTGGCGGCCAGTCGCCTTGGCGATCGACATGCCAAGTGATGTTTTGCCGACACCCGGAGGTCCGACGAAGCAGAGGATGGAGCCCTTGGGGTTTTTGACTAACTGCCGCACCGCGAGAAACTCGAGGATGCGGTCCTTGATCTTGGGCAGGCCGTAATGGTCCTCGTTCAGGATCTTTTCGGCGTGATCGATGCTGCGGATTTCCTTCGACTTCTTCTTCCACGGCACAGCCAGCAGCCAGTCGAGATAGTTACGCGAGACGGTCGATTCGGCCGACATGGGCGGCATTGCTTCGAGCTTCTTGAGCTCCTGGGTCGCCTTATCGAAGACATCCTTGGGCATGCCGGCGGCTTCGATCTTTTTCTTCAGCTCGTCCCACTCGCTCTTTTCGCCGCGGCCGAGTTCCTTCTGGATCGCTTTGATCTTTTCGTTGAGGTAATACTCCTTCTGCGCGCGCTCCATCTGCCGCTTCACGCGCGATTGCACGGTGCGGTCCATGTTGAGCTTTTCGATGGCAATGTCAAGTACATCGGCGATCTTTGCCAGACGCTGCGCCGGATCGAAGATGTCCAGCAGCTCCTGCTTCTCCTCGATGGAAAGCTGCAGGTTTGCGGCGATCACGTCAGCCAGCTTGGCCGGCTCGTCGGTGCGCACGCTGGCGGCGACGGTTTCGTAGTTCAGGGACTGCTGCAGCTTCAGGTGCTGTTCAAATCGCGACTGCACGGTCTGCATCAACTGCTCGACCTGGGGCGTCACGACGAGCTCGGTCTTGCCGGTCCGCACGGTGGCAACGAAGAAACCATCTTCGTCGTGCAGCTCGAGGGTGCGGGCGCGTTCAACGCCCTCGACCAGCACCTTGATGTTGCCGTCGGGCATCTTGACGCTCTGCACAATGGTGCCGATGGTGCCGGTTTCGAAGATGTCGTCGGCGCTTGGCTCGTCGATGCTGGCGTCATGCTGGGTGGCGAGGAAGATCTTGCGGTCGCCGGTGAGCGCTTCTTCAAGCGCTCGAACGCTCGATTCGCGACCGACGACGAACGGCGTCATCATGTGTGGAAAGATGACCATATCGCGGATGGGCATCATGGGGAGCTTGCGTACGTCGCCGTCTGGGGCTGCGGTTGGCTTTGGCATGGTCACTCCCTTTAGACGCGTTTGCTGGTGCTCCCGATGCGGAGACCGCAAGGCGCTTCACGCGATTGTAGTCTGTTCACTACCGGGTTGCAGAGTGCAGCATTGGTGACAAGAACATGGAATCCACAATGGGAACGAGAAGGGGCGCAGATTTGATCTGCGCCCCTTTTGATATCCAATCCTGTTGCCTCTCAGCCAGCCTTTTCGAGTTGCATTGGCAGGATGATGTTGCGCTTCTTCACCATGTCTGCCGTGATCTCGAGTTCCTTGATCTTCTTGTTGGTCGGGATGGTGTACATCAGGTCGAGCATCAGCTCTTCCAGGATCATACGCAGACCGCGCGCGCCTACCTTGCGCTGTAGCGCCTCATGTGCGACAGCCTGCGCGGCATCAGCCGTGAACGTGACCTTCACGCCCTCATACTCGAACAGCTTTGCATACTGCTTCAGGATGGCGTTGCGCGGGCGCGTGAGGATGTCGATCAGCGCGGCTTCGTCCAGTTCATCCAGAATGCCGAGCACCGGCAAGCGGCCCACGAACTCCGGAATCAGGCCGTACTTCAGCAGATCCTGCGGCTCCGCCTGGCGTAGCAGCTCGGTGTCCCGTTGCGGGCGGATCGGCGTAACCTCCGCCTCTTTGCCTTCCATGTTCGAGGTCTTAAAGCCGAGGGCCTTTTTGCCGATACGGCGTGCAATCACCTTCTCCAGGCCGACGAATGCACCACCGCAGATGAAGAGGATGTTCGTCGTGTCGATGATGGTGAATTCCTGGTGCGGATGCTTGCGCCCACCCTGCGGCGGCACGTTGGCGATGGTGCCTTCGAGCAACTTGAGTAGAGCCTGCTGGACGCCTTCACCGCTCACATCGCGGGTGATGGACGGGTTCTCGTCCTTGCGGCCAATCTTGTCGATTTCGTCGATGTAGATGATGCCGCTCTGCGTCTTCTGTACATCGCCGTCTGCTGCCTGCAACAACTTCAGGATGATGTTTTCGACGTCTTCACCCACATAGCCGGCTTCAGTCAGCGTGGTCGCATCCACGATGGCGAAGGGCACATCCAGCATCTTCGCGAGTGTCTGCGCCAGCAGTGTCTTGCCGCTGCCTGTGGGACCAACAAGCAGGATATTCGACTTTGCCAGTTCGACATCGTTGCCGCGCGTGCGGTTCATCTGGATGCGCTTGTAATGGTTGTAGACCGCGACGGCAAGCTTCTTCTTCGTCTGGTCCTGACCGATAACGTATTCGTCGAGAAAGGCCTTGACCTCGTGCGGCTTGGGCAGGTGCGCGGGCGCGGTGCCCGGCTGCACTTCGCTGCGGTCGTCATCCAGGATGGAGTTGCAGACCGCAACACACTCATCGCAGATGTAGGCGCGCGGATAGTCCGAAGGAGATGAGATCAGCTTGGCGACAGTATCCTGGGATTTGTGGCAAAAGGAGCAGCGCAACGAGTCGTCAGAGCCCTTGGAAGTCTTCATTGGATCGACAACTCCTCGCCCGATAGACCTCGGGCAGACACTTAGTTTACACCGGCGTATGTACCGCACTGGGATTGCAAGTAGATACTGGAACGCGCCATTTCAAACAGGATTCCCACAGCATATAAGCATGAGCAAAGGAAGAGGCCCGGTAGACCAGGCCTCTTCAGAACAACGTGTGAAGCGCCTAAGTAGCGCGGGGCCGAGTGATGATGTCGTCGATGAGGCCGTATTCCTTAGCCTGTTGCGCGCCCATGGTGAAATCACGATCGGTGTCGCGCTCGATCTGGTCGAAGGTCTGACCGGTGTGCTCGGCCATGATGATGTTCATGCGTTCGCGCAGACGCAGGATCTCACGTGCGTGGATGTCGATCTCCGTCGCCTGACCCTGAATGCCATGGCCCATGATGAGCGGCTGATGGATAAGGATGCGTGAGTTGGGCAACGCGAAGCGCTTGCCGGTTTTGCCGGCCATCAGAAGGAACGCGCCCATGCTTGCAGCCTGTCCGATGCAGAGCGTGGATACATCGTTCTTGATGTACTGCATGGTGTCGTAGATGGCCATGCCGGCCGTGACCGAGCCGCCCGGCGAGTTGATGTAGAGCTGGATGTCCTTCTCGGGATCTTCACCGGAGAGGAACAGCAACTGCGCGATGATCAGGTTCGCGACGTTGTCATCGATCGGTGTACCCAGAAAGATGATGTTGTCGCGCAGCAGACGGCTGTAAATGTCATAGGAGCGTTCGCCCCGGCTCGTCTGCTCGAGCACCATTGGAATCAGACCCATGTTTGTTCCTCGTTATTCTTTCTCGCGCGTTTCGTTGTTCGTTGTCCGTTCTACGTTGGTCTGGTCGTGTCACATACAGACGACGAACAACGGAGAACGAATAACGGCTTTACGCCATCTTCTCGTAAAGTGCGGTCGCTGTTGCTTCGCGGCGCATCTGCTCGCGCATGCGGCTGATGCCGCCATCTTCGCCCATGCGCTTGCGCAGTTGCTCTAACGGCTCGCGCGACTGGATCGACAGGATCATCAGCTCGCGCTCGACATCCTCGTCCTTCACCTGAACGTCCATCGTTTCCGCGACCTTGTCCAGGATGAGCGATGCCTTCACTTCCTTGATCGCCTCGTCGCGCTGTGCGTCGCGCAGACGCGAGAAGTCCAACGTCTGCATCTGCTCGCGTGTCATGCCCTGCTGTGCCAGAGCGCGCAGGCCGCGGTCGAGCCGCACATCCACCTGCTGCTGCACGAAGCTCTCTGGAACG
>CAZZVI010000105.1:0-11003 GCA_964657335.1 uncultured Terriglobus sp.
TCAGTGCGCTGCGCGGCAAGGTGGAGCGCGAGTACGCCGACGTGTGGGTGCAGGGAGAAATCTCAAACTGCCGTCCAGCGCCTTCAGGCCACCTGTACTTCACGCTCAAAGATGGCGACGCGCAGCTGCCCGTCGTGCTCTTCCGTCGCGAGGCGGCGCTGCTGCGCTTCAAGCCCATTGACGGCCTCGCCGTTCTGGCACGCGGCCGCGTGTCGGTCTTCGAGACCCGCGGCCAGCTGCAGCTGATCGCCGAGACGCTGGAGCCACGCGGTGCCGGTGCGCTGCAACTCGCCTTCGAACAGCTCAAGGCAAAGTTGCGTGCCGAGGGGCTGTTCGAGGCCGAACGCAAGCGTCCGCTGCCGGCGTTTCCGCGCACGGTCGGCGTCATCACATCGACGCAGGGAGCGGTGTTGCGCGACATCGTCACCGTCATCCGCCGCCGTCACGGATGCCTGAACATCCTCGTCTTTCCCGCAACGATGCAGGGCGCAACCTGCCCGGGTGACGTGGCGCGCGGCCTGAGCTACTTCAACACAACCGCAGCGCACCGCGTCGACGTGATCGTGATCGCACGTGGCGGCGGATCGGCCGAAGACCTCGCCGGCTTCAACGATGAGGCGCTCGCGCGCGCCATTGCTGCGTCTGAGTTGCCCGTGGTCTCCGCCATCGGGCATGAGACAGACTTCACCATTGCAGACTTTGTTGCGGACCTGCGCGCCCCGACGCCGTCTGCCGCGGCAGAGCTTGTGACCGCCGCGCAGCATCGCGTGGAAGAGCGTGTGCAGGCGTTGCAGGCCCGCTTACTGCGCGGCGTGCGCTTCACCCAGATGCGGGCACAGCAGCGCTTCGCACGCGTGGACGCAGCAGCCACCTTCGCTCGAATGCGCGACAGTCTTGGTCGCCGCCAGCAGCGCGTGGATGAGCGCCGCTTCCGCATGGAGACCGCCGCGGCAACGCTGCTGGGCGTGCGCGCCGCGCGGCTTCGCGCCCTGAACGAACGCCTGCAACGCCAGGACGTGCATCGCAGCGTGCTCCTGGCTCAAACGAGAAACGAACGCCTGCGCGAGCGCCTGTCGCGCGCCGGACATGCCTTGCTGCAATCGCCGAAGCAGCGCGCCGCGCGGGCCGATGTGCGGCTGCACACGTTATCGCCTACGGCCGTACTGCAACGTGGCTACGCGCTCGCCTTCCGAGCAGACGGCACACTGCTGCGCTCCGCCGATGGGGTAAGCATCGGTGACGAGATCACAACGCGGCTCGCACACGGAGAGCTTCGCTCGCGCGTTCTCGCATCCCACTCCCAGCAACAGGACAGCACACCAGCAGAGCTCACTCCTCCTCAGGTCGAGTCCAGAAGAACTTGAAGATGGAGACGGAACGCGCATGAGAAAGCTTTTTGGAACGGACGGCATCCGCGCCGTCGCAGGGGAGGCACCGCTCGACAAGAAGACGGTCTTTGCCGTCGGTGTCGCGCTGGCACACCACGTCAGCACTGCAGGCGAGCAGCCAAGGTTCGTGCTCGGCATGGACACGCGCGAGTCCAGCGAGTGGATCGCAGCATCCATCACGGCGGGCCTGCGGCGCGGCGGCGCGCTGGTGGAGTCCGCGGGCGTCATCACGACGCCGGCCATTGCGTACCTCACGCGCGCGCACGGCTTCAGCGCGGGCATCGTCATCTCCGCCTCGCACAATCCCTGGCAAGACAACGGCATCAAGGTCTTCGGCCCCGACGGTTACAAGCTGCCCGACGCAACCGAACTGGCCATCGAAGAAGAGATCTTCCGCCAGCTTGCAAACGACCACGCAGAGCCGGTGGATGACGTCGCTCCGCCGGACGTCGAGGATGGCGATCGAGCAGAGTATGTGCGCTCGCTGCTGGCCGCGGTCGACGGCCTGTCGCTCGACGGCAAGCGCATCGTGATCGACTGCGCAAACGGCGCGGCTTCCTCCGTTGCACCGCAGCTGTTCGCCGGGCTTGGCGGCGAGGTGCGCATCCACAACGCCAGCCCGGACGGCCGCAACATCAACGAAGACTGCGGCGCCCTGCATCCTGAGATCGTCGCGCGCATGGTGCTCGACGAGAAGGCAGACCTTGGCATTACCTTTGACGGCGACGCCGACCGCGCGCTCTTTGCCGATGAGAACGGCAAGGTCGTCAACGGCGATGCGGTCATGCTGCTGGCAGCACGCGATCTGCACGCACGCGGCCTCCTCCACGACAGCACCGTCGTCGCAACCACCATGTCGAACATGGGCCTTGAGGCCGCGCTGAAGCGCAGCGGCATCCGCATGCTGCGCGCGCCCGTGGGCGACAAGTACGTGCTGGCGCAGATGCAGGAGACCGGCGCATCGCTCGGAGGCGAGCAGAGCGGCCACATCCTCTTCACCGGCAAGAGCACGACCGGCGACGGCCTGCTGACCGCGCTTCTGCTGCTCGACATCGTGCATCGCAGCGGCAAGTCGCTGGGGGAACTGACTGCCGACCTGAAGACCTTCCCGCAGGTCATCGTCAACGTGAAGGTCCGCGAAAAGAAGCCGCTCGACTCGATCCCCTCCGTCGCCGAAACCATCCACGCCGCGGAGACCGCCCTCGCCGACTCCGGCCGCGTCGTCATCCGCTACAGCGGCACCGAAGCGCTCGCACGCGTGATGATCGAAGCCGAAGACGAAACCGCCATGCGCCATCACGCCGACACCATCGCGGGCGCGATTCGAGCAGAGCTGGGCTTGTAGACGCCGATCCCGCGCAGCTACCTCCGCCAACCGTCACGCAAGCCTCACCAAAACGTGCATGACCCTAATTGCTGACGATAAGCCGACCTCACGTTACTATTCGAGGAGATGAGGTGATGGCTTGTTCCGCTCATTAGTGTGTGGATTAAATGCATCGCTGGTTGGGTTGGTGTTACTTCGCGGCACGGTTACGTCTGGCCAGTCATTTCGACCTCCTGCTTCAGCTAACAAGGCCCCGAAGGTTAGTCTGGCCGATGTGGTCCGCAACCTTCCGGATTACACAAAGCCAGGCACGGAGTTGACATATTCGGAGGCCTTTGAGAACGCGACGCCTGAAGAACGTGACGCGGCGGTTCCGACACTGATGAGCTGGGTTCAAGATGAGCGACCTGAAGTGCGTGGGCACGCTCTTCTTTCGCTAAGCTTCGTGTACATGCCGAGCGAGAAGTCTCGGGTAATCTCCTGCAGCAGATATCTTCCTGTCGAAGACGTGCCGATCGTTGCAGCGCATCTTAGGGATCCCGATTCACGGGTGCGGAACGCCACCTTCCTCGCGCTGGGATCTGTTAAGACTTGTGGCCATGGTCTTGACGCCTTGATCGACCTAGTTCTGCCAATGCTTCGCGAACCAGACGTTCTTACGGAGTACCCCGACCCGTTTTTCATGGAGAGTGATCGGCAGATGCTTGCCAAAATGCCGCCTCAGCAGCAGGAAGCATTTAGAGCGCAGCGTCGCCCTGTGATCAAGTTGCCGGCAGAAGGTCCAACACTTCTCTCGATCCTAGAAGCCCCAGCTCGCACGCCATCAGCCCCTGTTGACGATGCAATCGTGGCGTTCCTTGATCGAACAGATCAGACGAAATCGACTCTCGGCGAGAGCCTGCATACTCTCGCCCTCAGCCACGCGAGCGAGCGGGTGAATGATGAAGCGATTCGGCAAGTCTTTGAACGGCAGGCCATGACAGTCTATCTTCTGCAGTTCGTGGCGTGGATGCGCCTGACGCCAAGCCAGCTAACCCAAGAAAGAGAACGCCTTATCGCCTTAACGAACGATGGGTCGGTGCGTCCGGAGTTGCGGAAAGCGGCTAGAACGGTCGCCGCTTGCTGGACTGGCGAGCGCGGGAGCCGTTGTCAACCATTTACCGAAGAAATCACCCAAGAAAACAACAGACCAGCCGACCAGAGATGACCTACCGTCCCCCCTCACACCTTCTCGCGTCCAGCTCCCTTACGTTGCTGAACCAACACCCGATTAACGCGATTAACGTACGTTCTGCCGCTGGCCAGTAGACGCTGTCAAGAGGGCCGTCGTGCTTGTTTCGAGGTAACTCGCTGAACGGAGGCCATTTACCCGCGCAAAATTAGTTGGCATGGTATTACCCTGCAATCCACTAACATAGTTAGTGGAGGACTTGGGCGGACTTCGACTGTGACTTACACGCTGCAGGTCTGGTCTGTCAGCCATCCGTAAGTGATTGCATCGAAGGAATTTAGCTTTAAGTTATTTAGAAAGAGGAATCTAGGGACAGGGTTCCGATAAGTCCCTTATTTAGAGGACTTTGAGTTTTCAGACAGGGAGGGGTGGGCCCCTGCCTGAGGACAGTCAAGGAACGAAGACGGTCAGACCGTCATCAGTTCCTTTTCCTTCACCTTGAACATCTCTTCCAGCGTCCTGATCTGCGCGTCGGTCATTTGCTGTGTCTCTTCGGTGGAGCGCTTCTCGTCGTCGGCAGAGATGAGTTTGTCCTTGGCTGCCTTCTTGATCACGTCGTTGCCGTCGCGGCGGATGTTGCGGACGCTGGTCTTGTGGTCTTCGAGGATGCCCGCGAGCTGCTTGACCGCATCGCGGCGCCGCTCCTCGGTCATGGGCGGAATGGGCACGCGGATCACCTTGCCGTCGTGCATCGGGTTGAAGCCCTGGCCGCTGGTGCGGATCGCCTTCTCAATCAGGCCAACCACGCCCACGTCGAACGGCTGCACCACGATCTGCTGCGGCTCAGGCGCGCTCACCTGCGCAAGCTGGTTGATCGGCATCTCGCTGCCGTAGTAGTCCACGCGAATGTTGTCGAGCATGTGCACGCTGGCCCGGCCCGTACGCACCGCCAGCAGGTTGGTGCGAAAGTCCTCGATCGCCTTCTTCATGCGTGCGGTCAACTGGACCTGCAGGTCCTTCAATGCGGGGATGTTTGCCATCTGCGAAGCCATGCGTGTTTCCGTCCTTCAGGCGCGTTTGCGCGACGTGAACGATTCTAGCGGATGCCGTGCGTGCGGGCGCATGTGTCACGGCAGGGGCTTCCCCAAGAGTCGTCATCCTGAGCGAAGCACGCAGTGCGCAGTCGAAGGACCTGCTTTCCTCCGGAGCGCCTCGGCAGCATAAGGGAAAGCAGGTCCTTCGGCTTCACTCCGCTGCGCTGCGTTTCGCTCAGGGTGACGATCATCGCCGCACCGCGTAACTAAGGCTTTGGCATGGGATGCGACGCGGTGCTGCCCTCGGTCATGCCGAGGCCCCACTTGATCGCTTCGAAGTACATGGTGCGGACGTCGGGGTCGAGCCAGGACTCGTGCGAGTGGCCGAGCGACGAGTAGAAGACGCGGCCCTTGCCGTACATCTTTGCCCAGGCTACCGCGAAGTCTTTGTCGGTGCGGTGCAGGTTGGGCGCCGGTGGAAAGTTGTAGCGCGACGGGTCCAGGCTCAGCAGCACGTTCACGTCGTCGCGTGCCCAGTCGCGCGGCTGGTAGATTTCGTCCACCTTGTTGAACTGCCTGGGAAAGTGGCGAACGGCGGGAAAGTCCGGCTGCTCGTTGCGGATCGGCGCGTTGAAGACGCCCCACGGATGCTGGTCGAAGTAGCCTCCCTGCATTTTGCCGAACTCCGGCCAGTGATAGCCCGCCGTAAGGGAGGCGTGGATGCCGATGAAGCACTTGCCCGCATCGTGAATGGCCGCGAGCAGGTCATGCTTCTGCTCGTCCGTAAGCGGCATGTCGCCGGACGCGCTGGCGTACACGATGCAGTCGTAATACGGCAGGCCATGCGTGTTGCGTCCGCCGGGATTGTTGCTGAGCAGTCGAACATCCGTGCGGATGGTGGTGTCCCACAGGCCGCTGTCGTGTCCCATGTTGTAGACGGCGACCATGGCGTCAGGGATGGTGTCGTGCTGAAAGTCGTCTGCCTCGCCGATGACGAGAACGTGGCGAACGTGCGGCGCGGGCGTCGGCGCTGCGGTGGGTGTCGCTGCCGTTGCCGGCGCGGCCTGAGCGCGCAGCGAGCCATGCAGCGTCAGCGAAAGAAGCATCGCCGCACAGGCCCATGCGGCGTGCGACAGGTTGAGGCGGGGCAGGCGCATGCGGCGATACACTCCTCGAAGTCCGCTGCCAGGGCGGCCACATCAGCATACGCTTGAGGTACTCTGTCGCAGTCAAGATCGCTCGAGAGGAAAGGCGTTCCATGAAGACGCTGACCGGAGTCCTGCTTATCGCCCTCACGCTGCCGCTGGACGTTGCGGCTGCACAAACGCCCGCCGCTGCGCAGCCGCAAACCGCGCCGGGCTCGGCGATGACAGCGGACCAGACTCTCGACTTCGGCGTGGCGCGTGAGAGCTTTGCCGCGGGCAAGTGGGCGGATGCGTATGCGAAGCTCAAACCGATTCACGAAGCCGTGCCCGGCAACACACTCGTGGCGAAGTTCACCGCGGAAGCCGCCATCAACACCGGCGATGCCGCCTATGCGCAAGGCATCCTGACGCCGCTGCTCGCGGCCACGCCCGACGACTGGCAGGCCCGTTCGCTGCAGGCGCGCATCCACGCCGAAGCCCACAACGACGCCGCACGAGACGCCGAGCTGAAGCAGCTCACCGTACAGCATGCCAACACGGCAGATGCACGCTTCCACCAGCTGACAACGATCCTCATCGAGCGCGACACACTGCCCGGCGGCGGTCATCTGGACCTGTTCTATTCATTGCAGCCGTGGAGCCGGTACAACATCTACGAGATGGCGCGTGTGTACGACGCGAGCGGCAAACAGGCGCTGCGCATCACCCTTGAGAGTGCCGACTTCGACCAGGTGTCATGGGCCAAGCAGCACCCTGATCTTGCGGCGAAGGGCGAGCGCATGTTCAGCCTGGACGGCTACCGGGACCAGCCCGCGACGGCTACCGTCCAGGCTACCCAGACGCATTACACGTACGGCTTTCTGGATGGACGGCCGCCGTATGACGTGGTGCGCGACCGCATGATCGCCATCGCCTCCGGCAAGGGCGCCGTGCAGAGCTCTACCAGCGGCATCGTGCCAAAGCCTTAAGGAGCAAGCCGCATGACCGAGCTCGACAAGAAGACCCGCGCTGACGCGATCGCATCGCTGCAGCGCTACTTCCACGACAACCTGCCCGAGCCCATCGGCGACCTGCCCGCCGGCATGCTGCTCGACTTCTTCCTCGAAGAGCTCGGTCCCATAATCTATAACGCTGCCATCATCGACGCGCAGACCCGCCTGCTGCGGAACGTCAGCGACCTGACCGGTGACCTGTATGAAAAACCCTTCGGCTACTGGCCCCGGCAGGATGCAAAACGGAAGTCACGCCGGTAAAGGCGCGATCGTCCAACGGCAAGTCGAGACGCGCCAACACTGAATCGTTTGGGTTGGCCTGCGGTCTAAAGAACCGGGAGTATTTATGCAAAACGCCTTGAAAGTCGGAATGTTTCTCGCCTTTTCGGCTCTATCCGTAGCACACGCTCAGAACTCGGATTCTGCCGTTGTACAACCCTCAATGGCTCAACCTGCGACACAGCAGGCCCCGATCGAACGGGGCTATCCCGGTCCCAACCGCGCGCGTGGAGTGCAGAGTTTCGACTCTCAGCCCGCCTCCGGCGTCTTCGTCCGGAGTGATGTGAACAACGGCGTCCAGACCGTCAGTTCCTCCGGCGCCAATACTGAGATCCGTGTCGCCCAGGGCAAGGCGAACATCACGGTTCACCACCCTGCAGATCACTCGCAGATTCTTGTCGACCTGCCTGGCGGCCAGGTGTCCCTGCTGAAAGATGGCCTGTACACCTTCAACGCCGCGACGAACACCGTGCGCGTTCTGCACGGCGAGGCAGAGGCGCGCAACGGCACGAACGACGCCGCCAAGGGCACCAAGATCAAGGAGACGCAGCAGCTGGCGTTCTTCGGGAACGCGAAACTCAGGGCCGTCAACGCGTATCCCTATGAACTCACCGCGGATTTGATGCCCGGCGATGGACGCGGCCACGGAGACGGCATCGGCGGTGGGCCGTACCGGAACGGGTTCTACGGAGAGTACCCCTATTACGCCGGAGGATATGCCTATCCCTATGGTTACGGCTATCCCTACGGTGTAGGGATCGGCTTTGGCTACTACGGCGGCTTTGGTGGCGGCTTCCGCGGCGGATTCCGCCATTAGGAGCTGGTCGTCAGGCATCACTTCGGAACGACCGGGAGCCCCTCTTTGGAGGGGCTCTTTTGTTTGCGAATCCTGTTTTCGGCGGCCAGTCTCCGTGAGGTCACCGTGCGGGCCGGCAAACGCATCGTAATCGTCGGCAACGCGTTCCCGGAACGCCATTTAGCATAGAGAGCGGTACCGTAAACGCGCCCGTTTCGGGCGTACCCGTAAAGACAGACAGGAAAACGTGGCAGAAATCAAAAATCCGAATCAAGGTGGAGGCGGTTCCAGCAACACCTCCTTCCTTGTCATGATGGTCGTGATGCTTGGCGTCTTTGCCGGGCTGCAGTTCTACCGCAGCAAGCAAAAGCAGCCCCTGCAGCCGCCAACCGCACAGACGCAGTCGGCCGCGCCGCAGAGCGGGGCTACGGGCCAGACCGCCGCCTTTAACGCGAACGCCGTCCAGCAGCCCGCAGCGACATCTGCGGTCAACACGAAGACAGCGCCGGCCGCATCCGTTGTGCCGGCTATCGCTGCCGCCGCGGAACAGACAACCACCGTCGAAAACGAGCTCTACAAGATCACCTTCAGCAACAGGGGCGCGGAAGTCCGCAGCTGGATCCTCAAGCGCTTCCATGACCGCTACGGCGCGCCGCTGGACCTGGTGAACGATGCGGCTGCAAAGCAGTACGGCTATCCGCTGAGCCTGTACACCTACGACAACAGCCTGACCGGCGGCCTGCGCAACGCGCTGTTTGTGCCCTCCGCAACGGGCAGCCTGGCGGCGCCCCAGACGCTGACCTTCAAATACCAGCAGGGCAATGTCGAGGCGACGAAGACCTTCTCGTTCGACGCGAGCTACGTTCTGACCGCGGAAACCAGCGTCAAGATCAACGGATCGCCCGTGCGTACGCTGCTGAGCTGGCCGGCGGGTTTCGGCGACCAGGAACAGGTGCTGGACTACAACGGATCGCGCGTCGAAGCCATGCGTGGCGGCAGCGCAGAGCATACCGACTTCAAGAAGGTAAGCAACGGCGACACCTTGAATGCGCCGCTCGATTACGCCGGCACGGCCGACGGCTACTTTGCCGCGATCTTCATTCCCGCCGACGCGCAGACAGCGACCGCCGTCACGCTGCACAACTCGATCGACGTGCAGAAGCTGGCGCGCTCCGGTGCGGACAAAGGCAAGATCACCGGCAAGCCCATCGATGTGCCCGTCGTCGGCGCTGCCATCGGCGATACCAGCGGCACGACGAAAACCCGTCTCTATGCCGGTCCTAAATCGGTCGATGTGCTCAAGGGCATCACCGTCTCCGGCTCCTCGGCAACCCTGGCACCAGTGGTCGATTTCGGCTTCTGGGGACCGATCGCGAAATTCCTCTTCTGGCTGCTGAACTGGATCCACGACCACGTGGCCAGCAACTGGGGATGGGCGATCGTCGTGCTCACCATCCTGCTGAACGTGGTCATGCTGCCCTTCCGCTACCAGACCATGAAGAGCGGCCTGAAGATGCAGCGCATCCAGCCGCAGATGGACGCCATCAAGGCGAAATACGCTAAGTACAAGGTGACCGACCCGAAGCGGGCCGAGATGAACACCGAGATCATGGCGCTGCAGAAGGATAACGGCGTCAACATGTTCGGCGGCTGCATTCCCACGCTGCTGACCTTTCCCCTGCTCTTCGCCATGCTGGGCATGCTGCCCAAGGTGGTCGAACTGCGCGAGGCGCATTGGTTCTGGCTGCATGACCTCACCGCCGCGGACCCGTATCACATTCTGCCCATCACGATGGTGCTGTCGCAGTTCCTGGTGCAGTTCTACATGCCCGCGCCGGGTGTCGATCCGCAGCAGCAGAAGATGATGGCCTTTATGATGCCGGTCTTTTCCGGTTACATTACTTGGAACTATTCGTCGGGATTGGCCCTGTACTGGTGCGTCGGCAACCTGCTGATGATTGCCGCGCAGTATGGCATGAACCAGACGAAGGAGGGCCGCGAAATGCGCGAGATCGCAGCGAAGCGCGCCCGCCGCAAAGTGGGTGCACCACAGGCAAAAACCATCCAGGGGAAGCGCTGACGATGCAGGACCTGAAGATCGCCGCACAGCAGACGGCCGATTTCCTCAAGACACTGACCACCATCGGTTGCCTCAAGCTGCGCTTTCGCATCACGGCGGGCGCGGGTGCTGCCGACCCGGACGGCCTGGAGGACCGTCTCATCTACGTCGAGATTAGCGGCCCCGATGCCGGCCTGTTGACGGAGCGGGATGGCGAAATGTTGCGCGCCATGGAGCATGTCTGCGCTAAGATTCTGCGCCTCGAACCGCAAGAGCATGACCGCATCTCCTTCGACGCGAACGGCTTTAAGGCAGCGCGAAACCGCGAGCTGCTGGACGCCGCCCAGGCCGGTATCGATGCGGTGAAGACGAGCGGCAAGCCGTATCGCTTCGATCCCATGAGCTCGCGCGAGCGTCGCATGCTGCACCTGGCTCTGAAGGGCGCCGAAGGCATGCGCACGGAGTCGAGCGGCGAAGGTCCCGCGCGCTTCGTCGTTCTGTACCCCGAAGGCTGGCAGGTGCGCGAGCGCGACAATCGCGCAGACGAGATTCGGAAGCGCTTCCGCCGCCGGTAAGCAGCGGGTGCCCCTTGTCTCGCTCTTGAGACATGGGATTCGTACCAAGATCGATCGGTGTAGGAGATGAGCATGAGGCCGCAATTCCATCTGTCTCTTGACACCTGGGCGGTGCTGCTTTCCCTGATGCTTGCGCTCCTGATCAAGCTGAACGTGATCCGTGTGGTGGGCTGGTGATGGACGAGACCACACTGCCGCTGGAGCACGCGGCGGACCGGCCGCACGCCCACACTCCCG
>CAZZVI010000106.1:0-3978 GCA_964657335.1 uncultured Terriglobus sp.
TACGACGAGATGGTGATCGTCCGCGACATCGAGTTCTACTCGCTGTGCGAGCACCATGTGCTGCCGTTCTTCGGCAAGGCGCACGTCGCCTACATCCCCAAGGGCAAGGTGATCGGCCTGAGCAAGGTGGCGCGGCTGGTGGATGTATTCGCCCGGCGCTTGCAGGTGCAGGAGCGCATGACGCGCCAGATCGCCGACGCCATCGTCGAAGCCATCGCGCCGCAGGGTGTCGCCGTCATCCTCGAAGCGCAACACCTGTGCATGATGATGCGTGGCGTCGAGAAGCAGGGAAGCATGACCACTACCTCCACCATGCTCGGCGCCTTCCGCGATAAGGCGCAGACGCGGAATGAACTGCTGTCGCTGATCCGCCGGCCTACGGCGTTGTAAGAGAGCGCGAGCCCTGAGGTTGTCCCTCAGAGCTCGTCGATGGTATTTGCAGCCTGCGTGATCGCTTCCGCGATTTTCTTCAGTTGCTCGGCGGTCATGCCTTCGCGGCTTGCTTTTGCGCCCACGGCTGCCCGCAGCTTCATGAAGGCGTCCATGATCTGCGGGGAACGTCCACGTTTGAAGCCACGGCCCGCCGCCTTCATGAGCGACTGGATCTCCGCGAGACGTTCCTTGTTTTCGTTCAGGAAGGCGCGGCCCTCGTCCGTGACGGAGTAGACCTTCTTTCCCGCTTCGTTCGTGGTGGCGACGGTCAATCCCTGCTCTTCCAGCATGGTCAGCGTGGGATAGATGACGCCCGCGCTCGGTCTGTAGCCCCCGGCCATACGTTCTTCGAGCGTCTTGATCAGTTGATACCCGTAGCTTGGCTCTTCGGCGAGCTGCTGCAGAATCACCAGCCGCATCACGCCGCTATCAAACATGCGCTCACGCCCTCCGCCCGGGCCGAAGCCGCCGTGCCGGCCAAACCCGCGGCCTTCGCCAAACCCGCGTGGTGGTCCGAAGTGTGATTCACGGCCCTCGCCGCGGCCAGCCCACGGCCCACGAGGTCCGCAGCCGCGATTTTCCATACCCATTACAAAATGTCTGAACATTTTTTTTCTCCTGCTTGCGATATATCGCAAGATATATCTTGGATACACCTCCAAGCAGAAAGATGCAAGCTCGACTTTTGGGAAGATCTGCGGCTTGATCCAATGCGGTGCTCTAATCGAAGCTGCAGATGAACGGTCTTCTAGTTTTCGACAAGCCTCCCGGACTCACCTCTCACGATGTTGTTTCGCTGGTTCGCCGGGCCACGGGGGAACGCTCCGTCGGCCACCTGGGCACGCTGGACCCGATGGCGACGGGCGTTCTGCCGCTGCTGCTGGGCAAGTGGACGCGGCTGGCGCAGTTCTTCGGCGCAGCCGAGAAGCGATATGAGGGAACCATTCGCTTTGGCTGGGCGACGGATACCTACGACGCCGAAGGCAAGCCGGCTGCCGAACCGCAGCCGCTGCGGCATACGCTGGAACAACTGCAGGCAATGAGCGCGCCGTTCCACGGCACCATCGACCAGATGCCCCCGGTGTTTTCCGCAAAGAAGATTGGCGGTGTGCCCGCGCACAAGCTGGCACGCGCGGGGAAGGAGGTGCCGGTGAAGCCGGCCCGCATCACCATCCACGACTTCCATCTGACTGCCTTGAACGGCGACGAGGCGAGCTTTACGATGCACGTCTCAGCGGGTGGCTACGTGCGTTCGGTTGCCCATGAGCTGGGTGCCTTGGCCGGGTGCGGTGCGCACCTGAGCTCGCTTCGCCGCGTGCAAGCCGGGCCGTTCACGCTCGCAGAGGCCGTTACGCGCGAGCAGCTGATCCAGGCGGCGAATGAAGGCACGGTGGAATCGCTGCTGCTGCACCCGCGCGCCGTCCTGGCGGACATGCCCGCCGCGCATGCCGACGAAGCTGCGCAGGCCAAGCTGCGCAACGGCATGGCCGTCAACCTGCCGGAATTTTCCGATGCCCCGCTGGTGCGCATCTTCAGCGGACAGCGCAACCTGCTCGGCATCGGACGGCGCGTTGCGGGAACACTGATTCAGCCGTTCGTAAATCTTGGCGAGTAATCACCGGGTGCCCCGTACATCGCGTGGTTCGCGATGCGCGGGATCCCACTCATGCGCAGAAAGCGCGCATGAATGGGGCACCCAGTTCGTGCTCTTCGTGATCGCCTGAAGGCTTCCTAACGGTTTTGCAGGGGGATGTACGGTGCGGGGTACGCCGGTCCGGTGTAGTCGGCGCGCGGACGGATGAGCCGGTTGTTATCGTGCTGCTCGATCACGTGCGCAGCCCAGCCGGAGATACGGCTTACCGCGAAGATCGGCGTGAACAGATCCATGTCGATGCCGAGCGTGGTGTAAGTCGAAGCCGAGTAGAAATCGACGTTGGCGTTCAGCTTCTTTTCGGCCTTTACGAAAGCCTCGATCTTCTCTGACATCTCGTACCAATGAGCGTTGCCGGCCGCTGTGCCCAGGTCTTTTGACATGCGGCGGAGGTGGGTCGCGCGCGGGTCTTCCGTCTTGTAGACACGGTGTCCGAAGCCGGAGACCTTGACCTTCCGAGCAAGCAGGTCACGGACGTATTCGACCGGATCGGCGCCTGCAGCATCGATCTCGTAGAGCAGCTTCATGACCGCCTCGTTCGCACCGCCGTGCAACGGGCCCTTCAGCGCGCCGATCGCGCCGGTGATCGCAGAGTGGACGTCGGAAAGCGTTGCTGCAATGACGCGTGCCGCGAACGTAGACGCATTCAGTTCGTGGTCGGCGTGCAAGACAAGCGCGACATCCAGTGCGTGCTCGGCCTCGGCGATGGGCTTGGTACCCGTCAGCATCCACAGGAAGTTGCCAGCATGGCTCAGGCTGGTATCGGGCTCGACGATGTGCTTGCCTTTACGGATGCGGTCGAAGTAGGCGACCAGCATGGCAATTTGCGAGGTGAGGCGGAGACTCTTGCGAACATTGGCCTCGTGCGAGCTCTCTTCGTCGTCAGGGTCGGAGATGCTCAACAGGCTGACGGCGGTGCGCAGCACCTCCATCGGCGAGGCATCTTTGGGCAGGCCCTTCAGGAAGGTGACCACGCTCTCGTCCATGGTGCGGGAGGCGGCGAGCTGTGCCGTGAACTCCTTCAGCTCGGCTTCGGTGGGCAGCGTACCGAACCAGAGCAGGTAGGTGGTTTCTTCAAAGGTGGACTTCGCCGCAAGCTCATGGATGTCGATGCCGCGGTAGGAGAGCACGCCCGCTTCACCGTCAATCCAGCAGATGCCGGAGGTCGTTGCAACCACACCTTCAAGCCCGCGTGGGGCGACTGCCTGCGACATGGGTTTCGGCGCTCCTGACGAGATTCGATGTTGCGCTACAAACCGTGTTTATAGCGGATGGCTTGTGCGGTTGTCATCACGCCTGAGCGAATATCGACAAGGCCGGCAGGATGGCTTACGCTGCGAAGCGTCCGGGGAGGAAGGCGGTCAGATCAACTTCCGTTTGCTCTCCGACGAGTAACTGCCCAACGATGTGAGCCGTCGCGGGAGCGAGCAGGACGCCGTTGCGGAAGTGTCCGGCGGCGATGAAGCGGTGCTCTCCCGCCCGGCCGAGGAGCGGCAGATGATCAGGCGTATCGGGCCTGAGACCGGCCCAGCTTTCGATGCGCGCGGCTTCGGCTATGCCCGGGATCAATCCGGCCGCGCGCTCCGTGAGTGCCTTCAGATCGTTCTCCTGGACAGACTTGTCGAAGCCCGCGTCTTCGACAGTCGCGCCGATCACGACGGAGCCGTCGAGCCGCGGAACGAGGTAGATGTCGTCGGTGCGAACAACCATGTTGCCATAGGCTGCGGAGTGCAGCAGACCGGGCGCATGGACGCGCAGCATTTGACCCTTCGCAGGCTGCACGGGCGCCGCGCTCCACGCGCCGGTGCAATCGACGAAGCTGCCGCATGAGACGATCCCATGCGCAGATTGCACCGTTACACTGCTGTTTGATTCTGTCGTGGAACGTACCGGCG
>CAZZVI010000106.1:4078-10997 GCA_964657335.1 uncultured Terriglobus sp.
GCCAAGCGCGGAGATGTGCTCGAGAAACGTTGGGTACAGCGCGAGACTGTGCTGTGCGAGCACCGCCAGCGCCGGTGGGTTGCCGGGATCATGCGCGGCAAGCATGCCTGCTGCAGCCCAGGATGCCTGCTGCATGGCGCGGTCACGCTCCAGCACGACCGTTCGCAAGCCTCGCCGCTCACACTCCAGGGCGCAGGCCAGTCCGACCAGTCCTGCACCCGCAATCACGACGTCCGGCGAATGCATAGGCTTATTCTAGAGTTCGAGGACCACACCCATGATCGAAGAGAACGCCGAGACCGGAAGTCCAAAGCGCTATTCGCACAGTCTGTTGCTGGGACTGGCGATCGCGGGGCTTGCCTGCGGCCTGGGCGCGCTTGTTTGGGCCTTTCTCCTGCAAAGCCGCTTAGCCGATACAGAGGCCAAGGCACAGCAGGCCAACACGGCGCTGCAACAACGGCTTTCCGGGTCAGAGGCGCGGGCGCGCGCGGCATCAGAAATGTTTGCACAGCGGCTTGGAACCACGCAGGCGCAGCTCGACGCGAAGACGCAGGCGATCCTTCTCAAGCAGCAGACAGACGCGGCCCGTCTGGCTAATTCGCAGCAGGCAGCGGAGAAGCGCATTGACGCGGATGTCTCCTCGGTGCGCACCGACGTTGGCAGTGTGAAGACCGATGTCGGCGGCGTGAAGACCGATGTCGCCTCGACCAAGGCCGACCTTGCCGATACCAAATCGCAACTGCAGCGCACCATCGGCGATGCCGGCGTGATGAGCGGCCTGATCGCGCGCAATCACGATGAGCTTGAAGACCTGAAGCACCGCGGCGACCGCACCTACTACGAGTTCAACCTGCAGAAGAACGCGCAGCCGACCCTGCTGTCCTCGGTCAAGCTCCAACTGAAGAAGGTCGATGCGAAGAAAGGCAAATTTACTCTGAGCCTGAACGCGGACGACAAAGTCGTCGAGAAGAAGGATAAGACGCTGCTGGAGCCGGTGCAGTTCTACAGCGGAAAGACGCCTGCGCTGTTCGAGATCGTGGTGAACAATGTTGGGAAGAACACCGTGAGTGGGTATTTGTCAGTGCCTAAGGGGTCTTAGCATTTGCTCTAAGGGAGTAGCGCGTACGCTTCTGTATTCACCTTTAGTCCCCCATAAACATCGTCATCCCGACCGGAGCGAAGCGAAGTGGAGGGACCTGCTTTCCTTCAAGGGCCGCGGCGGCGCAGAGGAAAGCAGGTCCTTCGGCTCCGCGCTTTGCGCTCCGCTCAGGATGACGAGCTTTTTCGCGCTCCGCTCGCGATGTGAGCTCAAGGAACTGACAGCTACTTCGGCAGCGGCAGTGTGAGCTTGTCCTGGTGATAGAAGTCGATGCTCACCTCGGCTGACTTGCGCTTGTCCCAGACGCTCTGCGGAATGTTGTAGAGCAGCACCACGTAGCCACGACCGGTGGCTCCCTTGGCGATGCTGCTTTCGCGCACCAGCGGCGGTGTGCCGATGCTGTCGGCCATCGTTTTCAGCTTGGGGAACATGGTCATCAGCCGCGGCAGATCGTTCTTGTCGATGACGTGTGCTTCGAAGAATGAGCCGTCCTCGGCGATGAAACTGCCGGTCAGTTCCTTGAGGAACAGCGGGACTTCGGTGCGGTCGGTGAGCGACACGTCTGCGATCACGTACAGCTCGTCCTGGGTCTCATTCGCGCCGACGAGCATGCCGGTGCCCCGCTTGTACTCGACGTGATAAGGAAAGAGCGCGACGCGGTCGACCGATCCGCTGACCGATGGGTGCACATAGGTCTTTGCAAACCACGCGCCGGCCGCGGCCAGCACGAGGACTGCGAGCAGAATCGGGATCAACATTGATCGCTTTTCTACTTCGCCGCCGTCGAGTCTAATTTCAGCCATAATCTTTACCCTCGCACGGTTGCCGCTGCAGGACGCGGCCGCAAGGCGGCTTGAAATGCGTCAAGGTCCAGCGTGTTGATGACGTCGGCAGCGGACAGCCAGGCGCGGCGCAGTTGCGTGATGCCGAAGCGCATCTTGTCCAGGTCGTCGATGCTGTGCGCATCGGTGTTCACGCTGATGGTGCAGCCGAGCGCCTTTGCCTTGCGCAGGTTCAGGTCATTCAGGTCGGACCGGGCGGGTGCGGCATTGTGTTCGACCGCAACGCCCAGCTCGGCGCAGCGCCGCAGCACCGCGTCCAGGTCGTAGGCGTACGGATCGCGCCGCAGCACCTTGCGTCCCGTGGGGTGGCCGAGGATGCGTAAGTAAGGATTCTCGATGGCGCGCAGCAGGCGTGCGGTCATCTCGTCAGGCGGCAGTTGGAAGTGCGAGTGGACGCTGCCGATGACGACGTCCATCTGCGCGAGGGTCTCGTCGCTCAGGTCGAGGTCGCCTTCCTGCAGAATGTCGACTTCGATGCCGGCGAAGACGCGGATGCGATCGCCCATCTCCGCATCGACGGAACGGATGTTGCGGACATGCTCCTGTGCGCGCTCGTCATCCAGGCCGTTGGTCATCGCGAGGTTCTTCGTGTGGTCGGTGATGGCGATGTATTGCAGACCGCGTTCTGCTGCCGCCTCCGCCATGGCGCGGATGGTCTCGCGGCCGTCGGTGGCGACGGTGTGCATGTGGACATCGCCGCGAATGTCGGTGAGGGTGATCAGCTTCGGCAGCGTGCCTGCTTCGGCTGCATCCAGCTCGCCGCAGTTTTCGCGCAGCTCGGGCGCGATCCACTGCATGCCGAGTGCACCGTAGATCTCCTCTTCCGTTGCGGCGGCAACGATGGCTGACTCGCCTTCTTCAGGATTCATGCGCGCGAGTGCGTATTCGCTTAACGTGTAGCCGCGCCGCAGAGCCTTCTGCCGCAGCAGCACGTTGTGCATCTTCGATCCGGTGAAGTACTGCAGCGCGGCGCCGTAGCTCGCGCGCGGCAGCAGGCGCACATCCACCTGCAGGCCGTTGCGCAGCGTAAAGCTCACCTTGTTCTGGCCTTTGGCAATCAGGTTGTCGATCAGCGGCAGCGATGCAACGTGCTCGACCGCCGCACTCACCACATCCGGCTCGCATGCCGGGCCCGTTACAAGCAAATCGAGGTCGCCGACACTCTCACGTCCACGCCGCAGCGACCCTGCCGGTGTGATGGTGTCGATGCCGGGGAACTGGCGGATCAGCGTGGCGATGCGTTCGGCAAAATCCTCCGCATCGTCGATGCGATAGCGCCCGGTGTTCTTGCGGTGGTCCTCGATGCCCTTGAGAATTTTGTCGATCTGCTTCTGGCCGAAGCGAGGAAGCGTGGACAGGTGTCCTGCCTTGGCGGCGGTCTCAAGCTGGTCCATGTTGGAGATCTCGAGCGCGCTCCAGAGCAGGGCGACCGTCTTTGGGCCCATGCTGGGCAGCCGCAGCAATTCGAGCATGGAGGGCCGGTACTTCTCCAGCAGCTCATTGCGCAGCGGCATGGACCCGGTGCGAACCAGGTCCACAATGTTCGCTGCCATACCCTTGCCGATGCCGCCGATGGCCGTGAGCTGTTTCGGCTCGTCGACCATCAGCGCGAGCGGTTCGGTCTGTTGTTCCACCGCCTCGGCAGCGCGACGGTAGCTACGGACGCGGAAGGGGTCGGCAGCGTCAATTTCCAGCAGCGACGCTGTTTCGTCCAGCAGCCGTGCGATGGTGATGTTATCCATACCCCAACAGACTAACGGCTGCGGCGGAGAGATGCTCGGTCAGGCGCTGGTCAGCACAACCTGGTCCGCCTGCGGACCCTTGCTGCCCTGGATGACGTCGAACTCGACCGGATCGCCTTCCTTCAGGCTCTTGTAGCCATCCAGCTGGATGGAGCTGTAGTGGACAAAGACATCAGGTCCGCCGTCATCACGTCCCAGAAAGCCATAGCCCTTTGCGTTGTTGAACCACTTCACACTGCCCTTGTACTGTGCCACGCGTTCTCACCCGGTTGCGCACCATCACTGCCTTCGTTTCTCGCCGAGGGGAATCCGTCGCGAGGATGGTGTTCAATAGACGCGCGAAACCGGGCGTTCGCGTACGGCTGCCGGGTCAACGCAGAACTCCGGACCACGTCAATTTGACACTGTCAAAGATCGCGAGGAGAAGTAGAACCATGTCGCGTTTGTGGGTCAGCCGGCGGACAAATCGTTCCGCCGCCGCTGCGCGTAGATCATGGTACCGATGATGGTCTTGCCATCGTGGATTTCGCCCGCGGCGGCCATCTTCTCCAGCTGCGAGAGCGGCAGCAGACGCACTTCGATCCGTTCATCTTCCTCCGGCTCTGCCGTGCCGGCGGCGATGCCGGTTGCCAAATAGATTTCCATCCACTCGCCGACGAACCCTGGACTGGCGTAGTAGCGCACCAGCCGCGTCCACTTCTTCGCGCGATAGCCGGTCTCTTCGATTAACTCGCGCTTGGCGGCTGCCAGCGTGTTCTCGCCGAGTTCCACGCGGCCTGCCGGCAACTCCAGCAGGTACTGGTCTGCCGCGTGGCGAAACTGGCGCTCGACCACGACCAGCGGGTCCGCGGGATTCGTTGTCTCGTCCACGGCCAGGATCACCACAGAGCCGCTGTGGCGAACGATGTCGCGCGTGGCCTCCACGCCGTTCGGTTCGCGCACCTGCTCGGTGTACACGCTGAAGACGGGACCCTTGTACGCGAGCTTCGAGGTGAGAATGACTGCCTTGTTCTTCGGGAGCTTCGGCGGGGCAACGGGTACGCCGGGCAGCTCGCGCGAGCCGGCTGGTGCCTTGGTCTTCTTCGTCCTGGTGGGCTTTGCCTGTGTCGAGGTCTTTGCGGCCGCTCGCTTCGTCATATGCAAAGAAGCTACCAAAACTGCATCCAACCCGTCGGCCGTGCCATCCTATATCGCGTTACCCGCGGAAGACGAAGTCCTTTCCTATGAGCGCAGAGTGTTACCCGATCACTGTTCTGCCGCAGATCTCGCGCCTGTTTCGCGAGTACACGGAGCTGCGCACTGCGCCTGCCGACGCTCCGGTGCGTCGCTTCTACGCGGGAAGCCCTTTCGAAAATCGCTGGCAGGGGGGGACTACACCTTCGCTGCAGGCTGACCGCGGCGCACTGGTCGATGCGCTTCAAGCGCAGAGCCGAGACTTCGGCGCCGGTGATTCGACTTTCTCCAATCTGGAGCGACTGCGTAAGGGTGCGCGTGCTGTTGTCAGCGGCCAGCAGGTCGGTCTGCTCGGCGGACCTCTGCTGACGCTACTGAAGGCCGCGACTGCGATCCGCAAGGCGCAGGTGGCAAGCGAACACGGCGTGCCGCATGTGCCGGTCTTCTGGATGGCGACGGAAGACCACGACCTGGATGAAGTGAATCAGGCCGCTTTACTGGGCAAGCATGGCGTGGAGACACTGCGATCCAGCTTCCCCGGACATCGTCAGCAGCCAGTCGGCGGGCTGCTGTTGGGCGACGCGATTGAGCCGGTGGTGGCGCATGTAGAAGAGTTGCTGAACTACGCGCCTATCACGGAACTGCTGCGCGCAAGCTACACGCCGGGCGACACACTCGCCTCTGCCTTCGGCAAGTTCCTCACGGGTGTCTTTCGCGATCAGGGCCTGATTGTGATGGATGCCAGCACGCGCGCGTTCCACGCCATGGGTGCGCCCGTGCTGCGTTACGCCATCGAGCATGCGGACGAGTTGCGCGATGTACTCATCGCACGCACGAAAGAACTCGAGCAGGCCGGATATGCCGCGCAGGTGCTGGTGAACGAGGACAGCAGCCTGCTCTTCCTCATCGACGAACACGGCAACCGCCTGCCGCTGAAGCGTGTTCCCGCGGCAGCCGGGCAGCGCGAGTGGAAGGCCGGTGCGCACACTTACGCCGAGGCGGAGTTGCTTGACCTTGTCGATACAGAGCCGGAGCGCCTGAGCCCGAATGCGCTGCTGCGGCCCATCTTCCAGGACAGCATCCTGCCGACCTCTGCCTACGTCGGCGGCCCCGCAGAGATCGCTTACTTTGCGCAGTGTCAGCCGCTGTTCGAGCGCATCCTGGGCACCGTGACGCCAGTCCTGCCGCGCCTGTCGGCAACGCTGATTCCACCAGCGATCAGAAATGTGATGGATCAGCACGAACTGACACTGCGCGATGCGATGACCAGCGCCGACGAACTGTCGCAGCGGCTCGGCGCGCGTGCGATGCCAGTTGAGGGTAAGCGCCGCATCGCCGCCGCGGGGAACGCGCTCGACGCTGAACTGAACGACGTACAACGCTGGATGGAGAGCATGGACGCGAACCTTGGCCGATCCGCCGGTATCGCCGCGAACAAGATGCGCTACCAGATGAATCGTCTGCGGCGTCTCGCAGCCAACTGGCAGCTTGAGCGCGAGACCTACCTTCGCAAGCATGCCGACGCGATCACGCGCACGCTCTTTCCTCAGGGCCATGTGCAGGAGCGGCTGCTTTCCGGCGTCCAGCTGCTGGCGATGAGCACCGTCGATCTGCCTTCGTTCCTGGTGGAAAACGCCGAGCAGGAATGCCCAGGCCATCGCGTCTTCGATATTTAGCTCAGGCTGCGACATCTGGCTTCCGGTGGTGGAGCGCGCGTAGAATCCAACGCGTATGGCGAAGAAGCAAGCAAAAGAGATCGGTTTTGAAGTGGCGTGCCCCGACTGCGGCGCCATGCTGCGCATTGACCCAGTCACGCAATCAGTGATCGCGCACACGCCCGCGCCGCGCAAGCGCACGTTTGAGGACCTGGGTTCTGCCGCGAAGGCCGCACGCGAGCAGGACGCCCGCCGCGACTCCATCTTTGCGCAGTCGGTCGAAGCGCAGAAGAATCGTGACGACATCCTGAACAAGAAATTTGAAGAGGCCTTTCGCAAGGCGAAGGAATCGCCCGATACGGGCAAGCCCTTACGTGACTTTGATCTGGATTAGCTTCTACAGGGAAC
>CAZZVI010000107.1:0-10987 GCA_964657335.1 uncultured Terriglobus sp.
CTATGTGGGTGCCCCATGTCTCGCTTCTGAGACATGGGGCATTTTCATGCGCAGACACGGACCCTAACTACGGCTACAGGGGCCTTCAGATCTGCTGCCTGCGACTCACGAGGTATGTTCCCCACGCGGCGATGGAGCAGTTGTCCATCACCCGCCCATCCAGAATCATTGCTTCAAACTCCTCAACACGCACGCGATGGACGGTGAGGCCTTCTTCTTCGGCTTCAAGGTCCATGGCGCCCTGCGTCAGGTCCTCCGCCAGCCAGACGTGATGCATCTGCCGCATGGCACCGTAAGCAATCCAGTTCCTGCCGATGAGCGTAAGTTTGCCTGCGGTCAGGCCAGTCTCTTCACGGAGCTCGCCTCGGGCGAGCGCTTCGACATCGACGTCAGGGCCTTGCTCCCATCCGCCCTGCGGAAACTCGTAGAAGCTGCCCTGCACCGTGTAGCGAAACTGATGGACAAGCGTGAGGTAATCGCCATCGGGCGTGTGTTCCAGTGGGATGACGATGCAGGCCGGATCTTTGTCGAGCACGCCGTAGATGCCGCGCTGGCCGTTTGCTCGCTCGATGACATCCTCGCGCACGCTGGACCAACGGTTGCGATAGACTTCGCGCGTGCTGATGGTCTTGATGGACACGGTTACCGGATGCCGGCCTTCTGTTCGTTGTCGGGTTGCAGCACGTCGAGGTGCGATGGGTACTTCGGCGAGCTGTAGACGGTAATCGTCTCCGCCTTATAGCTATCGGCGGGCGCGGTCATGATGTTAGGCACGAACGTCTGCGGATTGCGGTCGTACAGTGGAAACCAGCTGGACTGCACCTGCACCATCATGCGGTGACCCTTCAGGAAGGTGTGGTCCGCGCCGTGCAGGCTCCACTTGTACTCTTCGACGGCGTTGGCCTTGATCGGCTCGGGCTTTTCGAAGCTCTTGCGATAGCGGCCGCGGAAGATTTCGTCGACGATCATCAGCTGGTATCCGCCCATGCCGTCCGGCGCGTCGTCCGGGTAGACGTCGATCAGCTTCACGATCCAGTCGGCATCGGTGCCGCTGGTGGACGCAAAGATGTCAGCCACGATGTCGCCGGTCACTGTCGTGTCTCGGTCCAGCACAGGAGACATGAAGCTTGCCTGGTCGGGCCGCTTCGTCACAAAGCGCTGGTCGCCCACAAGCCATGTGCGCCACTTCGAGTTCTGGCCGTAGGTGGACTGGATGGGCCGCTCGCGATACGGGATCGGGTTCGCGGGATCGGCCGTGTACTTTGCCGTAAAGGTCGCCTTCGGCGCGGTAAAGCCGAGCACGTTGCTTTCGCCCAGGTAGAGCTTGGCCGGATGGAAGCCCTGCTTTGGCGGCCACACACTGTAATGCTGCCATGTGTTGCTGCCGGTGCGGAAGCTGGCGGTATCTTCGAGGCTGAAGCCCGGCTTGTCTTTCAGGTAGAACTCGAAGAACGGCGCTTCGATGGTCTTGCGATACTCCGCGCCGGTGGGCTCGCCGAAGTCAATCGCGCCCAGCTTGTTCGAGGTCGAAGCCCAGCCGCCGTGGTTCCATGGGCCAAGCGCTAGGAAGACCTTGTGCTGCGGATCGTCGGCATCCTCATGCGCACGCAGCGCCATGTATTCGGCCTGCGTTCCCCACATGTCTTCCTGGTCCCACCAGCCGCCGACTTCGAGCGTGGGCACCTCGGGCTTGTGCAGGTGCGGCTCGACCGCCATGGCCTGCCAGAAGGGAGCGTACTGCGGCTCCGCAAGGAAGTGCTTCGCGGTGGGCAGCTCGGTCATCTTCGCGTCGGCGGCTGCACCGGCGAAGTTCACGTGCTTCAGGAAGTAGTCGAAGGTGTCTTCCGACATGCTGACGGTCTGGTCGTCTTTCGCCCGCTCCAGCTGCAGCACGTAGTCGTAGCCGTAGGTCTGGCGAAAGGCGCCGTTATGGAAGAAGTCGTCGCCCAGCCAGATGTTCGTCATCGGCGCCTGGGGCGAGATCGCCTTTACCGCCGGATGGTGATCGACACCGGCCATTATGGCCAGGAACCCCGGATACGACACGCCAAGTACACCGACACGCCCGCTATTGTTGGGAATGTTCTTGAGCATCCACTCGACCGTGTCGTAGGTATCGCTGCTTTCATCCACCAGCTTCGGATCGGTACGGTTGCCCGGTACGTGCGCCAGCGCGCGGTTCATGACGAACTGACCTTCGGAGCCGTACTTGCCGCGAATGTCGGCCGCCACAAAGATGTATCCGCTGACCGCAAGCTCTGGCTTGCTGCGGTTTGGATTGCCTCCGCGTGCACCGTAGGGAGTTCGGGTCATCAGGATGGGCAGCGGCGGTCCGCTCTTCTCGGAGCCGGTCGGCCGCGAGACGATGATGTGCAGCTTCACGCCGTCGCGGACCGGCACCATCATCTCCGTGGAGGTGTACGGCATCTCGTGGCCGGCGGAGGCTGCGGCTGGCTGCTGTGCAACGATTGGCAGCGAAGCGGTCACGCATAATGACAGCGCGATCAGTGACGCGGCAGAGGCATGGCGCGAGGTGCGCAACAACATGGGGAGACTCCTGAGGTTTACTTGCCGGTGAGATTGCCGGGCGATGCCATGCACTGCCATCCGTGCTTGTTGTGCGAACCATCGCAGAACGGACGCTTCTCGCTCAGTCCGCAGCGGCACAAGGACACGGCAGGCTTGCCGGTCAGGTCCCACTCCGCGCCGTCGGCGTCGACGAGGTGGATGGCGCCCTCAACGCGCAGCGGACCATTGGGACGAACGGTAATCCTGACCGGAACCTGGCTCTGAATTTCTTCTGACATCGACTGGTACTCCCCTCGAACGGACGCAGCATCCACCGTTCGCGAGGCGCGCGGCTGGCATTGCTGTCTTCTCAACCGTTTCCGGCAGCATAGCAGAGCGGGGCGGCACCGCCGCACCGCCCCAGGCCTAGGGAGCGCACTCAGGTAGCGCTGTAGCGGTGCGGCTCTTCGTTAAAAGCTGATCGAAGACGCAGGCGCAGCGTGTCGGTCAGATCTTTCACTTCACGCACCTTGTTCGCCATCTCAGGGCTGAGAGCTTTGTCCAGCAGCATCAGGTCGCTTTGCAGCAGCAGACTGGTGATGGTGGATTGCAGTTCCTGGGCCACTGCTGTCGTGGCTTCTCGGCGGCCAAGCGCCTCAGCCTGCTCGCGGCCGGCGAGCAGGTTACGCAACAGGCGGACAACTCCCGTGGCGCCGAGTACAGATAGGTTGATCTCGATCGGCACAGCGCCGCCGGCGTTCTGCCAGAGCATCTCGGAGGTGGTCATCTCCGCATCGGGCAGCGATGTATCCAGCAGAACTGCGGTTACAGGGTCTCGACGGAGGCGTGCAAGCGCAGCTCTACGGCTCCGCGCTATTTCAACCACGGCATCCGCCTCACGTGAAAGGGCCCGTGCCAGGTTCTCGGCCCCTTCAATGGCAGTCACAATCAGTACAGTCTTCTCCATTTTCCGCCTCGGGTGCTCGACGGTTCCACAGAAGATGAGAAGAATCGGGTTGTCAGCAACAGGCAGTTCAAAATGCAACAGGTTGGTGCTGTTCGTCCTTCGCGCTCCATGAAACGATGCGCTTTTGGGGCGTCTCAAGTGCGTGCCTGAGACGCTCTACTTCGTTTAAGCCAAGATGCTTCTTTTATACATCGGAGATGCCATACTCCTTCAATTTGCGATACAGCGTTGTCTTACCGATGCCCAGCAGCTTCGCCGCCATCAGCTTGTCCCCTTGCAGTTGGCGGACGGTATGCAGAATCGCATCGCGCTCCAGCTCTGCAATTGAAACCAGGCGTTGCGGGCTGCGCGTGACCGTCTCTCCCGGAGCCCGCTCATCGAAGCGCACGACGGATTCCCTATGCGGTTGGGCGGCACCGTGCAGTTCCGTGGGCAGGTCCTCCATGTGAAGTACCGGGCCGCTGGACAGAGCACACGCGCGCTCGATCGCGTTCTCCATCTCGCGGACGTTCCCCGGCCATTCGTACTCCACGATGCGCTGCATGGCATCCGCGCCGAAGCGGTAAGACGTTGCGCCCTCGCGCCGAAGCCGATCAAGAAAATACTCGGCCAGCAGGGGGATGTCTTCACCGCGCTCCCGCAAAGGGGGGATCCTCAAACTGACAACGGCCAGGCGGTAGTAAAGGTCCCGGCGGAACGCGCCGCTCTCAACCAGCGACTGCAGGTTGCGGCTGGTGGCCGCGAGCACGCGTACGTTCACCGGCAGGTCCGCCTCGGAGCCCGTCGGACGGACACGCTTGTCCTGTAAGGCACGCACCAAGCGGGCCTGGAGGTCCAGCGGCATCTCGTCTATGCCGTCGAGGAAGACGGTTCCGCCCTCTTCCGACACGAGTGCGCCTTCTTTTGCGCGGCTCGATCCGGTCAGAGGATTTCGGCCGTAGCCGAACAACTCCATCTCCAACACCGACGGGGACAGGTTCCCACACTCCAGCAGTGCGAAACGGCGTGTTGACTGTGGTCCACTCGCGTGAATCGACCGTGCAACCATCTCCTTGCCTGTGCCGCTCTCGCCAACGATCAGCACAGGATGGTTCGCAGTCGCGACCTTCTGCACGATGCGCGAGAGCTTTACCATTTCGGGCGAAGTACCGATCATCGCGCCGTTGCGGTAGCTTTGCAGTTTTCCTTTCGCGCGCTGGCTTTCAAGCTCATAGCTGCGTTGCTGCCCTGCGCGCTCCAGCACGCTGACCAGCTCATCCATTGCGAAAGGCTTGGTAAGGTAGTCAGTGGCGCCAATGCGCATGGCTTCCACCGCCGAAGTCACCGTCGCGAAGGCGGTCATAACGACCACTGCGGATCGGGGCCGTGCCGTCCGAATTTCTTCGAGCAGAGACAGGCCGCCAGCCGGCATCTTCAGGTCCATCAGCACGACGTCAGGCGCGTGCGTCTTCACGAAGTTGCGCGCCTCTTCCGATGTGCTGCTCGCGGTTACCTCGAAGCCCACGCCTTGAGCAATCTCTTTGCACGCCTTTAAGACAGGCAGATCGTCGTCCACGACCAGCAGACGAAGCCGGCTGCCGGCAGATGCCGGCGTTCGGCTCAGCGCCTGCGTTGCGTCACGGGAGCTGGCTGCCGCAGTCTCGCCATCAAGCGGTGCGCCGGGCGTGGCTTGGCGAACCGCGCTGTTTGGAGCTTCATTGGGGCGAGTGTTCATGAAATGGTTACCCTACGAGCGTAACATTACAAGGAAGTAATAGTCGCAAGGTAACTTACGAGTGCCCAAAAGTCTATTGCCGCGGCAGGTTCTGCGCCAATCGCGTGCGGCAGCCTGGCGGAAACGGCGCTCGCGAGATACTGGTGGTGTGAACTCTTCTAACACGCGCATGTCCTTGTACCGGCCCGACGCACGGGCAGCCGATGCCCTTCGGCCTATTCGCCTGACCCCGAATTATGTTGCTACTGCCGAGGGTTCGGTGCTGATCGAAGCTGGCAACACGCGCATTCTGTGCAATGCCACGGTGGAGCAGACGGTGCCGGGCTGGCTGCGCAATAGCGGCAAAGGCTGGGTGACGGCGGAATACAGCATGCTGCCCCGGGCCACGCTGACTCGTACCCCGCGCGAAAGCGAGCGCGGTAAAATCGGCGGTCGCACCCATGAGATTCAACGGCTGATCGGCCGTTCGCTGCGCAGTGTTGTCGATCTGAAGGCGTTGGGCGAGCGATCGATCATCCTCGACTGCGACGTGCTGCAGGCCGACGGCGGCACACGCACGGCAGCGATCACGGGAGCCTGCGTCGCGCTTGCCATGGCGCTGAACCGGCTGGTCGCGGCCGGCACTCTGACCACATCACCCATGAAGGAGCTGGTTGCCGCGACCTCGGTCGGCGTCGTGAATGGGGATGTGCTCCTGGACCTGGCGTACGAAGAGGATTCGCAGGCCGAGGTGGACATGAACGTGGTGATGACCGCATCCGGCGGCCTGGTCGAGGCACAGGCGACCGCGGAGCGGGAACCGTTCACGCGCGCGCAGTTGAACACGATGCTGGACTATGCCGAGCAGGGCATCAAGACGTTGATCGAAATGCAACGCGAGGTGCTTGCGTAGCCTGCTGCTTCTGAGTGCGTCTCTGTAGAACACAGAGGAACGGAGCCCGACGGAGGTCAAGGATTTCCGTGCACTTGTTTTCGAGAAGAACCTCCTGCACGGTCGTTTAACGGCGCTTATGTCGACTCTGCTTGCAACCGCTTCGCTCACAAGTCAGTCGAACGGCTAGGATAAGCTGGTTGAAAATCAACGCACGGAGAAACGCTTCTATGAAGCCGTCTGCAGGAAAGCTCAAAGGTCTAAGGGCCGTTTCGAACGACCGCGGCGTGATTGCGGCCGCGGCCATGGACCAGCGCGGATCGCTGCAGAAATCCATCGGCTCCGCTCGTGGAACCGACGCGACTGCGGACGACCTGATCATCTTCAAGGAACTCGTAACCAAGACTCTGACGCGGTATGCGTCGGCCATCCTGCTGGACCCGGAGTTTGGCCTGCCGGCAGCTCGCCAACGGAATGATGCGGGCCTGCTGCTTGCCTACGAGAAGACTGGCTATGACTCCAACACGCCGGGCCGTCTGCCGGATCTGCTGGACGTCTGGAGCGTGCGACGCCTGAAAGAGGCGGGCGCGGACTGCATCAAAATCCTGCTCTACTACACGCCCTATGAGACTGCGGCAGTCAATGATCTGAAGCATGCATGGATCGAGCGCATCGGCGACGAGTGCCGCTATCACGATATCCCGTTCTTCATGGAACCCATCGGTTACGACGAGAGCGGCAAGGGCGAAAAGACGCTCGAATACGCGAAGAAGAAGCCCAGCGTCGTCGCGAAGACCATGGAAGAGTTCGGCCGCGAGCGCTACGGCATCGACATCCTGAAGGTCGAGGTGCCTGTAGAGATGGGCTTTGTCTCGGGCACAAAGTCGTTCAAAGGTGAAGCGGCATACACACGCGAGCAGGCATTGCAGCTCTTTCGCGATGCAGAGGCCGCAACCGACAAGCCGTTCATCTATCTCTCCGCCGGGGTGACGAACCCTATCTTCATCGAGACGCTCGCGCTGGCGGGCGAGTCGGGCACGCGCTTCAGCGGTGTGCTGTGCGGGCGCGCCACGTGGTTCGACGGCATCAAGATTTACGGTCAAAAGGGTGCAAAGGCCTTTGAAGACTGGCTCGAAACCACCGGCGTGGAGAACATCAAGAACGTGAATGAAGCGCTGAAGGTCGCCACGCCCTGGTACGAGAAGTTCGGCGCGACGTCCATGGAAGAGCTCGGCTAGACCGGCTGCAAAATTAGCTTCTACGCAGCAGGCTTTGGCGTGCCGGCCTTCTTGGCGACTGCGGCCGGGTTTGTCTTTGCAGCGGCCTTCTTCGCAGCCGCAGGGATGCCTTCTTTACACTTGCAGAAGTCTTCGTCGCAGCCGTTTTCTTTGCAGCCGGTAACGGTTGCGATTTAGCAGCAGGCTGTGCGGTCTTGGCGGCCCCGGCAGTTGTTGTCTTCGCAGCAGCCTTCTTCGCAGAAGCGGGCGAGGTTGTTTTCGCAGCCTTTGAGGCCGTGACGGAACGAAGAACCGCAGCCGGCGTGGTTGCCGCCGCAACCTGCTTGTGCAGCGCCGCAGCCGCGGGCGTAGTAGCGAGCGGTAGTGAGGTCTTCGCACCGCTGCCGCTCTTCGCAACGGAGGTGATCGTCATGTGTTCCGCGATCAACTCCGTCTGGAAACGCACGATGGTGTCGGGGTCGGTGATGATCGACTGCGTGTTGTTCTGCGCCTTGTAACCCGGGCCGCCGGCGAGGCCCTGCACAACAAACGTGCCCTCGCCTGAGTCAGACCAGTTGGTCGAGCCCTCACCCGCCACGCGGCCGTCGGCGACAAAACCCTTGGTGTGGCTGATCTGGTGCGTCTTCGACTCGCCGATCGCAAAGTGCGTGTTGAATGCGGCCAGGTTGTACTTCTGGTCGGCCTCAAGCAAAGCCTTCTCGTGGACGCCGCTCGCCTGGCTTTCGTCGAGCGTGATGAGCATGGTGATGGCAGGGTTCAGTGCCTTCTGCATGATGATGTTGTTCAGCTCGGCATCATCAAATCCGAACATGTTCATGTACAGCGAAACCGTGACGCGCGAGAGGACGTACTTCAGGATGTCGTGCACATCATCGCGGCCGACGTAGAACAGATGAACGTCCTTGCTCTGGTTCGTCGAGTAGCACTGCTCCTTGGTGAAGAGCGCGAGATCGTTCAGCGTGAACGACTGCAGGTTTTGCGTAGGATCGCCGAGCGTGTTGCTCTGGCTTTGCTTTGCGGGAGCAGCATAAGCAATCTGCACATCCTGCACCGTGGCCGGCGGCGGCGTGACCAGTACCTGATCCGGAATGGCGTTGGGATCGACGAACGGCCTGGACGGTATGCCCGGCGCAAACGGCAGCGATGGGCCGGACGTTTGATCGACTGCGACAGCCGCCTTTGAGGTTGATGCTTCATTTGCATGGATCGATGCAACGGGCATACACGACGACCTTTCGCGGAAACCTCACGCGAGGCGACGGTATCGCAGGTCTGTTGGGGCGGCAAGTATTTTCTTGCGGCTCGCGTTGTGACAGAATGCTGCCGACAGGAGGGAAGATGCAATGGTGCGTGTCGCCGGGTTCTCACTCTCGCTCGATGGCTTCGGAGCGGGGCCGGAACAGAGTCTTGAAGATCCGCTCGGCAGGCGCGGCAGCGAGATGTTTCGCTGGTTCTTTCAGACCAAAGCCTTCCACGACATGCGCGGTAGCGGTGGCGGGGAGACGGGCATTGACAACGACTTCGCCCTTCGATCAGTGGATGGCTGCGGCGCATTCGTCATTGGCCGGAATATGTTCGGGCCGATTCGCGGCGGCTGGGGCGATGAATCGTGGAAAGGATGGTGGGGCGACGACCCTCCGTATCACGCGCCCACGTTTGTTCTGACACATCATGCCTGCGAACCGCTTGTCATGCAGGGCGGCACAACCTTCCACTTCATCACGAATGGCATTGAAGAGGCGCTTACGCAAGCGAAGGCTGCTGCAGGCGCAAAGGACGTAAAGGTTGGCGGCGGTGTCTCAACGGTGCGGCAGTATCTCTCCAAGGGTTTAATCGATGAGCTGCACTTTGGAGTGGCACCCGTTCTGCTGGGACATGGCGAGGCAATGTTTGCCAGGCTAGATCTACCGGCCCTTGGGTATGCAATCACCGCGCGTGTTGCAGGGGAGCAGGCGACACATTTCATCGTGAGCAAACAACCGGCTTAGGATTCCTTCGCCTACTCCCACTCGATGGTGCCGGGCGGCTTCGAAGTGATGTCGTAGACCACGCGGTTGATGCCACGTACCTCGTTCACGATGCGGCTGCTGATGGTCCGCAGCACCTCGTATGGCAGCGGCACCCAGTCGGCGGTCATGCCGTCTTCGCTGTGTACGGCGCGGATGGCGCAGGTGTACGCGTAGGTGCGTTGATCGCCCATGACGCCGACCGTCTTCACCGGCAGCAGCACCGCGAAGCTCTGCCAGATCTTGCGGTAGAGTCCGGCCTTCTTGATCTCAGCCGCAACAATGTCATCCGCGTTTTGCAGAATCTCAACGCGTTCGGGCGTGATCTCTCCCACGATGCGCACGGCTAGGCCAGGCCCTGGAAACGGCTGGCGCTCCAGCACTTCCTCGGGCATGCCGAGGTCTCGACCGACGCGGCGCACCTCGTCCTTGAACAGGTCGCGCAGCGGCTCGATCAGTTTGAGCTTCATGTTCTCGGGCAGTCCGCCGACGTTGTGATGGCTCTTGATCGTCTGCGATGGGCCTTTCACGCTGGACGACTCGATCACGTCAGGATAGAGCGTTCCCTGCACCAGCCATGCAACCTCGTTGCCGCTCCTGTCGTGCGTCAGCTCGCCCCGCTTCTCTTCTTCCAGAAGGATGCGCGCGGCTTCATCGTCGAAGACGGAGATGAACTCGCGGCCAATAATCTTGCGCTTCGTCTCGGGATCGGTGATGCCGCCAAGTTGCGAGAGAAAGCGCTTCGAAGCATCGACCGCGACCACGTTGAGGCCGAGCTTCTCGCGCATGTTCGTCTGCACCTGCCCGAACTCGTTTTTGCGCAGAACGCCGTTGTTCACGAAGATGCAGGTGAGCCGGTCGCCGATGGCGCGCGAAACCAGCACCGCCGCGACCGCGGAGTCCACGCCGCCCGAGAGTCCGCAGATGGCTCGGCCTTCGCCCACCTGCTCACGGATGCGATCGACCGTGGTCTGAATGAAGTGCTCCGGCGTCCAGTCTGCCTTTGCGCCGCAGATCTTCAACACGAAATTGCGTAGCAGCTCGGTTCCCTGCTTGCTGTGCGCGACCTCCGGGTGCCACTGCACCGCGTAGCGATTGCGGCTTTCGTCGGCGATAGCGGCAAGCGCATTGTGTGTCTTCGCGCTGACGACGAAGCCCTGCGGCAGATCGACGACGCTGTCGCCGTGCGACATCCACACGTCGAGTGTTGCAGGCAGACCTTCGAACAGGCGGTTTGGCGCGATTACGTTCACCGTCGCATCGCCGTACTCGCGCTTGTCTGCAGGGACCACCTTGCCGCCAAGGTGATACGCCATCCACTGCATGCCGTAGCAGATGCCGAGCGTCGGGAGGCCGAGCTGCAACACCGCGGGATCGGCTTTCGGCGCATCCGCGTCATACACCGAGCTTGGACCGCCCGAAAGTACGATGCCGATCGGGTTGAGCGCCTTCACCGCATCGAGCGGTGCGGTGCATGGCAGAACAACGGAGAAGACGTTGAACTCGCGAATGCGGCGCGCAATCAGCTGCGTGTACTGCGCGCCAAAATCCAGGATGACGACGGTTGAACTATCCACAAACAGATTGTACCGATGCCGTCATCGACGTCTCTCGCCTTTGCGGCCTTCGCGATTTCCTTTGCGTTCTTCGCGTTCCATGCTTTTGCTTTGAACGCAATAGACG
>CAZZVI010000108.1:0-10984 GCA_964657335.1 uncultured Terriglobus sp.
GGGCGCAGCCCCAGGTGTGGCATCGGTTCGTGATTGCGGACTGAAGGTCCGCGTCATGCGCGCTTCGCGCGGCGCGGCGCGTTGCGGAGGGCCGCGTCAGGGCAGGTGTTGCACCTGGTAGCTTGCGGGGATCTTCGGCGTCTCAAACTGGTCGTCGTCCAACTCCTGGTTCACGGCGAGTTGCGTGATGTTCAAGGTCAGGCTCAGCTGGTCCAGTGGACGCCGAATCGTGATGCGCGACGGAAACGCGGTCTGTCCGAACATCTTGTAGTTCTCGTAGGTGGCGACGGTGACGAGCCGGCCTTTATCGTCGTAGATGTCCTGCTGGTAGGGCAGCAGTGTTGCTCGTCCCACGTGGATCACGCGCTGCGTTTTCAACTCGTTGCTGTCGGCCACCGTCCGGTAGATGCCGATGTCGTACTCCGGCTCATCGACCACGTACTTGCGGGTGGGATCGGGCTGGTAGATACGATCGTCCGATGTGAGCGACACGAGTTCGTCGTTCCCGGCGGATCGAATGAGCAGGGAATCCGTGAAGACACCGGGCCGCAGGTTTTCCAGAGGGTTGCTGGAGGGCGTGCTGATGTTGTTGGAACCGGTGATGGCTCGGCTTTTCGGCGGAACCACGATGGTGAAGTTCTGCCCGTTGGTCACCATGTCGATCATCTTGCTGCCGACGACCGGCAGAAAGCCGATGAAGTGCAGATCATCCGGCTTGCGAAGAAGGATGTAGGCGGAAAACGAGGTGTAGTCCACGACCTTGCCCTGCTTGCCACCGCCTGTCGAGGTTGTGACTTCCACCTTGGCATTCAAGCTGTGAATGGCGTCGTACCGCGTCGTGGTGTCCTTTACCAGCGCTTCCAGCGAGGAGGACAGCACCTGTGCCGGGGGATGGGTCTGCATGACCGAGCGCGTCGTGCTAAGGCAGCCGGTCAGTGCGGGCATCAGGCATAAAAGGCCGAGCGCCCTCCGTCGATCGTGTTTCATCATCCTCAAAGGTTCAAGTGTAGCGTTTTCCGGGGCGATCTGGCTGAGTGGTTGGGGACCCGCACCCTAGTTCTGATGACCGAATGATGGCAGTCGATCAACTTTGTTTTCCGCGCGGCTATTTCAGACTCTTCCGATAGGTCGCTACCTGCTCGGCGTGCTCCTTCAGACCGGTGGAGAAGCGGGTGTGGCCTGATGCGTCCGCAACAAAGTACAGGCTGTCTGTCTCTGCCGGTCGCATGGCCGCGCGAAGGGCGGCTGAGCCTGGGGAGCAGATGGGCGACGGTGGCAGGCCGCTATGCCGGTAGGTGTTGTAAGGCGAGTCGAACTCCAGGTCGCTGCGGTGGATGACACCTGTCCAGCGGCCTGCAAGCAATGCAGCATAGATCACCGTCGGGTCGGTCTGGAGGGGCATGCCAGCCTGCAGACGATTCTGAAAGACTCCAGCGGCGAGGGCACGCTCGTCGTCGAAATGCACCTCCTTTTCGACGAGAGACGCGAGTACAACCGTGCGCCCGACGTCGTCTGTCAGGCCCACGTCCGCGATCGCCGTCCGAAAGCGGCGGACCATCGCCGCCTGCATCACGCGCGGTGGAGTGTGCCGGCCGAAGCGATAGGTGTCCGGGTAGAGATAGCCTTCGAGGCTCGTCGCCCGTGGAGCCCATGTCGCGATCAGATCGGTGTTGCGGTGTGCCGCGTCGAGGAATGCCGCCGCCGTGCCTAATCCTGCGTGCTCGACGGCAGCTGCGATGTCATAGAGATTGAAGCCTTCCGGGATGGTGACGGCCCTCGTGTAGACGTCGCCTTTCCCGATGCGCAGGTACACCGTGTTCGCGCTTTCCGGGCCGGCGAAGCGGTACTCACCCGCCTTGAGGCTGCCACCCTTCCAGGCGCGGAGCAGCAGAAAAGCATAACGGCTGCGCACCACGCCCGCTCCCTGCAGCCTGGATGCCAGCGCTTCAGAGCTCGTACCGGCGGGGAAATCCACGAACACTTCATCGGCGGGTGGGTGTACCGGAGCGTAGACAAGGAACGCGAGTCCGGCGATGGCGAGCGCGAGGAGCAGGGCGATGGAGACGAGAAACCTCACACACACACTTTCTCACGGTCATAGCCGCCGGATGCAAGCACCAGCACGCGTCAGCAGCAAGCGGATTTTGTTCCTAAGTTGTTGTTCCGCAAACGGGTAGGTGCCGAATCGGGAAGCTGACTTCTCCACAGCAGAAAAGGCTTGCAAGCAGTAGCGCAAGGGGGCGAATATAAAGCGAAGAAAACGAGGCTAAGATGACAGCTATACCCCCGCCGCTCCTTGCTAAGAGGGCCTACGACTTCCGGAGATTTCGTGCCCAGTAATCGCGTTGACTCGCGTTTGCCAGCCAGCTACATTCGCCAGACCTGAGTGGCGTGAGAGACACCGCACGTTGTGCGGACGACCTGCGAAGTTTGCGGGGCATAAGCGAACTTGTGCCCTTCTCCCTCCTGGAGACGCAGACTTCGTGCGACAGCCACAAACCCACCGCCGATGGCGAGACGGACGTAGATCCAGCCAGCGAAAGGTGCTAACCAGCCGGAGTCTGACCCGGGACGGGCGGGCGCCGGCGACTGAGGTGAAAAAGCGACTATGCAGTATTTGCGAAGGGACCTGAAAATATGTGAGGGCTGCGGGGGACTATGGATCCGCACTGGAATAGCGGCTGGGGTGTACTGCCGGCACTGCGGCCCGCGAATGGCAGATCTGCCGTCGCGCCGGCGGTTGCGTCCGGGGCGTCCATGCCGGGTATTCCACAGTGGCAACGCAATGAAACACGCAGGAGGTGCAGCATGAAGGTTTTGCAGATGCCAGGCCGCGGAAGCGGTAACAACCTCAGCAGCAACGCAGGAGGCCAGACGAGCGGTGGTACGCTGCACCAGGTCTGGGCCACCGACGGCAATCTGGCCCATGCCATCGCAGCGGAGGCGTCGCCGGATCCCCAGGAAGTGCTGGCGGAACGAGAGCGAAGCGCGCCGGTGTTTCGGTCGGTCCTGTCTCCCGAGGCAGCGTTCTATCGCAGCTACTCGGAGGCGATGCTTCGCCGGTATGGCGTACTCGCCATGGAAAGCGGCAGGGTTCCTTCGCTGCTTGGCCGCGAGATGTTTCGCGGCAAGGTGACGAACTATCGTGTGCATGGCTTCGACGACGTGGTCATCTTCGTCCATGACGTGGAGCAGTGCATCCGGGTGTTGACACCTGAGCAGCAGCGGTTGATCCACCGCATCGGCGTGCAGGAATACACGTTCGGCGAGGCGGCGTCGATGCTGCGGCTGAGCATGAGGTCGATCCAGCGGCGTTACTTCGATGCTCTGGACGAGCTGACGCTCACTTTCCTGAAGCGTCGGCTGCTGGAACGGGTCGTCACAAAATCCTGTCAAGAGGGCGAGGGCTCGGCAAAACTCGTAAGCCGTTCTCCTGATTAGGGTTACGGGAAAAAATTAGTTGGCATGGTATTTCCGTGCCGTTTGGTATTCTGAATAGGCGAGAAGAAGAGCCGGTGGGCTCGGGCACTCGGACAACCTGGAACGAACCGCATGGGAGGCGCTTAGGCGCCTCCCATGTTGTTTTTGGCGGAGATTCACTTGGCGAGAACAGCAAGAAAGACCCCGGCGCACAGCGGCCGGAACAAAGCACGATGTACTTCCCGATCTGGAGGCAGGGTCGACCGGCCAGGATCGCAGCCGGTGCCGGTTGAGGCCGAAGCGTTGGAGCAACTGCCGGCTGCCGAGCTCCGGCCTTCGCGGCGGCCACGGCCGCCAGGTCCGGACACCTGTCACCAGTTCGTTCGCAGGCAGCTGGCGAAGGCTCTCCCGGAACTGTTTCTTGCGCTACTGAAGAGAGCGCACGAGGGAGACTTGCCGGCGGTGAAGCTGCTGTGGCAGCTGGGGCAATTAGACCGGCAGGCAGAGCAAGCCGGCGATTACGACGAGGACAGGAAGTTTGTGCGAAGCACGATGGCAAAGTATCGCAGCCGCTGGCCGCACGTTCGGGAGAACTGATTTGAAACAACAAGGAGAACGAATGGCGGAACGGAGAAGCGAAGGCGGCGGCGTGCCGATTCGTCTGGTGCTGGGGCTGCTGCTGTGGCTTGCAGCGGCCGTCTGTGCCGGCGTCGGCGTGCCCGCGGTGGCGCAGGTGCAGGTATCGGCGATCAGCGACACGGTGTACTACGCGAACGGCTCAGCCGCGGCGGGCACGGTGCTGGTGAGCTGGCCTGCGTTTACCACGGCCAGCGGTCAGAGCGTGCCGAAGGGCAGCACGTCGATCACGCTGGGGTTGGGCGGAACACTGAATGTGTCGCTTGCGCCGAACGCTGGCGCGACTCCTGCCGGCACGTACTACACCGTCGTATATCACCTGAACGACGGCTCGACGAGTCGGGAATACTGGTCGGTGCCTGTCAGCACCGGCACGCTTTCGCTTGGTGCGGTACGTTCCAATGCTCTGCCCACAAGCATCGCGATCCAGACGGCAACAAAGCAATATGTCGATCAGGCAATCGCGCGTGCTGCGCTGGGCGCCATCCCGCAGGACACGTCGCCCTACGTGATGAAGAGCGGCGACACCATGACGGGCGCGCTGACGCTGCCGGGCGATCCCGTATCGTCACTGCAGGCTGCCACCAAGAACTACGTGGACAACTCCACCGCTGCAGTGGCTGGCGGACTTTCGCAGAAGGTCAGCACGGTGCCGACGGCAACGCAGACGGTGACGCAGCCATCCGGCACGCAGCTTCAAGTCAACAACCTGAACGGGCAGCTCTACGCGAAGGAGTACCAGACCCAGAGCAACACGAACGGCATCACGACGGCCCTGACCAGCCCGGATTGCGCGAGCGGGTGCAGTGTCGTAGCCGATCCCACCTACACCGGTTCGGATCTGTTCTCGCCCCAGGCAAGCCACAGCAGCCTGACGGATCAACGCGGTGGCGCTCTGGACGAGAACTACTTCAATCCGCAAAGCCCGAACCAGGGCTTCCAGACGGGTCGCACGATGACCATCACGGAGACGACGAGTGCGGCGGCCCAGGTTACGGCAGGCAAGGGCACGCTGCAGTCGGAAGGCCTGGTGGTTTCGGAGCAGGCGCTGGCGGGCGGCAACAACATCTACCCGGTCAACGTTGGCGGTGGCGCCCCCTACTTCAAATCGACCTATGGCACGTCGCAGACGAACGGCTACAACACCACGGAAGGGCAGCATGTTCTGGATACGCATGTGCAGAACTGCTACGGCATCGGAGACTGCCTGATCGGCTCTGAGTTTCTGTACAGTTCCGGCGGCTTTCGCGACACCTCCGATGAAGGCACGCACCCCAAGGACCTGGTGATCGCGGAGCATACGTCCGTCTTTCGCGGGACGTGCACCTCCGGGTGCACAACAGGTTCTACGAGCGTGCAGATCACGCCGAGTGCCGACGCCGGTACGCAGGGTGAAGGGCGCTTCCTGATCAATAAGACACCCAGCAAGGTGATCACCGCGGGTACGCTCACCGGCGGCAGCCCGAACAATCCGCATGCGTCCGCGCAGTTCAGCGGCACGGCGTTTCCGGTCAGCACGTTCTTCACGCTGGCGAATGCAGCCGTGCCGCAATCGAACAACATGGCGCCTGGCACGGTCTCCGCTGCCATTTCCACGAGCGGTGTGCTGGCGGGATACTCCACCAACACCGCCGCTGCTCCGGCTGCGTCGGGCATCGCCTGCATCGCAGACGCGAACTATGAGGCGGCGGATAACTTCGAGACGGTGAACTACACGGTGCAGGATGGCACGCATCTGCAGCTGACGCTCAACAAGCCCCATGCCGCCGGCGCCACGATCGCGATGGGCGGCCTGTGCGGCTACGGCCTGGAGCAGACAGTCGATACCACGAGCAACCTGCGCCAGGTGTTTCCGGTGATCGGGTCAGTCTCCGCGACGTCGCTGTACTACGCGGGCCTATTCACCAGGGTGGTGGGCCGGACCGGGACAACCAGCGGCTACGCGAACGTTCAGAACTCGATTACGACCTTGCAGCGCAGCGGTAACACGGTGACCGCTACTGTGGCTGGCACCCTGGGTGAGGACATCAATGGCCTGACGGTGACCATCGCAGGCGTCACCGACGCGACGTACAACGGCACCTTTCCCATCACGACTACGGCAGCAAACCAGTTCACCTACACGCAGACGGGCGCGAACAGCACAAGCACGGGCGGAACGGTGTCCGTGGTGACCGGAGGATTTGCGCTGTATCCAATGGCTGAGGTGCTCAGCGTCTTCAATCCATCCACCAAAGCGGTGGACGGTGCCATGACGCTGGCGCCGAACGCCGTCGCATGGTCGGCGGGCGACTCGGTCGAGGAGCCGCATTACTTTCAGAGCCGGGTTGCGGCCGATGTGACGGCGGTCTACCAGTACCTTCCGCGGCCCACGCAGCCGGTGCCCGCGGGCGTCCAGTACAACGGCCTGAACAGCTCCGTGATCGAGGGTTGGGTCATCACCAACAACACCCCGGCGAGCACGTACTTCGGCAACGGTGGCACCCACACCGTTCCGGAAGTCGGCATGGCCGTGCAGGGGGCCTGGGCGTCGTCGCTCGATCTTCAGGCGGGTGACAGCAACGGCGTGCTGATGCGGTGCAATTCGCATGGATGCGGCCGCTGGGACTCTGCCTACAACCTGTTCGCATTGCAGAGCAGCGCCTATTTCGACTACATCAACTACGCGCCGAATACCTCGACCCTGACCTTCAACATGCGAGGCACGACGTACAGCCTTTCTCCTACGTCTCTGACCGCGCCCGTGATCAACGCAACCACGATCAATGCCACTCGCATCAACGGGCTGCAGACGGCAACTGCGTCGGTCGTCGGCGGTGTGACACTTGGACCGGCCGCCACCAGTGCGGCACTGGCGAACGTCGCCACAAGCGGCAATGCAGCTGACATTACCGGGCTTGCGCCGTCGGCAACCGTGGACACCACGAACGCGGCAAACATCACGAGCGGGACGATCGCTCCGGCACGCCTGCCCGTGAGTGTTGCAAACGGGATCGTCGGCCTTGGACCGATCGTGCCGACGCTCGGCACGCCAGCGACTTACGATGCGCTCGGCCGGCCCTTCCAGGTGGGGAACTATGCACAGATGTTCGCGGCGGGTGATTCCTACGAGTTCGGCCTGGGCACGCCGAAGCGCCAGGCAGGATTCATCGACACCCTTGCGGCGGACGCACCGGCTGCGCGAAGCGGCTTTACGGATGTCTCGGTCTCGGGTCTGACAACCGCAACCATCAGCCACAACCTGTTCGCGACGTTTTCGCCGAACCCGCTCCTCCCGTCATTGATCGTGCTGGACGGTGGTGCAAACGATGGCAACCAGGACACCAGCTCGCCAACGACGGTCAACTCACCGTCGCTGGTGAACTACTACAACCTGCTGAACTTCGAACTGTCGTGGGCGGCGATTCCATACACGCAACGCACCATGGCTTCTGCTGCAACGGGCACGGGCACATGGGGCGCGTATACCGCGTTCGGTCCCGCGGCTCCGCTGAACGGCAGCCAGGGCACGGAGATGTACACGCAGACGGTTGGCGCGACACGCACTTTTACAGTGAGTACGCCGGCGAACGTCGCGGCGCTGAACCTGAAGTACCGGCAGATCAACGGCTACACCGGCACGTTCAACGTGACGGTCGATGGCGTGGCGGCAAACGAGCGCTGCAGCGGCACGGCGACCTGGTCGAAGGGACCGTGCAGTGGGCAGGCGTTCTTCTCCGCCTTCAACGGGCAGGGATGGGTCGCGCAGACGCTGCCGGTGACACCGTCCTCGTCGCCCACCACGCACACTGTCGTGGTGACTAACGTCGATGCGACCAACCTGTTTCTTGTGGCGGTGGATTACCTGCTGCCGACACCGGCCGCGAACACGAATGTGGTGGAGTATCTGAACACGAACAGTGTGTGGCCGAATGCAGCGCTGTACAACACCGTGCTCTCGAATGCGATCTCCGGCTTCCGGGCCCTCGGGCAGAGCCAGATGATCCTGGCCGATGAGAACAACGGCGTGACCTATGCGGGTGTCACCTATCCGGGACTCACATCCGCGGACCTTGGACCAACCGCCTCGTGCCCGTCCGGCAACGTGAATCATCCCAACTGCACGGGCCATCCGAAGGCCGCCGCCATCCTCGAGTACAGCGCGGACCTGGCGGGATACCCCTATGCGTTCACAGGGGCAGGAGACGCCGCAGCGCCGGAGCGGTTCTACGCGGCGCAGATCACCACGCTGGCATCGGCGGCGACGGTCGCGCCGCTCAGCGGCACGGTGCACATCACCGGCACGACTGCGATCAACACGATCACGCCGATGACCTATTGCCCGCTAAGCGCGGCGGGTGTGCGATGCACGCTGACGCTTGTGCCGGACGGTGCGTTTACGACAACTTCTGCCGGCAACATCGCGGCGGCGAGCACGGCGACGGTAGGCCGGGCGATGGTGATGACGTATGACATCGGCACAGGGAAGTGGTACCCCAGCTACTGAGGCGCGGGGCCGGCAGCGGTGCATGCCAGCGAATCTCGATCGACAGCATGGAGGATCGTAAGCTGCGCGCGGATGTGAAGTGGGACGAGCTCGCATCGCTGATGGAGGGTGCCGATGGCGCTCTCCTGGTAGCGGAAGAGTACCTGGTGGTCCGCAACAAGGCGGGACGACTGCAACCGTTGAAAGCGAACCGGGCGCAACGGATGTTTGAACAGCATAGGGGCCGGGAGAACATCATTCTGAAGGCGCGTCAGATGGGGATGAGCACGTGGGTCGCGGGGCGATTTCTGCTCAAGACCGTCCTTGTGCCGGGCACGACCAGCCTCATGGTGGCTCATACCCGAGAGAGTGCCGAGTCGCTCTTTGCCGTGGTGTTGCGGATGTGGGAGAACCTGCCCCGTCCGCTGCGCCGCCGGGCCGGCAGACCCGGCCGGTCGAACGTGGGCCAGATCACCTTTCCGAAGATCGGGTCGGAGTTCCGCATTGGGAGCGCAAGTGATCGCAACGCGGGGCGTGGATTGTCGGTGCAGAACCTGCACTGCAGTGAGGTGGCCCGGTGGAGCGGAGATGCCGCGGAGACGCTCGCGGGATTGCGCGCGGCACTGGTGCCGGATGGGGAACTGGTGCTGGAGTCGACGCCGAATGGAGCGTACGGCTGCTTCCACGCGGAGTGGCAGACAGCCGACGAAAGCGGCATGGTGAGGCATTTCGCACCATGGTGGTTCGAGCCGTCGTATGTGGGTACGAAGGCTTTTGACTACACGGCTGAAGAAGAGCTGCTGGCCGCACGCGCGGAGCTCACGGCAGAGCAGGTGGGCTTTCGCCGTGAGCTTGCGCGCCGCTTCGGCGCGTTGCGCTCGCAGGAGTTTGCGGAAGATCCCGTGAGCTGCTTTCGCGCGAGTGGTTCCTGTTACTTCGATCTCGACGGCATCGAGCAGCGGATGGGTGAGTTGCTTCCGCCTTCCGCGACACGCATGGGAAAGGCGCTGCAGGTCTGGCTGCCGCCGGTGAGTGGTCGCAACTACATCGTCGCGGCAGACGCCGCGGGGGGCGGCAGCAAGGGAGACTATGCGGCGGTCCAGGTGATCGATGAGGCGACCGGCACCCAGTGTGCTGAGCTGCAGGCCCGGCTTTCTCCTCGAGATCTGGCGCACGAGGCTGCGCAGCTGGCTCGGGAGTACAACGGTGCGCTGCTGGTGGTCGAGAGAAACAATCATGGTGCTGCGGTTCTTGCATTCCTGGAGGAAAACAGCGATGGATTCGATCTGTACCTGGGGCATGACCGAATGCCGGGATGGGTGACCGACGCGGGATCGCGCCCGCGCATGTTGCACGAGCTTGCAAAGGTACTGTGCCAGAGGCCGGGGCTCATCGCGAGCGAACGATTGCTGCTGGAATGCCGCAGCTTTGCGGTGGACGAGCATGGTCGCGCCGCGGCGGCAAGGGGAGCGCACGATGACCTGGTGATGAGCATGGCGATCGCGCATGCGGTGCGAAGCCGCCCCTGATGCGTGCTGTCGTATGCTGCTGAGGACGGGGATCACGTTGGCGCTGCAGGCGGTCCAGGCAATCCGAAAGATGCGAGGCGGCGCGCAGAGCCACATGATGCTGTGCGCGGATGGCAACCTGTGGGTCGTGAAGTTTCGCAACAATCCGCAGGGATCGCGCGTGCTGGCGAACGAGATGATCGCGACGAAGCTTGCGGAGGCCGTCGGGCTCTCCGTGCCTGCGACTGATTCGGTCGAGGTGAGCCGATGGCTGGTCGGCAACTCGCCGGAGATGTGGATGGACGTCGGCCGGGGAGAACGGGCGGCCTGCGCAGACGGCCTGGCGTTCGGGTCGCAGTTTGTCGGCGGCCTCATGCCGGGGCAGGTAGCGGATTACCTGCCGGAAGAGCAGCTTGCGGAACTTCGGAACATCGAGGAATTTGCCGGCATGCTGTGTGTGGACAAGTGGGCCGGCAACATCAATGGCAGGCAGGCGGTGTTTGCCCGCAGGCCGCGCGAGCGAAAGTATCGCGCGGTGTTCATCGATCAGGGCTTCTGTTTCGGTGCGAACGAGTGGAGCTTTCCGGATTCGCCTCTGCGGGGTGTGTATCCGCAGAATGTGGTGTACGGGCATGTGACGGGATGGGAAAGCTTCGAGCCGTGGATCACGCGCATCGAGGAGATGCCGGCCGACACCCTGTGGGCCATCGCAGACCAGGTGCCGCCGGAGTGGTATGGGGATCCGGCCGACCTGGAGAAGCTGGTGGAGCAGATGATGAAGCGCCGCAGCCGCGTAAGAGAACTGGTGACTGCGTTCCGCGAATCGCAACGGGATCCGTTCCCGAATTGGGGAGCGCGACCGGGGAGCCTGGTTTCGCACACGTTTGCCATGGACGCAGGGGCGTCTAAATTCGTGATGTGAGAAGGGTCCGCTTTTAGCCTCTAGCCTCTAGCC
>CAZZVI010000109.1:0-2993 GCA_964657335.1 uncultured Terriglobus sp.
GCGAGCGCGCTCCGGTCGAAATGACAGGTTTGCTGGCGGGCGCTCCGGTCGAAATGACAGATTTTGTGGCGATGCGCAAAAACTCTAAGCGCTCAGCTCCCGCACCTTGCCGCCACGATCGCGCGTCAGGCCGAAGAGGAAGCGCCCGTCCGCATCCAGGTGCCGCACCTGCAGCTCGTGCGCGGTCACGGACAGGTGGCTGAAGCCGTGCACCTCCTGCGCGTAGGGTCCGCGATCGAGTCCGTCCTTCGTCAACACATACAGGTCCGCTCCGCCGCCGCCTGAGAGGAAGTGCGTGGTCGGCTCGCCTTCGAACTGCAGCGCCTGCAGATCGTGATCGTGCCCTGCCAGGTACAGGTCCACCTTGTGCTCGCGCAGCAGCGGAGCCCAGTCGCGGATCAACACTGGATGGTCGCCGTGCGGCCCGTTGGAGTAGATGGGATGGTGCGCCATGACGGTCAGGAACGGCAGGTCGCGCGGGCGCTCCAGCTGTTGCCGGAACCAGCTCAACTGCTCCGCCTGCTGCTCCGGCGTCAGATAGAAGTCGGCTCCATGACGCGCGACGCCGTCTTTCGCGGGCATGTTGCTGTCGAGCACGATGCACCGCATCACCGGCTTCCGCACCGGAAAATCGAAGCTGTACCAGCGCGCCGGCAGCGTCCAGCGCGTGGGCTTGCCGTCGACGCCCTTGCCGGTGCGCGCGTACTCCAGTTCCGCGTCCACCTTGTTCACGGTGGCGGGCAGGTACTGGTAATCGTGGTTGCCGAGCATCGTGTACGCCGGGCCGGGAAAGGTGCTGGACGGGTAGGTTTCCTCAAACTGCGCACGCCACCGCGGAGACGCTGCGCCGCCCGGCAGATTGCCGTACCAGTTGTCTCCCAGCAGGAACAGTGCGTCAGCCTGGAGCCGGTTTGCCTCCGCAAAGTGCCGCATGCCGCGTGCGACCTGTGACTGCGCCGCGAAACCTGCCCCCGCGCCGAACTTTTGCGCGTCCAGGCTATCCAGATAACCCCAGTCGCCGAGGATGAGCGCGTGCGCCGCATCGTCTTTCCCGGGCGGCAGGGCGAAGGCGCGGCCGTGATGCGCGCCGGCGGCAAGCGCGCTCCATGTGAGGCTCTGCCGCAGAAAACGCCGGCGCGTCAAGGATGCGTGTGCTGTCATGCCATCAGCCAATCACATCTCCGTAACAGCAGGATGAAATCGAGTCGCGCGGTCGATCCCTTGGAAGAACTGTCATTTCGACCGTAGCGCCACTGACCTGTCGTTTCGACCGGAGTAGGACGGCTTCATCGTCCTACGCAGTGGAGAAACCTGCTTTTCGTGCTGCTGCGGGAGTCAGAACAGCAGGTTTCTCCACTCCGCTGCGCTCCGGTCGAAATGACAGATTTGGTGGAGGGCACCCCCAATTGGATGACAGCTCCGTGGCGGCGCTCCAGTCAGGATGACGCTTCTTCCATTGCGGGTGTTACCGGACATCCGCGTCGAACGTGCCTGTCTCAACGACACTGCCATGCTTCATCTGCACAAAGATGCGGTAGCGCCCGGGCGACGGAAAGCCGTAGGGAAACTCGACCGTGGGCGAGAGCGGCTGGGTCGCAGACGCGTTTGCCTCCGCCATGGGAGCATCGCCGTTCGCGACCATCATCGCCTGCATGGGCGCGGAGCCCTCAGGATGCGTGTGCGCGAAGGTCGTCCAGTCCGCCTTGACGAACGCCGCGTGCCCGGCCATGCCGAGGTATGGCGCGACATCCGTCGCTGGCTGGCCCTGCGCGTTCAACAAATGGAAGCGAAAGATCATGGGCTGGTTCGCGACGAGTGACGCCGGGCGATCCCACACCATGCTGTAGCCGTCCGGGAGTTTATCGGTCGAGCCAAGCTCGCCCGCTGCGATCGGCGGCGGAGTGGCCGCCGCGTCTTCCGAGTCCAGCGCTGCGCCTCCAAAGCCCGCGGGCACGTCGAGCGTTGAGGTCAGTGTCTCGGGGAAGCCGCTCTTGTGAACGATGTCGGCGAACAGCCGGTAACGCCCCGGCGGCATGGCCGGCAGCGCCGTCCGCAGCTCGCCGGGTGCCACCTGCGCGGGATGCAGATGATAGACGGCATCCATGCCCGGCTCGCGGATGGCGTAGAGGTGCATGAGGTGGCCATGGTCCGGCAGCAGATCGGTGTTGGCGCGGCTGCGGCGGGCGCTTTGCACCGTGTAGGTGCCGATCTTCAGGTCCAGCGAGTTGCCACGCAGCGACGGCGTCAGGCTGAGCGGCTGGTAGACGTACGAGGCGTAGTCGGCTGCCTCGACATTCCACCACTTGCCCCCGAGCCACACCGCGACGATCACCAGCCCGAGCGCGACACCGCCGGCGACCAGAGCGCGGCGGCGCTCCCCGTCCGCCCGCACGCCGGGCTGCAGGCGCGACTCGCGCACCGATGCCGCCACAATCCCGGCAATCCCCACGGCCAGCAGCAGACCCAGGCCGCCGAGCAGCAGGCCCATGGACCGGTCCATCCGCAACACGGACAGCGCCACGGCCGGAACGGGTACGCTGGCCGACGCAGTTCCCTGCGCGCCGTCGACGTCGACCACGACCTTCCACGAGCCGGACGCCATCAGCCACAGCGACCCGGTAAAAAACGCCGGATCGGCGGCCGAGCGCGTCATGGCGTCAGGCGTGGGCGGATGCCTGCTCGCCTCACCAATCATCGGCACGGGCGTAATGCGCAACACGCGCGCCTCCGGACCGGAGGTGCGAATCTCGACCGTCGCCACGCCGGGCACAACCAGCGGCGGACGGATGGTGACAAACAGCTTGTACGGCCCCGCGTTGACCTGCTCGAAGACGTCTTTGCTGCCGACGTGCGCATGCGCCTGCGGCAGGGTAGCGGTGAGCAGGAGGAGAAGCGCAACGAGTCGAAACTTCCCGGAGAAAGCAGTGGCCTTCAGGCCACTGAAGAGCTCGCTTCCTTCGCAGACGACTCTAGCCGCGGTGCCGGCAAACCGG
>CAZZVI010000109.1:3093-5775 GCA_964657335.1 uncultured Terriglobus sp.
TTGAAGACCGGGCCAAGCTTCGGCTCGGCATGGAAGAGCGGAAAGATCAGGATCTGCGCGATGAGCAGGACGGTATAGATGGCCGCGGACGTGGTCGCCGCCCAGCGAAAGCGCGACGCCTGCGAGATGAGCGCAAGCGCCATCGGAACGGCGATCGCCAGGGCGATGTACGCGCGGGCCTGGTGCAGTGCGATGTCCCACGTGTACTCCTGCAGAAAGAACATCTGCCCGGCGACGGTCAGGCCGCCCAGGTAGAGCAGCAGCCGCTGCAGCGATCGGAAGTTGCTCTGACCCTGCTCTGCGGCGCGGTTCATCGTGGCAAGAATCAGAAAGAAGACACCCAGGCCGACGCCACGAATGCCGAGGATCAGCAGTGTGTGCGGCGGGCTGACGATCTTCACATCCAGCCCGTAGGCCGCATGCCACCAGTTGTCGAAGGGCGCCGATGTAATCATCGCAATCCCGCCCCATCCTGCAAGGAACACGCCCAGCGGCGCACGCAGGCCGAAGACGTTCACCGACGCATCACGCAGCGGCGACTGCCTGTTGAAGGTGCACTGATACACCAGCCACAGCCCGACGATCGCGGCCAGCACGCCGCACAGCTGGATCATCAGGTGGGCCGGCGTCCAGAAGCTGTCGCGACCGATGGAGCGGTGCCACGACACATCCCATTCGCCGCCAATGTAAGCCGACGTCACGCCGGCAACGCCCGTCCAGATGTACCACGGCACGCGGCCTGATTCGCGCTCGCGCGTCACGGCGCGGTGGGACGCCTGCGGCACAGTCCCAAAGACGGAAGGCAGAGGAGCGCTGGACATGGAGTGTTCCCTCCTGAAAGTTTCTTCGCGGGCTCACCAACAGGGTACGCCGCACGGACACCTGGGACCAAGAGCTTTCGCTACCATACTGCGCGAAGCGGGTGCCCCACATCTCGATTCTGAGATGTGGGTCCTTCGGGCTCATCGTGTGAATCCCATGTCTCGAAAGCGAGACATGGGGCACCCGCCGTGATAACTCACTCGTCCTCGCCCACTGCCGCGAGCCGCGGGAGCGCGGCAGCGCGGTCCTCGAACATCAGCAGGCCCGAGGTGGCCGGTTCCGGCGGTGCGTTCAGCTCGCTTACGTTGTGCAGGTTCTTGTTGATGACGCGGGTGCGCTGGCCGATGTCGCTCAGCGTGTTCTGCACCGTCTTCACGTTGTTCTCGACCTTGTTCATCAGCAGCTCGAACTTGCTGAACTCCTTCTTCACGCTGCCGAGCACGTTCCACACTTCGTTGCCCTTCTTCTGGATGGCCATGGTGCGGAAGCCCATCTGAAAGCTGGTCAGGATTGCCATGAAGCTCGACGGCCCCGCCACCGTCACGTGGCACGAGGACTGCAGTTCCGTGTGCAGACCGGGCCTGCGCATCACCTCGGCGTAAAGCGCTTCGGTCGGCAGGAACATGATGCCGAAGGGCAGCGTCGCGGGCGGATCGATGTACTTCTCGCAGATGCGCTTGCCCTCGGTCCGGATCGCCCGCTCGAAGACCGCGCCCAGCTTCACCTGCTCGTCGAGCGTGCCGTGCTCGTACGCATGTTCCAGCCGCTCCCAGTCTTCGCGCGGGAACTTCGCATCGATCGGCAGCAGCACGTGACCGTCGCCATCGGGAATCTTGAGCGCGAACTCGACCGACTCGTTCGATCCGGCCTTGATCTTTGCGTTCTGCAGGTATTGATCGCGCGAGAACATCTGCTCCAGCTGCATGCCAAGCTGAAATTCGCCGACAATGCCCCGCGACTTCACGTTGGAGAAGACCTTCTTCAGGTCGCTGACGCCGCTGGCCAGCTCCTTCATCTCGCCCAGGCCCTTCTGCACCGCGCCGAGGTGCGTGGTCACCTGGCCGAAGCTCGTCGTGAGCCGGTCATTCAGCGTGGCCTGCAGCTTTTCGTCGACGGTTACGCGCATCTCTTCGAGCTTCGCGGCGTTGGTCTCGTTCAGCGTGCCCAGGCGGTCTTCCATGCTGGCGCGCATGCGGTCCTGGTGGTCGCGCTGCTCAAGGCCGAGCGCACTCAGCCGCTGCTGCAACGCTTCGCGCAGAGCTTCGTGTCCGGCGGCGTTCTTGTCGGCAAGCGCCGTCAGCGAGCGATGCAGATCGCCGCGCGCCTCGAGCGCTGCCTTGTTCGTCTCCGCGAAGAACGCGGCGAGCCGTTCGCCGATGGCGTTCAGGTCGCGCGCCATCGCTTCGCGCAGTTTCTCGGCGCTGGCGGTGTTGTCGGTGCGGAAGGCTGCGAGGCTCTCATTCAGCGTGCGGGACAGCGTCGCGATGGAGCCGCTGATCTCTTCCCGCAGATCGCGGCTGGTGCGCTCGGCGGCGTGGCGCGCCTGGGTTGCAGCGTCGCCACCTTCGCGGCGCAGCTCGGCCATGTGATTGCGTACCGCTGCGTCGGACGCGTCCAGCTTTGCCCCGAGCGCGATGACGGCATCCGGCAGCCCCTGCAGCCGAGGATCAGCCGGAGCCGCGCCTTTGCGCAGCCAAAGCAACACCACCAGAGCCAGCAGCACGACCTGAAGCGCAATCACGGCAAGCAGCATCTCTTCGCCTTCCCTTCTCCTATAGCATACCTTGCGGAGGCCTGCGGGAAGGAGGAAAAGTGGGCGGCCCGTATATGCTGCGAAGCATGCAACCGCAGCGCACCGAC
>CAZZVI010000109.1:5875-10966 GCA_964657335.1 uncultured Terriglobus sp.
CGGGCCCACCGCGTCGGGCAAGACGTCGCTCTCGCTGCGGCTCGCCGAGGCGTTCGACGGCGAGATCGTCTCCTGCGACTCGGTCGCGGTCTATCGCGAGATGGAGATCGGCACGGCGAAACCCTCACGCGAACAGCGCGCGCTTGTTCCGCACCACATGCTGGACGTAGTGCCGCCCACTATCGAGTACACCGCAGGCGACTACGGCCGCGCCGCCCGCCTCGCGGTCGCGGACATTGCAGCGCGCGGCCGCGTTCCCATCGTGACCGGAGGCACGGGGCTGTACCTTCGCGCGCTGCTTGACGGCCTCAGTCCCATTCCGCCGCGCGATGAAGCGTTGCGCGAACGATTGCGCATCGCCGTCGAGCGCCGAGGGACCGCGCTTCTGCACCGAGCGCTGCGGCGCGCCGATCCGGAGGCCGCATCGCGCATTCACCCGCACGACGAGCCGAAGCTGATCCGTGCCATTGAAGTCTCTGCCCAACTTGGCGGTGCGATGAGCGATGCCTGGACACGATACGCGCCCGAGCCGCTACGCGGGTTCCGCATGGTGCAACTGGGCCTGCAGCCGGACCGTGCGGCGCTTTACCGGCGCATCGATGCGCGCTGCAAGCAGATGTTTGAAGCAGGCCTGATCGCTGAAACCGCTGCCCTGGTCGAGCGTTATGGTGCGCAATGCCGCGCACTGCAGTCGCTTGGCTATGCGGAGGCTCAGGCCGTCATGCGTGGTGAGCTAACACTGCAGGAGGCTGTCGCGAAAGCGCAGCAGGGTCATCGCAACTACAGCAAGCGCCAGGGAACGTGGTTTCGCCGCGATACGCGCATTCACTGGCTGCACGGCTTTGGTGAGGATGTCTTTGACGAGGCGATGGGAGCGATCGCCTAGTCAGCCATCCCACAACGCTTGTCATCCCGTAGCGCAGCGGAGGGATCTGCAGGTGGGTTCGCTCATCCGACTCCATCCCAGAGGGCTATGGGTCAAATCATGTTCGCGCGACGCGCGAAGCCAACGAGGTTCCTGCCCGCTGGGATGTTCGTGGGCTGATGGGCACACGTGCAGATCCCTCCGCTTCGCTACGGGATGACAAACAAGAAAAGGATGGGAGGACAAACCGAACAGGGACAAAATGACGATGACGTTAAACGGTGGGGACGACAAACAAGTAAGCAGCGATCAGGCGCGGAACATCACGCGTCCGCCCATAATCGTGACATGCACACGGCCGAGCATCGGCGCTCCGTGGAACGGCGTATTCCTTGACCGCGAGCGGCTATGTGCCGCGTCGAAGGTCCAGCGTTCGCCGGGATCGAAGACCACGAGATCCGCCAGAGCGCCAACGGCGACGCGTCCCACATCATGGCCAAGCTCGCGCAGCCGGAACTTCTCCGCGGGCGCGGAGGTGAACAGCGCAACCACCTTCGCGAGCGGCATGCCGTGCTCGCCATGCAGGATGCGCAGCGATGCGCCGAGCGACGTCTCCAGCCCCGTGATGCCGTTGGGCGCGCGCTCAAACTCGACGTTCTTTTCGTGCGCGGCGTGCGGCGCATGATCGGTGGCAATCACGTCTACGGTGCCATCCAGCACCGCGGCAATGCACGCAGTGCGGTCCTCGCGCGAGCGCAGCGGCGGGTTCATCTTGAAGTGCGTGTCGTAGCGGCGCGAGCCCTGCTCCGCGTCGCCCGCGATGGCTTCGTCCGTATAAGCGAGGTGGTGCGGCGACACCTCGCAGGTCACGTGCAGGCCGCGCTGTTTCGCGAGGCGAATGGCATGCAGCGCCTTTGCCGTCGACACGTGCTGCACGTGCAGATGTGGCCGCAGCCTCTCCGTGCGCTCGATCTCTTCGAGCAGGGCGATGTCGCGCTCCACGATGTCCGATTCCGCATCGACCGGCATACCGCGCAGGCCCAGGCGAAAGGCCACCGGGCCGAAGTTCATGCTGGCGCCCACCGTCATGCGGGTGTCTTCGGCATGTTGCGAGATGGGCAGGCCGACACGCGCCGCGGCAATCAACGCATGCTGCATGACGAGGTCGGCAAGCACCGGCTTGCCGTCGTCAGTGAAGCCCACCGCACCCGCTGCAGCCAGCGCGGTGTAGTCCGTCAGCTCGCCGCCCATGCTGCCGACGGTCGCCGCCGGCATGGCGAGCACGCGCGCCGACGGCTGACGATCGGGCGACTGCACAAAGCGCAGCCACTCCACGGAGTCGGTGACCGGCGTGGTGTTCGGCATGGCCACAACGGTGGTCACGCCGCCCGCAGCCGCGGCGCGTGTGCCGCTGGCGATGGTCTCCTTGTGCGTCTGTCCCGGCTCACGCAGATGCACGTGCATGTCGATCAGGCCCGGCGCGACGACGAGGCCGGTGCAGTCGATGACCTCTGCTGCGTCGTGCGCTTGAAGCGGCCCTTTCGCGCCAAGGCGATATCGAATGTCGCTGATTTTTTCATCCTTCATAAGGATGTCCGCTGGAACACCAACCTCGTCCTGGTGGCCAGACGGTTGCGGCTCGCCAGGATGAATGACGCGCCCGTTCTTCAACAGGAGTGAGCTCATGCGTTTTCCCCACGGAGCTCGTCATCCTGAGCGAAGCGTAGCGAAGTCGAAGGACCTGCTATCTTTCGGAGTGCCGCGGCGGCATAAAGGAAAGCAGCTCCTTCGACTCCGCGCTGCGCGCTCCGCTTCGGATGACGGCTCATTGTTTACCGCCAAGCGCCCGCACCAGCAGTGCCATGCGAATTGCGAGCCCATGCGTCACCTGTTCTTCAATCGCAGACTGCGGGCCATCCGCCACGGCGGAATCAATCTCAAGCCCGCGCACCATCGGCCCCGGGTGAAGTACCAATGCCTTCGGCGCATGCGCTGCAAGCCGATCGGCGTTCAGTTGATAGTCGGCGATGTACTCCGCTGTATCAATGTCGAGCCCGACCAGCCGCTCGCGCTGAATGCGCAGCATCATCGCCACATCGGCTTGCCGGAGCGCCTTGTTGAAGTCGCGTTCGATCTCCACTTCCGCGTAAACACCGGGCAGCACCTGCAGCGCCTCGATCGGGCAAAGCTCGGGCGGACCGCAGAAGATCACCCGCGCTCCCAGCCGTGGCAGGAGCATCGCATTGGACCGCGCCACGCGCGAGTGACGCACGTCGCCGGTGATGACGATCTGGAAGCCCTGAAGCGTGCTTTCGTGGATCTGCGAAGGGAGATTGAGACGCTTCAGCATCGTGCGCAGATCGAGCAGCGCCTGCGAAGGATGCTCGTGCATGCCGTCGCCCGCGTTCAGCACGGGCAGGCCGGTGGACCGCGCCAGCAGCTCCGGTGCACCGCTGAAGTTCGAGCGCAGGATGATGCACTCCGCTCCCAGAGCGCGCAGCGTCACGCCGGTGTCGTGCAGGCTCTCGCCCTTTTCGATGGACGACGACTTGTCGCTGACCAGCGTCGTGGTGGCGCCAAGCGACTTCGCCGCAAGCTCAAAGCTGGTGCGCGTCCGCGTGCTTGATTCGTAGAACAGTAGGGCGACGGTGCGGCCGTTCAGCCGCTCACTTCGCAGCCGGTGCGGCTCGCGCTCGAGCTCGTCCGCAAGCGAGAGCAGGCTGCTCATGCCGTCGAGAGAGATGTCGTGAATGGAAAGCAGTGAGCCGGGGTGGGTGGTGCCGCTCGGAATGGCAGCCGCGAAGCTCATGCGCTCTGCCGATGGTAGCAGGCAGGTGCTGCGGGCCCCGCATGGGCGTTCAGTTACGATGATGGTTGAGGATTCTATGGAGACATCGTTCGCGGCGCGCCGCACCGAAGACATCGCGCTGGACCTGCTGAAGTTCATCGCTTCGACCACCAATGTTGCGCGCGGCAGCAGCGGCAGCACGCCTGGATTTGCCGGCGCGGCTGCGCCTAAGGGCGAAGACCAGGTAACCCAACTGCTTGACCTGTACGGCCGCTGCAAGGCGGCAGTCGAGGCCGGCACGAAGTAGGTGGCAACACCGGGGCGAGGGCCGTTGCGAATCGCGGTGGTTGGTGCGGGAGCCTTCGGCCGAAATCACCTGCGGGTCTATCGCGCACTCGCCTCGGAGCGGCCGGCGGACGTGCACCTCGCCGCCTGCGTCGACCCGAGCGCCTCGGCTCGATCTGCCGTAGCCGCCGAGTACGGCGTTCCCGTCTTCGAGTCGGTGGATGCGTTGCTGCAAAGCGGCATCCGAGTGGACGCCGCGAGCGTCTGCACGCCCACCCTCCATCACGCTTCCGCTGCGCTCCCGCTGCTTGCCGCCGGCGTCGACGTGCTGATCGAAAAGCCGATTGCGGCGACCCTGCACGAGGCGGACGCACTGCTCGCCGCAAGCGCGGAGCACGGGTGCATTCTGCAGGTCGGTCACCTGGAGCGCTTCAATCCGGCGGTCACTGCGGCCGCGCCGCTGGTGCATCGACCGATGTTTTTTGAATCGCACCGCCTCAGCATCTTCACGCCGCGCTCGCTCGATGTGGACGTTGTGCTTGACCTGATGATCCATGACCTGGACATCGTGCTGACGCTGGCCGCCTCGCCGGTGCGCGAGGTGCGAGCGGTGGGTCTGCCCGTGCTGTCCGCAAAGACTGACATTGCCAACGTGCGCGTGGAGTTTGAGAGCGGCGCCGTGGCGAACTTTACGGCAAGCCGCGTCTCCACCGAGCGCGTGCGCAAGCTGCGCATTTTTCAGCCGCACCAGTACCTTTCGCTTGATTTTGCGCGGCAGGATCTGTTGATGATCGACGTCACCGCCGCGGCCTCGCTGACGCCCGCGCAGATGCAGGCGCTGTTTGCGGCTCAGTCGACTTCCACCAAGGATGAATCGCACAGCGCGGAAGAGGTCGAGTTGCACCTCGCTTCCCTGCGCGGCGGGAACGACTCTGCCATAGCGGACGACCTTGCCGCGCGCAGCGGACTGGCAGCGGCTGCAGCGCATCCGTCGGCGGGTCTGTCGCTGCGCAAGGTGCCGACCGAGCCGGGCGAGCCTTTGCGGCTGGAGATCGAAAGCTTCCTGGAAGCCGTGCGGTCTCGCAGCACACCAGCCGTCAGCGGCGCTGATGGTCGCGCCGCCCTGGCGCTGGCGCTTGCGATCCATGAGGCA
>CAZZVI010000110.1:0-10715 GCA_964657335.1 uncultured Terriglobus sp.
AGCGGCTGCGCCTCCATGCCGCGCGCGTCGCCGACCACGGGGATGGACGGCAGCTTGCGCATGCCCTTTGCGCGCACCGCGGATGGTGTCAGTACCGTTTCCGCCGTGTTTGCAGAGGTGCGCGCGTTGTCATAGGACTTGGTGGGAATGGACTGCGCGCCCGCACATAGCGTGCAGGCCGTGACCAGCGCGAGCAGGCTTTTCATTGATACCTCACGGTGATGGAACTGAAATCCGTCAGGCTGCCGGACATGTGTTCGGGCCGGGGTCGGATGGCGATGCCCTGGTTCACACCCGCGGGCGCATAGCAGACGTAGTTCTGCGCGCTGCCGTTGACATTGGGGCCGATGGTCAGTTGCACCCAGCCGTCAGGGTTCGTCCACAGGTCCGGTCCGCGACCGGCGTAGTCCTGCAGGTGGGTATTGGCGGCAAAGGGTGTCCGCACCCATTGCGACCAGGTGCTCTCGGGCGCACGGCTGAAGCCGCACAGCAGACCGCCGCTCCATCCGAGTTCGCCGCCGGCGCCGTCGCGCGACCACACGATGACGTCGTCCTCGACGTGCTGCCAGGCGAGGTTACCGAAGGCGAAGGTGGATGAAATCCACATCAAATTATCGATAGGTGCGCTGAGACCGTATTCTTCGTAATCCCCTGCGTAAATCAACGCTGCGGCGGCGGGCAGGGTAAGTATGAGTAAGTAGGCCCATAACTTATTCCAACGGATATTCTGTGCATTGTCGTTCGCGGTGTCCGCGGAATCGACAAACAGGACGGCATGTGCGGCATCGCGCGAGTAAAAGCCATTGCCCGGCAGAGCGCGCAGGCTGTTCGTGTTTTCGCAGGCGGGCTTCAGCGCGTAATGCAGGGTGAAGTCGAGGGTGCAGATGCCACCAGATTCGCTGACCCAGAGTTCGAGCTCGTTGGGGTCTCCGGTAAAGCATTCGCCAAACCACCATCCGCCGACGCGGTTGATCATGCGCGTGACCACGGAGACATTCTCGCCCTTGGTGTCGTCATAGCGGCCGCCGTCGAGTCCGAGGCGGCTCTTGCGCCATTGCATCGCCTGGATCGTGCCCTCCAGCATGTAACCGGGCGGTGTGCTGTGTTGAAAGCTGACCATCTGTCCGAAGGCCTGGTTGCCGTCTGAGTCGAAGACATCGTCGACCGGTACCTGCGGCACAAAGCACGACGGCATCTTGGGGAACAGCGTCTTATCAATGTTGCCGTCAGGACCGCGCTCGTAGATCGGCAGACCGCCCTCATATTGATGAACGACGGCGTCTTCGAGAGCCATCATCCCGCTCTTGTGGATGGCCCGGTTCGCCGCCTGCACGTCCTGCGCGGAACCCCACCGCGTGGGTTGGCCGAACTGGCCCACGTCCAAGTCGCGTACTTTGCCATAGCCGTCAGCATCGTCGGCGTCGCCGCTCTGGCTCATCGTGAGCGGCGGCCACAGCCACGCGTTGCAGCCAAACGCAGCAAGCGCCGGAGCCATTGCCTGCGCGCGCTTCGCAAGACCCAGCGGATTGACCACTAAGTTGCCATTCTCGACGCTGCGATAGAGCGAGGCATAAATGATCACGTGATCACCACTTCTTTCCGATTCGACGAGATGCTTGCCAGTCTCTTAGGGCTACGCCTTAGTAAGTGCTGCTTCTCCGTCGTCCTAGCGTCAGAGACATGTCAGGAATTACATGAACTCATGCGTCAGACGACTTAGTTCCGCGTCGCGTGTTGGACTTACTTCTGCTTCGTCGGCGGCGTCTTCCACTGCAGATCGTTCGGGTTCCATGTGGTGACCTGCGCCGCCATCAGGCCATCATGCGTTTCATAGGCGTCTGCACCGCGATAACTCTGCTTCAGCAGGGGTGAGTCCGCGCGCCACTGCACGTTAACCGTGTCGCCCACCACGTAGGTGTGTTCCGCTACGACATGCAGGCCGCACGTGCCTCCCTGCGACGGAGGTTTGACGACCTGCGCGAACATCCTGCCGAGTTCGACTTTGCCGCGGACCACCTGGCCACCTGGTCCGAAGAACTCCACGTTGTCAGGAAATTGTGCCATCAGGCGGGGCCAGTCGCAGCCGGAGAATGCCGCCATGTGTTCCTCGACGACCTTTGCCGGCGTGGGCTGGCGCTTGAGCGGCGGCATGGCCTGGCCACATAGCGAGACAGCCGGCAGCAACGTCAAAGCCGCGCAGCAGGACGCCAGAACGCGTGGCAACAAAGAACTTGGCATGTCAGCCAAGATATCGCAAGCTGCTCACTTACGAAATGAGAAAATGCGTCCCAAAGGACTTATGACCGGACTTCGCGGGCTCTACGCCGCGGACTAGCGGGCGGCGGAAGGCAGGCCTAGTTCCGCTACGGTGCTAACCGGACGTTGTGTATGAAAGTACTTCTTGTACGCAGCGATCCAGTCCGTGGAAAGCTCCTGCTGGGCGGCTTGCAAGCCTAACTGACCGCTGCACACCATGCCGTGCAGTCGCGTCTCAAGTGCATCCTTGGCTCGTGCGTTCCAGACGGTCGCGTGGTACGGTTCCGGCCACAGGTTTTCCATGCGGTCGTTCCCGCCAAGCTGAGGGTTGATCAGGTAGTCGACCTGATAGGCACGTGCCGCGTGTTCATTCAGGCCATAGGCGCGAAAGACGGCGCGTTCCTTCTCCGTCGGCACGCGTGGATCAAGGTCAAAGTCGCTCAGGCCGCAGAGTTGTTCGAGCGCCACGGGGCTTGCGGAACCAGGTGTCAGGTCGCGATTGGGTTTTGGTCCTGTTTCCTCGTACCTTCCCATGCGGTCCTGCAGTGGCAGATCCAGCTGACGCCATGCAACCGCGGTCGCGAGCAGGGCAATTACGATGCCTCCTTGCAGAAGCACGGGCGGCCGAACCACGGTCGCATGGACACGCGCACGCCAGCCCCGTTCCGTTGCTTTTGCCTGCTGTGCCAGACCCAGTGCAAGCCGCTCGCGCGCCTCGCCGGCTGGTCTGGTTATGGCGGCAGGCTGATCACTGCTTACCTGCACGCTCGCATCCATCAGGGCGTTGCCGCGGGTGCGGCACGCTGCGCAGGTGGAAAGATGCTTCTGCGAACGGCGCAGGCTGCGGCCTCGCAAGTCGCCTTCATGCAGCAGAAGCAGCGTGGCGTCGGTCAGGTGCGGGTTGCGGCGAAAGAGACTCATCGCGCGTCCATCCTCCGCAATTTTTCGAAGGAGCGCGCCAGCGAGGCAGCAACCGATCCCAGCGAGATACCGACGATGGCCGCGATCTCGCGGTAGCGGCATCCTTCCGCGCGCAGGCGCAGGCAGACCTGATCATTCTCCGGCAGGACACGCAGAACAGAGCGCAGCCGCTGCTGACGCTCGCGGAACAGCAGGTCTTCTTCCGGCCCAGGAGCTTCGTCGCGGCAGCGGTCGACAAGGTCATCCGTACCCGGTTCGCGCCGTTCGGCATGCAATGAGGCACGACGCTTCAGCGAGAGATTGTGCGTGGTGCGGTAGGCCCAGCCGGGCAGGTTTTCGCGCGGCCGCCCCAGTTGCAGATGGCGGAACAGCGCAAGAAAAACCTCCTGCAGGACGTCTTCGCCATCGTGCCGCGACAGACCGAATGACATGGCATAGCGCAGCAGGCGGTCCTGCAGTTCGTCATAGAGCGCCAGCACTTCGGCCTGCAGATCCGCAGCTTGCGCCGCTCCGTGTACCGCGGCGGCATTGAGCGCGCCCGTGCTCGATCCGAAGGAAGACATGGGTGAAACCAATTATGCCGTAGAACGCGCTCAACCGGCGAGGGGACGGCGATACGGTGTCTCGCACGAAAAGGCTGAACAAAATCCGCCCTGACGGAATAGGGCCGTAGACACACATGTAGACACACATTCAGTGGCTTGCGCTGATCGCAGCCCTTCACCTTCTGGACGCGTAACAGCTCCACGCGCCTGAGCAACACGTTTTCGAGGAACCGACCGAGCATGTCGTACCAACGCCTTTCCCTTCTTCCACTGCTGCTTCTCGCTGGTAGCGCGGCATACGCGCAGGGCACATCCACGGGGACGCTGCGCATTACGGTGCGCGACTCCGCGGGCCGCGTGCTGGCCGGCGCGCATGGCAGCCTGTACGGTCCCCGCGTCTTCGGCCGACCACTTGAGACAGCCCCGGACGGATCATTGACCGTTCCAGACCTTGCCTTTGGCCGCTACTCCCTTGTGCTTTCGCAACCGGGCTTTGCCACGCAGCGTTTCTACTTCACCGTGGACGCGCGGTCACCCGCAATGCACGACGCGGTGCTGGCTGTAGGGGACGTGAACACGACCGTCAACGTCATCTCGTCGGCGCCGATCGGCTCGCAGGATGTGCCGTTGAGCGACGTGCCGCTGCCGGTGCAGACGCTTTCCGCGCAGACACTGGAAGACACGAACGCGATCGATTTGACCGACACCATGAAGCGCCGCCTGAACGGCGTGTATGTGAACGAGAACCAGAACAATCCCTTTCAGCCCGACATCAACTATCGCGGCTACACCGCTTCGCCGCTCGTCGGCACGCCCGCGGGGCTCTCCGTCTTTCTGGACGGCGTTCGCCAGAACCAGCCCTTCGGTGACGTTGTGCAATGGGACCTGATCCCGAAGGTCGCTATCGCCTCGATGGAATTGATCCCGGGGTCAAACCCCGTGTACGGCCTGAACACGCTGGGCGGCGCCATCGCGGTGCAGACCAAGGACGGCCTCAGCAACAGCGGTGTCTCTGTCAGCGGCTACGGGGGCAGCTTCGGACGGCGCGCCGTCGACATGGAGTACGGCGGCAGCAAAGGTCCATGGAGCTGGTTTGCCGCCGGCACGCTCTTCCATGAAGATGGCTGGCGCGTGCAGTCGCCATCGAGCGTCAAGCAGAGCTTTGCCAAGATTGGCTATAACGCGGGCGGAACCGTACTGTCGCTTTCGGGCGGCTACTCCATCAACAATCTTGTCGGGAATGGAACGCAGGACTTCCGCGCCCTGAATCGTACCACCGGCCTGAACCACGGCTACAGCAGCGTGTACTCCATTCCGGACTCAACCTACCAGCATTCGCCATTCCTCACATTGAATGCAACGCAGGCGCTTAGTCGCAACATCAGCCTCAACCTCAACGCTCACCTGAACTATGCGCGCCAGAACAGCTCCAACGGCGACATCAACGACGACAGCTTCGACGAGTCGCTCTATACCCTGAGCACAACCGATAAGACTGCGCTCACCAGGGCCGGCATCGCCTTCCCGACCACACCCATCACCGCCGCGAACACACCATTTCCCTACCTGCGCTGCATTGCCGCGAGCCTGGAGCTGAACGCGGGCGGCAGCGGAGAGCCGGCTGAGAAGTGCACCGGCGTGGATACCGATGGGCTCACCCGCCAGCACTCCTACGGCGTGACCGGCGCGATCTCATGGAACACCACGCACAACCGGCTGAGCGTGGGCGCTGGGTTTGATCGCGGTGGTCTTACCTTCGTTCAGAACTCGCAATGGGGTTACCTGAACCCGGATGGCATCACCATCACCCGTGTGCCCTCGTTTGACAATGGCAGTGAGGTGAATGACGAAGGATATCTTGACGATGCGCGCGTGAATCTGCACGGCGTCACCACCACGCCCAGCTTCTACGTGACCGACACGCTGAGCCTCGGGAAGTGGGTCTTCAACGTCGGCGGCCGCTACAACCATACCGACGTGAACAATACGGACCGGCTGCCACCTTCAGCGTCGGGCCGCGAGGGACTGACGGCTGACAACCAGTTCCAGCGCTTCAACCCGACCGCGGGCATCGTCTACAAGCCGAGCGCGTTCCTGAACGCCTACTTCGATTACGGCGAATCGAGCCGCGCTCCAACGACGACGGAGCTTGGTTGCGCCGACCCCAACTATCCCTGCGCGCTGCCTAACGCACTTGTCAGCGACCCGCCGCTGAAGCAAGTTGTTTCCCGCACCTACGAGTTCGGGTTCCGCGGCAATCCGGATGGGCGGTACCGCTGGAACGCCGGCTACTTCCATACGGAAAATTACAACGACCTGCTCTTTATTGCGTCTCCGCAGACCGGCTTCGGCTACTTCGAGAACTTTGGCAAGACGCGCCGTGAGGGCGTCGAAGCCTCGGCCACGGCGCATACGCACACCATGGATGCGGGTGTCGAGTACACCTTCCTGCAGGCCACGTACCAGAGCACGCAGGTCATCGAGTCTGGCAGCAACAGCAGCAACAGCAACGCGACCAGCGGCGAGCCGGGAGTGACGGATGGCGGCCTGATCACCATCGTTCCCGGCGATCTCATCCCGCAGGTACCGCAGCACATGCTCAAGCTGTACAGCGACTATCACCCGCTGCGAAAGCTGTCGATCAGCGCCGATTTCAACCTGATCTCGTCCAGCTATGTGAAGGGCAACGAGAACAATCTGCACCAGGCCACCGGCCTGTACTACCTGGGCAGCGGAAAAAGCCCCGGTTACGGCATCGTCAACCTGGGCTCGCGCTACAGGTTCAGTTCGCACTATGAACTGTTCGCGGAGATCAACAACCTGCTGAACCGGCACTACTACACCGCCGGCCAGCTCTCCGATTCACCTTATGACAACAATGGCAACTTCATCAGTCGTCCGTTCACGGCATACCCCAGCGGAGACTACCCTCTGCGCAACACCACCTACCTCTCACCCGGCGCGCCCTTCACCGCGTTCGGCGGCCTGAAGGTAACCTTCGGCAAGCGGTAACGAAAAGGCGGTAGCCGCGCAACACCGCATTCTGCTCCTTCAGAAATGTTTCTCGCAGAATGATGCGACGCATGTATGTTGGAATGCGCAGCGTAAACCAGACGGCGGCACTGTCATGTCTCTCGATATCAACTTCATCACCGTGCAGTTCTATACCACCAGCGATGACAAGGACGACGACACGGTCGTCACCTGCACCGTGAATAAACTCACCAACGGGATACCGGGGCCGAACCTCGCCGCCGCATCGGGCACGTGGGGCGGGCATCTGAACGACAACAGCTGGAGTCACGCAATCAATCTGGGCTACAACGGCCTTGGCCCGTGGATTTCCGGCGAGGAATACGCCTTAATCGTCACTATCGACCCGAACGGCCACGACACCTGGCGCTTCGACTGCCAGCTGGCCATCAAGATCCAGGGGGAGAACGGCAGAATCTACAACTTCACAGGCCACGCTCTTAGCCAGGACGTCCGATCAAACACCTATCCCTTCATCCTCTAGGATCGGGAGAGAAACCAGCTTGAGCCCGGCACGGCGAAGGCTTATCCACACCGAGGGGAATGCATGGCAGGCACACCCGTTGATATTGCGTACATCCTGGTGGAGTTTCGAACCAACAACGACGATAAGGACGATGACACCCTCGTCATCATTGACATCAGCCCGTTTGAAAACGGTGCAAAAGGGCAAAACATCGCAGGCTACACCGGCTATCTCGGTGGCCATCTGAACGACAACAGCAACAGCGGAACCTATACCCTGTCGTTCAAACCAGGCTTCTGGAATTCGGGAGCGGATTACGTGTTGACTGTAGCCATCGATCCGAACGGCCACGACACCTGGCGGTTCGACTGCTACCTGTACATCCAGATCTTCAACGGACCGGAGAAGACCTACACCTTTATGGGTCACGCGCTCAGCCAGGACGTGCGCTCGAACGACTACCGCTTCGTTCTGTGAGCATCCGGCGCAGGCAGGCTACACTTGTCTGGCATCCAACCTCGTTGTGGCGGAAACGTTTCGAAGCCAACTCGCGCAATTTGACTGGGACAAGTCAGAGCCTCTGCATGCGCTGCTGTGCCTGCCCGGCGTCGCGCTGCCGCTGATCCTTGGCGTGCACCTGGGCTATAACGGCACGGCTGTGCTGATGGCCGGCGGCGCCATGACGGTTGGCTTCGGTTCGTATCAACATCCTCTGTTTCGTCCGTGGGGCGCCATGACGGCGGCGACGCTCGGCATCGCGATCTCTGCGATGGTCGGCGCCTTGTGCCGCGACAGCACGGCGGCGCTGCTCGCGGCCATGGCGGTATGGGCCTTTGTTTACGGGCTGTCGAATGCCATCGGCGCGGCGACTGCGTGGGTCGGTCAACAATGCTGCGTCTTTCTTGTGGTGTCGTCTGCCGCGCCGTCGACTCCGGGTACCACGCACGATCTTGTGTACTCGGCCTTGCTGCGCGGAGCTGGTGTGCTTGCAGGCGGGGCGCTCCAGACTCTGCTGCTGTCGATCTTTCGCAGATTCACACCAAACGCGCAGACCTGTTTCAGCAACCCGGATTTCGATCCGACACGCTTTCAGCAGAAGTTCCTGCGCGAGCAGCTCTCATTGCGCGGCGGCGCCATGCAGTTCTCGCTGCGCATGGTGATTACGGCTGTTACCGCGGTGGTCTTCTACCGGGCACAGCTCTGGACGAGCGCGTACTGGATCGGCATGACGGCCGTGCTGATCCCAAAACCGGAGTTCACGCAGACAGCGGCACGCGGCCTGCTGCGCGCATCAGGGACCCTGCTGGGGGCGGCACTATGCACCTTGATCGTGGTCTGGCTTCGTCCTGGCGGCCAATGGCTGGCGGCGCTGACGATGCTGTTTCTCTTCGCTGCGTATCTCTTGAACACGGTCAACTATGGCGCATTCGCCGTTGCGCTGACAGGCTACATCTGCTTTCTGCTTGCCATCGCGCACCAGCCGCCGAGCGAAGTGCTGCTGCATCGCGTGATCGCAACCATTGCGGGCGGTGCGCTGGCCATCGGTATCCACCTGATGTTCATGGGCGGTCGCGCCCTCTTTGGCATCGCGACTCCCGTGCTGCATTCGCTGGAGGAGCGGCTGTAGCGCTACTGCACGTTGTGGCCGATGTCGGTTGCGCTGCCTGCCTGCGCGAGATAGGCCTCGATCGAGCTTTCGAGGATGCCCTTGGCTTCAAGTACCAGGTCAATGCAGTCACGTCCCGCCCCATAGCCGCCCGCGTGAGGAGTCACGTAATGTGCCGCAGCCTTCACCTGGTCACGCGCGTTCCAGGTAGCCACGGCAAGGCCCACCGCACGCATGGGCGGCAGATCGATGATGTCGTCGCCAACATAGGCAATCTCATCCAGCGAGACGTTCGCCTCGCGCATGATGTCGTGGATCGCATCCATCTTCTTCTGCGATCCCTGGTGAACGAACTCGACCTTCAGGTCGCGCATGCGGACCGCAACGGTGTCGCTGTTGCGCTTGGTGATGATGCCGAAGCGCAGTCCCGCGACGCGTCCGATGCCCATGCCAAGCCCATCGTGCGCCGCGAATCCTTTGACCTCCACTGCGGAGACAAAACCGTCCTCGCGCTTGCCCGTGGGAATAAAGTACAGGCCGCCGTCGGTGAGCACACCATCCACATCAAACACGATGACTTTGACCTTCTCTGCGCGCGCTTTCAGTCCTTCATTCATGCCTCTCATCATCGCAGAGTGTGCGCGATCGGACATAGTCCCGGCACACCCACACATCGCGGCGCAATGTGGCGAAACGCCGTTGTACAGCGAGGTATTCCGCACAGCCATCTGACCTTTCTGTAGCGCGGTGCTCAAGAGATGCCATCGCATCCCGGCGCCCGCTGGAGGAAGCAACCATGAAGATCTTTTCAGCGAACGTTCAGTCCCTTACCGAGCTCTACAACAGTGAACTGCGCAAGGCGCTTGACCTGGAAGAGTCGATCGTCAAGGCGCTGCCGACCATGATGGAGAAAGCCACTGACACGCAGTTGAAGCAGGCTTTCCAGTCGCACCTGCAGGAGAGCGAGACGCATGTCGAGAAGGTGAAGAACCTGCTCGCGCAGCAGCCGGAATCCAGCAGCCAGACCTGCAAGGTGATCCATGCGCTGGTCACCGAGGCGCAGGACACCATCAAGGACGTCAACGATCCGGATGTGCTCGACGTTGCCCTGATCGGCGCGGCGCAGCAGGTGGAGCACCACGAGATCGCTGTGTACGGAACGCTGAAGACCTGGGCGAAGTTGCTCGGCCTGACCGAGGACGCGACCGTGCTCGAGAGCATTCTTCATGACGAGAAGCATGCGGACACGCTGCTGAGCGACATCAGCGACCGCGTCAATGCCGAGGCACCGGAACTGGCACACGCGTAGTTCAGGCCGACAGAGTGTAAGGGTGAGGCTCAGGCCTCGCCCTTTGCTGTGGCGCAGTCAGGTCCAGTAAAGAACTCGTGCGCTCGGCAGCACTTCACGCAGCGTCTGTTCAAACCACCCACGCATTTCGCTCATCGAGTCTTTCGGGTAGACATACTTGAAGCCGCCGAATTTGGTGCGCTTCTCAGTGCGTGCGTCCTCGCGCAGGTCCAGCGTGGTCTTCGGGTACCAGCCGAGCAGCACTTCTTTCGAGCCCGGCGTAAAGCGATGCGTGATCAGTTCGGCGGAAAGATCGACACGCTTGATTCCTTCAAGCGACTGCGCGACGGCTTCGAACAGCGCCCGATACTCCTCACGCCAGCGCTCCACAGGCATGATGGGCGCGATCGTCAGACCAACAGGATAGCCCGCAAGCGCCAGCACCCGCATCGCTGCAAGACGCCGCGACACGGTAGCCGTTCCGCCTTCGAAGTCGCGCGAGACGCTTGCCGCATTCACTGAGAAGCGAACGCGTGTGCGGCCGCCATGCGGCAGCTTTGCGAGTTCGTTCGCGCCGTCGAACTTCGTCGTCCATCGCAG
>CAZZVI010000111.1:0-4771 GCA_964657335.1 uncultured Terriglobus sp.
CCTTTCGTTGGCTGGCATCTGACGCGATCGGGCCAGGTGCCAATCGACCAGTCGTCGTTTCGCTCGCAGGTAGCGGGGCTGATGCGTGGCGTCGGAACCCTGAAGTCGGGCATGCCGATCCTGATCTTTCCGGATGGCAGCCGCTCCTCCGACGGGCACGTGCGGCAGTTCATGGCTGGCGCGGCGTTCATGGCGATCAAGGCGCAGGTGCCATTGGTGCCGCTGGCGCTGATCGGAACCTACGAGTTGCTGCCGATGCACACCTATCACCTTGCGCCAAGGCCCCTGATGCTGGTCGCGTGCGAGCCGATCAGCACCACCGGCATGACCACGCGGGACGCCGATGCGCTCACCGCCCGGACGCTCGAAGCGATCTCAGCAGAGTACTACGCGCATTCGCCGCTGGTCCGCCCGCCACTGGCACCAACTTCGGAGGCGAAAGTTTTCGACCGCTGAGATGTTCCACGTGGAACATCTATGTCATGTGGCAACGTTCCACGTGAAACATCGGTCGGCCGCTCAGGAATGTTCCACGTGAAACATCGACTCAGCGGATGGTCAATCTTCCAAGTGGAACATCAGAGTACGCGACCAGCCGAGCGTAAAATCAAGTCCGATGCAACGTCCGCGCATTCTCATCCCCATCCCGACCAGCTTCGACCCGCCTTATAACGCGAAAAGCTGGCCGGAATACGCTGCCGCTGTCCGCGATGCGGGTGGCGAGCCGATCGAGGTGCCTTTGACCCATACGATCGCGGAACTGGAGGCGCTCGCCTGGTCTGCTGGCGGCATTCTGCTGCCCGGCAGCGGAGCCGATGTGGATCCATCCCGCTACGGGCATGAACGCAATCCGGCCAGCGCCGAAGCGGACGGCCTGCGAGAGCAGACGGATCGGACCTTGCTCGAGGCAGCAGAACGCTCGAAGATCCCGCTGCTTGGTATCTGCCTCGGTCTGCAGTCGCTGAATGTCTATCACGGTGGGACGCTCATCCAGGATCTCGATCCGCTCCCGGTCAACCATCGCGCCGGGCGATCGGTCGCGGTAGCTCATACTGCGGTCTTCTCGCGTGACAGCCGCCTTGGAGCAGCCCTAGGCAACGCCGTCGAGGTGACGGCCGACGATGACGAGTTTAGTCGCCTTCCGGTGAACTCCAGCCATCATCAGGCAGTCGGCACGCCCGGTGAGGAGCTGCGCGTGGCGGCCCGTTGTCCCGATGACGGCGTCATTGAGGCACTCGAAGGCAGCGACCCAGACCATTGGCTGCTCGGCGTCCAGTGGCATCCGGAGCGGACGTGCGGCACCGAGTCGTCCCGTGCCATCTTCCGTGCCTTCCTGCAGGCCGCCGGCGCGCGATAGGTGGAGCTTCCGAACGACGACCGCATGGCCTATCTGCTACGGCCGTACGCTGCGGGCGACGCTCTCACCCCGGAAGTTGTCGCTTCACTTCGGAGCTATCTCGCTCTCATTGTTCGATGGAATGCTCGAATGAACTTGACGGCCATTCGCGAGCCCGAAGAACTGGTGCAAAGGCAGATAGGCGAGAGCCTGTTTGCTGCTCAATTTCTTCGGGATGCGGGCACGCTGCTGGATTTCGGCTCTGGCGCGGGGTTTCCCGGGATTCCGCTGCAGATTGTGCGCCCCAAGTTGGACGTGGTTCTGGCGGAGTCGCAAGGCAAGAAGGCCAGCTTCCTACGCGAGGTGGTTCGCACGCTATCGCTGCCATGTGAGGTATGGGCAAAGCGCGTCGAAGAGATGCCTTTGAGCCAGAAGTTCGATACCGTGATTATGCGGTCCGTAGACAACACCGCCGCCATGCTGCCGCTCGCAGCAGATCATGTGAAGCAAGGCGGCTCGCTCCTGCGGTTCTTGTCTGGCGAAGCTCGCCACGACCTTCCCGGATGGATCGTTGCAGACGAGGCTACAGTGCCTCGGTCTGAGGGACGCCTGCTTCGTTCGATTCGTCTTTAGTCTGGAATAGGAACACAGCCCAGCCCGCCTTGCGATGTTCCACGTGGAACATTCAGCATTGTCCAGTAACGGGTCTCGGGTTCAACCGATGTTCCACGTGAAACATCGGTGGCGGAGGCGTAGTTTTTCGGAATGTGAGAGATGTTCCACGTGGAACATTGCCTCGCAGCCTGCTACTCTTTGCGGAGCGCATGGGCAAAATCATTGCAGTCGTCAACCAGAAAGGTGGTGTGGGCAAGACCACGACCGCCATCAACCTTGCTGCTGGGATCGCGCTGAGCGGGTTGAACGTATTGCTGGTCGACTGCGATCCCCAAACGAATGCGAGCAGCGGGCTCGGGACTCCGCGCGACGCGGAACGCCTGTCCATCTACGACGTTCTCCTGGGAGAGGCCGCGGTGGACGAGGCCTTGATCCCCACTTCCATCGAACGCCTGTCGCTCTTGCCCAGCACCAAAGACCTGATTGGCGCGAGCTTCGACCTTGCACACGTGGAGCGGCGCGAATTTCGCTTGCGAGACGCCTTGCAGACGGTCCGTGACCGCTATGACTTTGTGGTGCTGGATTGCCCTCCGGCGCTCGACCTGCTGACGCTGAATGCGCTGGTCGCCGCCGACAGCCTGCTGGTTCCCATGCAGGCAGAGTATTTCGCGCTAGAGGGCATCAGCGAACTTACGGGAACGCTCGACCGCATTGCAGGGGCGTTTCAGCCGGACCTGGGCCTGGAAGGCGTGGTGCTGACGATGTACGATCCGCGCATGTCGCTGGCTCAGCAGGTAACGGAGAACCTACGCGGCTTCTTCGGAGATAAGCTTTACACGACCACAATTCCACGAAATGTGCGTGTCGCAGAGGCGCCCAGCCACGGCCTGCCGGTGATGATCTATGACCCGAAGTCGCGCGGAGCCGAGGCGTACCGTGACTTGACCCGCGAACTGCTGGCCCGCAACGGGATCTTCATCGCCGCCGGAAATCCAGCCGGTTCAGAGCTGGCAGGCGATGCGGCGGAACCCGAAGAATAAAACCTAAGGAACATCATGCCCGATCAGAATCCGCCACTCGCAGAACCTAGACGCCGCGCCCTTGGCCGCGGTTTGGATGCGTTGCTGCCTCCGAGGCAAGATGCGGCCCTGGCAAAAACGCCTGGCGCACCGGATCCATCGAGTGGTCAACCGCTGGACGTCGATGTGTCGGCCATCGAACGTAACCCGTTCCAGACGCGCACCCAGTTTGACGATGCCGCGCTTGACGAACTCGCTCAATCCATTACGTTTAACGGGGTCGTGCAGCCGATTGTCGTGCGCAGTTTGGGGGCCGGACGATATCAGTTAATCGCAGGCGAACGGCGCTGGCTGGCATCGCAGCGAGCCGGCAAAGCGACCATCCCAGCCATTGTGCGGGAGGTTTCGGACGAGCAGACGATGGAGATGACTATCGTCGAGAACCTGCAACGCGCGGATCTGAACCCCATGGAGCAGGCAAGGGCCTTTGAGCGGCTGGGGCGTGATTTCCGCCTGACCCAGGAGCAGGTGGCGCACCACACGGGCAAGGACCGGGCAACGGTGACCAACTACCTTCGCCTTCTGCGTCTTCCGCTGCCGGTGCAGGTGTACGTGGAGAATGGCCGGCTGAGTTACGGGCACGCCCGCGCTCTGCTGGCCCTGGATTCAGCCGAGGAGATCAAGAAGGCGGCGGAGCTCGTGCTGGAAGATGCCCTGTCGGTGCGGCATACAGAGAACTTCGTCAAGCGCCTGCTGGAGCCGAACTACAAGCACGAAAAGATCCGGCCCATGGAAGAGATCGATGCGAACGTGAAGGAAGCCCAGGACCAGCTGCAGCGCGCGCTTGGTCTGAGGGTTCGCATTGAAGACCGCAACGGCAGAGGCCGCGTCATCATCGATTACGGAAGCGTCGAAGATTTCGACGCGATCCTTGATGCGCTGGGCAAGTAATCTCCGCGCCTCAGTAACAGGAGAACTCCTAAAAATTTAGGAGTCAGTTCGGCTGGCTGTTCTCCCGCTCGATTACGTTAGAACTTGTCACCTAAACATTTAGGACACACCGCTGCATGATGCAAGCCTCTGCTTTCGAGTATCGCCACCGCTACCTGCTTCACGGCTTGATCTTCACGCTGTGCTTCGCCGCGCCGTGGGCTGTGTGGCTGCCCCCGCCTTACCGCGCGCCCGTATGGGGCTTCGTACAGAACGGCAGCCTCTGGTTCCAAATCGCGAACACCTTGTCGAAGCCGCTTTACCAGCAGTTCGCGTTTGACTGGAACGCGGTGCTGGTGGTGATGATCGTATTTGCCGCGGCGGGCGCGGCCCTGCGCACGTGGGGCGCGTCGTACCTGGGCGCGACGACGGTGCAGCGCGGAGGCATGGTCGGTGATCGCGTCATCGCAGACGGGCCATATCGCTTTGTGCGCAACCCGCTGTACCTGGGCACGTTGCTGCACACGATTGCGCTGGCGCTGCTCATGCGGCCCGATGCGGGTGTGCTCTGCGTTGTGCTGATCACCGCCGTGCAATTTCGCCTGATCTTTCGCGAAGAGCCATACCTGCGCGAGCGACTGGGAGAAGCGTATGCAGCGTATCTGGCCGCCGTCCCGCGTTTCATCCCATCGCTGCGGCCGCGCACGCGTGCGGGGGACGGCCGCCCGCAGTGGCGGCAGGGTGTGCTCAGCGAACTCTACATGATCGGAACCACGATGACGCTGGCCTCCGTAGGCTGGTCGCGCGGCTTTGCCTGGGAGAACTCTGTACTGCGCGTGATGCAGGGCATCGTCATCTCGCTTGGCGTTTC
>CAZZVI010000111.1:4871-10525 GCA_964657335.1 uncultured Terriglobus sp.
GCGCCCACGTACTGGCCGTGCACCTGCACCAGATTGCCTTCGGAGCCGAGATCGTTCTCGCGGAGGATCCAGTTCAATGCGATGTTGTACTTCAGCATGGGAACGTTCGGATCGCGCTTCAGGATGCAGCCAAGGTTCTTCCACGAGAGCAGGTCCGGAGATGACGCAAGCCCGGTCTGGTAGCCCGCGCCATCGAAGGCAACGAACGTCATGTACCAGAGGCCACGATGACGAAAGACGAAGGGGCAATCAACGGACTTCTCATCAAACGCGCCCGGCGTGTTCGATGGTCCGAGCACCAGCCGGTTCAGCTTGAACGGCGTTTCGAGCGATCGCGGCGAAATGCGTCGAGCGAATGCATCCGAGGCCGCTGCCATCGAAGACAAAGCAACAAAGCCACGGCGAGTGAGGAAAGAACGCATGCGCACCATTCTGCGCCGCCGCTTCGCCGACCGCAAAAGCGAAGGCCGCAGTGCGCATGGCACTGCGGCGTTGCTTGAAACTCTGAACAACGTCACCATCGCTCAAAGCGAGAATGGTACGAAGTGCTTACTTCTTGACGGCGGCAGCCTTGACGGGCGCGATCGCGTCCTTGGCGGCCTTGGCCACGCGGAACTTGACGACGGTCTTCGCCTTGATCTTGATCGCTTCGCCGGTCTGCGGGTTGCGGCCAGTGCGGGCCTTGCGCTCTGCCTTGACCAGCTTGCCGAGGCCGGGGATGGTGAACTCGCCGTTCTTCTTCGTCTCCTTGACGGCCGTCTGAGCCATAACGTCGAAGAAGGTTGCGATCTGCTTGGTCGGCAGTTCCATCTGGTCGGCCATGGTGCGGATGAGGGCGGTTTTGGTGAGTCCTTTTGCCATTGTGTGTTGCTCCTTTATCGTTCCGAAACTTCTCGTGTTCGTGCGTCACGGGTGGAGGACAGCATGAGTTTTCACGCGGCGCCCGCTTCGCTGCTCATGCGAATCGCCAGTGTTCATGCGGGTTCCCGCAACCGTTCCGCATATCACGATGGACTCTCTGGAGGGGGTTGTCAATGCGCAGAAAGGTGTTTTTGCTTGTTTTTTAGGCTTTTTACCGGGTTTCTTGTGGAAAGGTGCCAATCGAGGTTCTGCCGACGGCGTCGCTGGCGCCGTTTTCTTGCGGAAACCGGCAAATCGCGCAAACAATTTCGCGACCTGCCACGTCTGTAAGCGATAAGACCGGGCTGTGAACAGGCCCAGCCTCCATAAGGGGAATCAACTGCAATGAACATCAACACGATCCGCAAAGTCGCCACGCGCGCCGCCGCCGTGGCTATCTGTAGCGCCGCACTTGTCGCAACACCGATGCACGCGCAGGGACGCGGCATGATGAGTCCCGAGCAGCGCGTGGACGCAATCGACAAGGCGGTCACGCTGACGCCCGACCAGAAGACGAAGATCATCGCCCTCTACACCGAAGACGGGAAGAAGATGCAGGCCCTTCGCGACGCGCAGGACCCTGACATGCGCACCAAGATGCAGGACATGCGCAAGGACGAGAACACGAAGATCAAGGAGATGCTGACCGACGATCAGAAGCCGAAGTTCGATGCCTATGTCGCGTCGATGCCGCAGGGCCGGCCTGGACCTCCGCCGCAGTAACCCAGCAGCGCAACATCGACTCAGCGCCGCTCCTCATCCAGCAGCGTAGCCGGGGGGATCTGCTTTCCGGCCGCCGAGGCCGCACACAAGCAGATCCCTCCGCGCGATTGAATCGTCTCAATATCTGTTTTCCGCATCGCATTTGGCGTCGAAAACGCGCGAAATGGTGCCGGCGTGGCGGTGAACACACGCCCTGCGCTACGGGATGACAACAACCTACCGGTAACACGTCCCGCTCCTTAGAACAGTGTCTTGCGCGCCGGCTTCGACGCTCGAAGCGGTGTGTTGAGTAGCTCCACCATCGGGGCTGCGGCGCGGAAGCGCTTCACGATCTCGCCGAGCAGCTTCGGCGTGGTGGCAACGTTCACCGGCAGCCGCGTCGAGAGCGCCCACTGGCGGCATAGCAGCAGCTCGGCCGCGGGGTCGTCCGCGGAAAAGCCCTTGGGCATGCGCGTGAGCGGGTTGCTGTCGAAGTCCGGCAGCAGGGCGCGAAGCTGCTTGTCCGCAAGCATCGCGCGCAGCTCTGCGTGGTGCGTCCCCAGATAGCGGCGAATGGCGAGCAGCTGCTCCGGTTGCGGCATGTAGACGCCAGCGGCGACCACGACCTCGTCCGCGCCAACGTGCATGTAGAAGCCGCCGCCGCTGGTCCGCACCATCGTTGTGGTGGACCACCACGCCGCCACATGCGTCTTGTAAGGACGCTTGTCGCTCGAGAAGCGAATGTCGCGATAGATCCGCAGCGCGGCCTTCCGCGCGGGCTTTACGTGGTCCGGGGCGAAGTCGACAAAGGCTGCATTCACTTCATCGATGAGCGCGAGCCAGGGCGCCTGAACCTCGGCTTCGTACACCGGCTTGCGATCGTTGAACCAGGTGCGGTCATTGTGTTTCTTGAGACCTTTGAGGAAGCGGATGGCAGCGGGGCTGAAGTGGGTGGGCATCGTCGTGTCTGACTTTAGATGAAGTGATGAGGCGAAGGCATTCGCCCGTTCAGCGGATGAAAACGCCCGGGTAACATTGCCGTACATGCGCATCTTCCTGTTTGCCGCTGCCACACTTGCAGGCGCCGTTGCGCTGCAGGCTCAACAGGCTCCTCTCGAACAGGTGGTTCGAACGGCCGCCGAAAAGTCGTCGCTGGCACTTCCACACCGCGTGAGTTTCCACTTGCGTGCAGAGATACGCGACGAAAAAAGTGGCGATCCGCAGTGGACCGCGGCCGTGGAGGAGTGGTGGCAGTCACCCGCGGAGTACAAGCGGGTCTTCCACTCCGCGCACTTTTCGCAGGTGCTGATCGTTCACGGCGACAAGGTGGAAGAGCAGGATGACGGCCCGGTCTTTCCTGAACTGCTGCGCAACCTGACGAGCGAGCTCACGGTGACCGTTCCGCGCTACGACCAGCTTGCCGCGCTGCACCAGACCGTCGATGTGCCCGACGGGACGCCGGGGCAGATCGTCGCGAAGTGGGACATCGTTGGAACGGACGGCACGGTGTCCAAGGCGATCAAGGCGTCGGTTGCGGTGTCGCGGCAGACGGGTCTGTTTACCTACGGTGGCGACCTGGACTGGGACGTGGCGCTGCATGACTTCGCCGACTTTCACGGAGAGCAGATTGCACGCAGGCTGACCGCGCAGGCCGGCCGCGGACCCACGCTGACCGCGCGCATCATGCTGCTGGAAGACCTCGGCACGCCGGACCGCACGCTCTTCCGCATTGCAAAGGCCACGCCGTTCAAGCAGCAGTTGCGCGTCGTGGTGGTGCCTGAAGTGGAGATGCGCAAGCTGCTGGCCGCGTCCCCAAAGCCCACCTGGCCTGCGAGCGCTCCTGGCGGAGCCATCGTGATGCGTATCGTTGTGGATCGCACGGGGCAGGTGCGGTCTGTCGATGACTTCTACAGTGACGATCCCGCGGCCCAGCCAGCTGCGGAGGCTGCCGTCCTGCAGTGGCGCTTCAGGCCGTACATGGATCGTGGCGCGCCTGTGCAGGTGATCTCGACGGTGACGCTGCCGCTGAACTGACGCTGCGCCTCCGAGCGATGGCGCGGTGCGTAACCGAATGCACGTCAGCCTGCGCAAGGACTATCCTTGTATCCGCGCCGTTAAGGCGCAGTTCTATAAGGCCCGGAGGGGCCAACTCGATGGTCGGATCGCTCGGTCCTGTTGCAGGCATCATCCTGCTTGTTCTCGTACTCATTGTCATTGTGACCCTGCTGAAGACGCTGTACACCGTGCGTACCTCGCAGGCCGGCGTGGTGGAGCGCTTCGGCAAGTTCAACCGCATCGTACGGCCGGGCCTGCACCTGCTGATCCCGTATGCGGAACGCGTGTTTTTCGTGAGCCTGCAGGTGCAGCAGGCGCAGTTCGCGGTCGAGACCAAGACGCGTGACAACGTGTTCGTGCAGATCCCCGTCAGCGTCCAGTACGGCGTGCTCGACGACAAGATCACCGATGCGTTCTATCGTTTGTCGTCGCCGCAGAAGCAGATTGAAAGCTTCGTCTTCAACTCCATCCTGGGCCATGTGCCCAAGCTGACGCTCGACGAGACGTTCGAGCAGATGAGCGGCATCTCCATCGCGGTGAAGGTCGAGCTGGACGCGACCATGCGCGAGTTTGGCTTCAACATCCTTACCGCGCTGGTCACCGACATCATCCCTGACAGCAAGGTGAAGGCCGCGATGAACGACATCAACGCGGCGCAGCGCTCGCAGGTCGCCGCCATGGCGAAGGGCGAGGCCGACAAGATCCTCAAGGTGAAACAGGCCGAGGCGGAAGCGGAGAGCAAGGCGCTGCAGGGCAAAGGCATCGCGGCCGAGCGGCAGGCGATCATCGACGGCCTGCGCGCCAGCATCGAGCACTTTCGCGAAGCCGTTCCCGGCGCGACCGCAGAAGACGTCATGGCGCTGGTACTGCTGACGCAGTACTTCGACACGCTGAAAGACATCGGCATCCGCAGCGGCACCAACACACTGTTTCTGCCGAACAATCCCGGCGCGGCCAATGACTTTCTGCAGCAGATCCTCGCGGGCCTGCGCGGCGGGACGCATCGCGCGACGAAGGGCGAAGGCGTGTTGCCGGAGGCGGCTGCGCAATGATCCGGCGAGAGTGGCGTCTAAGTCTGACTATCTTTCTTGCGCTCGTTGCGGGCATGGCTTCGGGGCAGAGCAAGCCGTATTCGCAGATGTATGTCTTCGGCGATAGTTATTCCGATTCCGGCGCCGGCTATGTCGATGGCAATGGGCCGACGGCAGTGGTGTACCTGGCGCAGCGGCTTGGTATTCCCTTCACTTACTTTGGCGATCCTAAGACGCGGGACGAGAAGGTAATCACCGAAGGCCTTAACTTCGCGGTAAGTGGAGCGAAGACGGGCGAGGGTGAAGGTAAGACCTATCCGCAGGGTGAGTTACTCGGGCGAGGCATGCGGAACCAGGTGAATGACTTCGCCGCTTTAGTAAAAGCGGGCCGCATCCGCTTCGATCCCAAGACAACGATGTTCTATCTTGCCGGTGGCTTAAACGACCGCTCGCTGAAGGAGGGCGAGACGGTCGCGAATCTTGAAGGAGACATTGAAGTGTTGTATGTTGCGGGTGCGCGGCGCTTCCAGGTTGCTCTGCTGCCGACGAAGATACCGTCTTTCGCAACGGCGGGAGAGCGCTTCAATCCGGAACTGGCTACCATTCCAGCCGATCTGCGTGGGAAGCATCCGGACATACAGATCACAAATAGTAAGTGGGGTCCTTACCTGGATGAAGTGATTACTCATCCGGAGAAGTATGGATTGACGGATGTAACATCCACCTGCGCGGGCCGCGTGCTGCACAACGAGGATCCCACGCCGTGCGCATCGCCGGAGACACACTTCTTCTATCACGAGGGTCATCCGTCCACGGCGGCACATAGGGCGGTTGGGAATATGCTGTATGACGAGGCGATGCAGTCGCAGCACTAGCAAGTGATTGCCGGAAAGCCTCCCTTCCTTGTTGTCATCCCGCTCCTTTCCTTGTTGTTACCACGCCTCCCTTCCTTGTTGTCGGCCGCCT
>CAZZVI010000112.1:0-10483 GCA_964657335.1 uncultured Terriglobus sp.
GTCGAGCGGTCGCCGCGAACACGCAACTGGTCGCCAGGGTGAATGTCGGCCAGGGCGCCTGGTTTGGCATCTTCAAACTTCACTGATCCGGGAGCGTAGCGGCGGTAGATCGTTGAGCTCTTGGTATCGACCGTGATCTTGCGCGTGCCCGAGCTGATGGAAATTGCGCCATCGCTTGGATCGACCGCAGTGACAATGCCGCCGGAACCGCGGCGGTTCCAGTCTGCCTGGGTAGTCTGGTTACGCTCTGCGATGGCCGTGGACTTGATCATGATGACGCGCGTTGCGGTAAGAGCGCCTGCGTCGCCTGGGGTACCAGTCGCCAGCACACGGTCGCCAACAGCGATCTGATCGAAGGTGCTTGGCGACACCGTTTTCATGTCCGCGCTTTGCTGTACGCGCGCACCGTCCGCCACCGACACAGTCACGGTGCCGCCACCATCGGTTGCAACGGTCAACGTGGTTCCGGAGATGCTCTTGACGGTGCCCAGCGCACGGTTCGCGGAGGCGGCCGCAGGCGCCTGCGCGAAGGCGGCTCTCGCCGGTGCGAACCCGTTCACGAGCGCGGCCGCGAGAACTGCGGCAGCGAAGATCTGTGTGCCCCTTTGGGGGTGAAGAAGTTGGTTTTTCAAGACGTTGCTCCCAGGTGCAGACGCGAAGGATGGCGAGGAGATCCACCCTCACAGTAGAGTTACGATCCATCTCCGGGAAAGTTTCGAGGAAATAGAAGAATCCGCCAAAGCCGCCATGCAGGCGGTGTACAGTCGATTCCTGGTTAGCGGATCAACAATCGACCGCTCATTCCGGGGGTTCCTGGTCGAGCGGCTGCGGCGGCCAATGATAGATGGCGACACTGAGGGGTGGCACCTTGACGCAGGCCTTGTCGCGCTCCGGTGCAGGGCCGCTTGAGAGCAGCAACTCCGCCCCGGCTTCCACCGCAAAGCTGGTCTCGGTCTCAGCGAAGTTGATCATGGTGCGGACGTTGCCTCGATCGGCGTAGATCCAGCGGCCCTCTTCGCTGAAGATGACCTTCATGCGACTGGCATCACCAAGATTCAGCGCAAGCGTCTTGCGGCGCAGGTGGATCAGGTCGCGATACCACTGGAACATGGCGTGGTGTTCAGCCTGCTCAAGTTCCGTCCATTGCAGCTTCGAGCGTTGAAACGTAGCGGGATCTTCGGGATCCGGAATGTCGTTCTTGTCCCATCCGAAGTGCTGGAAGTCGCGCTTGCGGCCCTCGGAGACGGCCTTGCGAAGCTCAGGCTCCTGAAAGTCGGCGAAGTACTGCCATGGTGTTGCCGCGGCCCATTCTTCACCCATGAAGATCATGGGTAGAAACGGTGCGGTCATCACGACGGCGGCTGCCAGGCGTGCTTTTTGTGTGCCGACTAGCTGCTGCAGCCGCTCGCCTTTCGCGCGGTTACCGATTTGGTCGTGGTTCTGGATATAACCGAAGAACCGGTGGTAGGAGATCTTGTGCACCTGGCGGCCGTGGTGGTGCTTGCGAAAGCGCGAGTAGCGGCCGTCGTACAGGAACACCTGCTTCATGGCCGTGGCAAGCTGCTCGATGGTCCCGAAGTCCTCGTAATAGCCGAATGGTTCGTGGATCAGGAGCGTGTAGAGCGAGTGGTGAAAGTCGTCGCTCCATTGCGCATCAAGACCGAAGCCGTTGGCCTCGCGCGACGTGACGAAGCGCGGGTCGTTCAGGTCCGTTTCGCCGATGAGGAACAGGCAGCGGCCCAGCGATGCGGAGAGGTCTTCCACCTCGCGTGACAGCTGCTCGAGGAAGTGCATGGCAGAACGGTCAATCAGCTCGTGCACCGCGTCGAGGCGCAGTCCGTCAAAGTGGTAATCGCGCAGCCACATGAGCGCGTTGTCGATGAGGTAGCGGCGCACCTGGTCTGAGCCGCCCTCCTCAAGATTGATGGCCGCGCCCCACGGCGTGTGGTGCCTGTCGGTATAGTACGGTCCGAAGTTTTGCGTGTAATTGCCCGCAGGACCGAAGTGGTTGTAGACCACGTCGAGAATGACACCCAGTCCCTGCTTGTGGCAGGCCTTGACAAAGCGCTTTACCGCGGCTGGCCCGCCGTAGGTTTCGTCCGGCGCGTAAGGTGCGACGCCGTCGTAACCCCACGACCACCTTCCCTCGTAAGAGGCGATCGGTAGCAGTTCAACGTGGGTGATCCCAAGATCGTAGAGATACGGCAGCCGCTCGATGGCGCTGTCCAGCGTGCCTTCTTCCGTGAAGGTACCGACATGCATCTCGTACACCACCGCTGACGGCAGCGGGATCGGTCGGAAATTCTGATCTCCCCAGTCGAAGTGGCCGTGGTCCAGCACACGCGAGCACGAATGGACGTCCTTCGGCTGCCAAAATGACCGCGGATCGGGGTATGGCCTGGGATCGTCATCGAGCAGGAAAGCGTAATCCGTTCCGTGTCCCGCTTCCTCGACATCCGCCGACCAGAAGCCGCGGTCTGACGGCCCTTCCATGGGATAGTCTTTGTCACCGATGCGAAGGGCTACGCGCTTGCGTTGGGGCGCCCAGACGGAAAAATGGTGCATGCTGCCTCCTTGCGGCTCTGCAGGCCGCTACTGTGCTTCGATCTCGCGTGTCGCGGCGGGAACGCGGACGTCGAGGTGCTGCGTGCGCTCCGCATCTTTCACCAGCAATGCCACCGGGAAGTGATCGAGCAGCGCGCTGATGCGCAGGACACCACCTTCGTGGGTCTGGCCGGACAGCCGGTCGGTCCACTTGCCGGTCGGTAGGGCGATCGTCGTTCCGCTCCATGTATCGCCCAGGCGATGGGGAAAGCGCGGCGCGATCGCGATGACGTCGGAAGACCGCAGGTAAGCGACCACATGGTCGGCCTTTGCACCTTGGGCAATCAGCGGCGTGTAGCTTGCGTTCGAGTCAAACGACGGAGGACGTTCTGCGCGGAGATGCAGCGCCCGCGTGATGACCCAGAGCTTCGGGGAGCCCTCTTCGAAGTGCTCCATGGCATACTGCGCCGCCTGCGCCGGAGCAAGGCTTTTGAGATCGCGAAGCAGTCTGCGGCGCTCGTCGTAATCTACGGGCCGACGATTATCTGGGTCTACGAGTGAGTGATCCCACAGCTCGCCGCCCTGGTACAGGTCAGGCACGCCGGGCGAGGTACACTTCAGCAGCGTCTGCGACAGCGAGTTGATGCGGCCGTCGCGATTGATGCGGTCTACGAAACTCTGCAACTCGCCGCAAAAGACGGTGTCCTTGAGGATTGACTCCTGGAATCTCTCCAGTGCTTCTTCATATTCCTTGTTGTTTGAGAGCCACGAGGTGATGCGCTTGGCTTCGCGCATGGCTTTCTGCATATAAGCCCGCAGGCGGTCGTGCGTAATGGGCCACGCGCCAATCAGCGTCTGGTAAAGGAAGTATTCCGTGTTCGTATCCGGGAAATGGCCGGTGCGGTACTTCGCATTCATGCGCGACCAGCGCTTGAGGATTGCGGCCCACCGCGCGGGGACTTCGCTGAGCACAGCCAGGCGCGCGCGCACATCGTCGGCACGCTTGGTGTCATGCGTCGACAGCGTCAGCATGGTGGTGGGAAAGGTGGCCTGCATGTGCGCGTTATAGGCGTGAAACGCTTCGATCGAGAGGCCGTTCAGGCCGGGATTACCGCCGACTTCATTTAACGACGTCAGCCGGTTGAAGCAGTAGAAAGCCGTGTCCTCGACACCTTTCGCCATGATGGGAGAGGTGAACTGCTGAAAGCGCGCAACAAACTCCGACTCGCGTTCACCGGTGACCTTCAGCGTCAGCACATCACGCAGGAAGTCGAACAAGCCTCCATCGATGTCGTTCTTACGCGCCTTCGCTTCGTCGATGGCTGCACTGATGTGTACGTGATCTTCATCGGTAATCCCCGCGCGATCACGGTCTGCCACGACGTAGGTGCGATAGATGTTGAAGCACGCCGCCACATTGCGAATGGCGCGCCGAATCTCCGCGCGCGTGTAGTCGCGGCTGTCTCGATTGGCCTCACAGATGCTGACAAAAAGATTCGACAAGCGGTTGACATCGCTTGCCAGCGTCTCCTTGGCAACCTTGCTCTTCTTTTCAAAGGCGACCTCGTGGAAGTTGTCGCGGTCGCCCGTGAACTCAGCGTAGATTGCGGTAAGTTGCTCCATGCCCTGCGGCAGCACCAGCAGGCCATTGCACTGGTTCATGTAGTCGTAGCCGCTGGTGCCCTGCACGGGCCAGTCGGTGCGCAGCCACTCGCCGGGCTCGAGGATCTTCTCCGCGACGACCCAGGCATGCGGCGCGCGTGCGCGCAGCCGTTCGAGATACTGCTTCGGATCGCGCAGGCCATCAGGATGATCGATGCGTACTCCATCCAGCACGCCCTGGTCGAGCCAGTAAAGGATCAGTTCATGCGTCTCTTCAAAGACATACTCACGCTCCATGCGCAGGCCGATCAGTGAGTTCACATCGAAGAAGCGGCGGTATCCAAGCTCCTGGTCCGAAGTTCGCCAGAACGCTAGGCGGAAGTTCTGCGCGTTCAGAATCTCGTCCAGCGCGTCGATGTTTCCATTCAGCTCGCTGATCGCCTCGTCGATGGAGCGGCACACGCTTTCTTCTTCCGCGCATAGGCGTTCCAGCAGGCCGAGCAGAACCTGCTTGTCACGATGACGCGCAAGCTGCACGCTGCGCTCAGTGGAACCTGGAGCGGGCAGGCGCGCAAAGGAGACGGCTAGAAAGTTCAGCGTGTCAGACGGTGTCATTTCCGCAGCGCGGGTGAGAAGCGTGGACAACGATGTGGGCGCGAGCGGAAATGCCTGCTCGCCATACTCCACAAGGAAACTCGTGCCCTCGCGCTTCAGCTTGATCGCGCCCTGCGACAGCACACGGCCGTACTGATCGTCGAGGACCGGCATCAGTACCTTGTCGCGCAGCTTCTCTTCCGCGGAGTTCCAATCGATGTCAAAGAAAGTAGCGAAGCGGCTCGACGGACCGTTCTCCAGCACATCCCACCACATGCGATTCTGCCGGTCGACCGACATGTGGTTCGGCACAATGTCGAGCACCTGCCCCAGGCCCAGTTCGCCCAGCCTTTTCGAGAAACGCGCGTGCGCGGCTTCGCCCCCAAGCTCGGCGTTGACCTTGTGGTGATCGACCACGTCGTAGCCGTGCATGGAACCCTTGCCCGCCTGCAGGTAAGGCGAGCTGTACACATGCGACACGCCAAGCTGGCGGATGTAATCCGCGATTTCGTCCGCATGGTCGAAGGTAAAACCGGCATGCAACTGCAACCGGTACGTGGATAAAGGTGTTCTTTGCATCTGAACTGGCTTAGGTGCGGGGCTTATGCATCAGGTTGTCCTTGCCAGACGGGCGCAAGAAGCTGGCTCCATGGGAGCGCCAATCTGTGCCTTGACGGTGCATAGCTTCAAGTACGTGTTGCATCTGGCTTTTCCGCGGCCGGGCTCTCGGTCCACGGGCCCTGCCCTCCACCGAGGACGAGTGCCGCGTGCGCCATGCTGAGGTGGGTGAATGCCTGGGGATAGTTCCCGAGCTGGCGTTTCGCCACCGGGTCGTACTCCTCGGCGAGCAGGCCAAGCGGATTGCGGAGGGCGAGTAGCCGTTGAAACAGGTCCCGCGCTTCATCTTCGCGTTTCTGTAAGTGAAGGACACTTACCAGCCAGAACGAACATGCTAGAAAGGCGCCCTCGCCCGCTGGCAAACCATCGTCACCGTCGCTTGTGTCGTAGCGCAACAGAAGGCCGTTCTTCATCAGCCGCTTCTCAATCGCCGCTACGGTTCCAACCATCCGCGGATCGCTCGCAGGCAAAAAGCCGACGATAGCCATGCGCAGCAGGGCTGCGTCCAACTGCTTTGAGCCATAGGCTTGGACGAAGCTGTTCAGTTCTGGATCAAAGCCTTTCTCGCACACATCCGCATGAATCTGTCCGCAGACCTTTCTCCACGTCTCCACACGTTGGTTAATGGCGTCGTCGTCCGAACCACCCGACTCCTCATATGACTTGATGGCGCGATCGAATGCGGCCCACGCCATCATCTTGGAGTGTACGAAGTGCTGCTTCTCGCCCCGTGTTTCCCAGATGCCGGAGTCAGGATCGCGCCAGATCTTTGTCAGGTGATCGAGCAGATTGCTGACAAGCGAGCGCACGGCCCCCGTCCACATGTCGTCGTCATCGACCGGTGTCCGGGCGAGCGCGGCAATGACCTCTCCATACACATCCAACTGCAGTTGATCGGCGGCTTTATTGCCGATGTTGACCGGCTTCGAGCCTTCGTACCCTTCGAGCCAGTCGGCTGTCCACTCATTCAGTTGCCGTTCGCCACCGAGGCCGTAAAGCGACTGAATCTGCTCTGCCGAGCCAGAGATCGCGCGCAGCAGCCAGCCACGCCATGCAAGCGCTTCATCGGTGTATCCGGCATGCAGCAGCACCAGCAGGGTAAAGGCAGTGTCACGTAGCCAGCAGAAGCGATAGTCCCAGTTTCGCTCTCCGCCGATCTTTTCAGGCAGCGACGTAGTCGGTGCGGCGACCAGGCCCCCCGTTGGACGGTACGTGAGCGCCTTCAGCGTGATGAGCGAGCGCTCGACGGCTTCGCGGTCCGGACCGTCGTAGGTGCTGCGGCCAGCCCACTCCGTCCAGAACTGCTCGGTGTCACGATAAGCGTCATAGGCATCGAAGCTTTCCGGATCTTCTTCGAGCGAGGACCCGAAGGACATCACAAAGCAGATGCTTTGGCCCTCGTGGATCTCGAAGTCGCTCACGGTGGCCATGTCTTCCCCGCGCAGTGGAGCATCCGTACGGAGCACAACCAACTGAGGACCGGAAATGGCGCGAAGATGATGATCGACCCGCTGAACCCAGGGTATGGTGCGGCCATAATCGAACCGCAGGGTGAGGTCCATGCGCATGGAAACGGTTCCGTGCAGACCTCGCACAATCCGCACCAAGTCAGAGTGCTTGCCGCGGGGTGGCATGAAGTCGCTTACCAGGACCTCACCGTTCTCCGTCTTCCATGTCTTTTCGACGATGAGCGTGTCCGGCTTGTAGCGCCATTCGTCTCCCGTAACTCTCTCGGAAGCGGCCGGTTTCAGGCTGAAGAAACCGTTGTCGCGCGTGCCCAGCAGGCCTGCAAGGCATGCTCCGGAGGAGAAGTTTGGCCAGCAGAGCCAGTCTACAGATCCTTCGCGGCAGACCAGGGCGGCCGTCTCGCAATCGCCGATCAGCGCATAATCTTCAAGGCGCGCTCCCAGCAGCGGCTTGTCTTTCCCATCCTGCCCGGTACGAACGGCACCGTTGTTCTTCGTCGCGTCACTCACCGGGCAAACACCTCAGGCGATGAGGCATCTGTAGGACTGCCGCGCATTGCATGCTCATACAGCGTTGGATGCAACGTGGCAAACTCTGTTGTGTAGCGGACATGCCGCGTCGGGAGGAAGTTTGAAGCCGAATGAAGGCAGGAGCCGTGTTGTCATCGAAGCGTTTACTCCGGAGATTGACTGCGGCCGGCATGCAGCGAAGCGGATCATCGGCGACACGGTAGTCGTCACCGCAGTCATCTACTCCGACGGTCACGATCATCTCGCCGCGCGCCTGCTGTACAAGCGCGCCGAAGAGAAGGCCTGGCGCTTTGCGCCCTTTCGTGAGCTTGGCAACGACGTGTGGGAGGCGGAGTTTTCCGTCGACGCGATCGGTCCATGGAGATACACGGTGCAGGCATGGGTCGATCATTTCGGCACGTGGGTCCATGATCTGCACAAACGCATCGAAGCGCAAGCCTTAGCCGGCGTGCAGGTTGCGGCGGAGATCGATGTGCCCGGCGGCGCTGAGCAGAATGAAGGCGTTAGCCCGGCGGATGAAAGTACGGTAGCCGTCCAGGACTCCGCTGCGCCGAGCCGTCTCCGGAACGAGGGATATAGCATCACCGCAAAGCCGCAGAGCGACATCGCGTTGGCTCTGCGTACAGGCGCCATCCTGCTGGACCAGGCCTCGGCGCGCGCCCGCGAAAAGGATGGCCGTATCCTGAAGGGCACGGCCGCCACTCTCCGGTATTTGGCCGAACAGAACTCCGTCTTTTACGACTTTCCTCTGGGCGACGGAGTGATCAGTCTCTGCCTGGAATATCCCGACCTGACTTTTGCCTCCATGTATGAACGCGAGCTGCCGCTCTGGGTTGACCGTGAGCGTGCCCGCTTCTCAGCGTGGTACGAGTTGTTTCCCCGTTCCGCCGGCTTCGTGCCGGGCAAGCATGGCACGCTGCGCGACGTCGCAGCGCGCCTGCCCGAGATCGCAAAAGTTGGTTTCGATATTGTGTACCTGCCGCCGATCCATCCCATCGGCACGGCATATCGCAAGGGCAAGAACAACTCTGTCGTTGCCGAGCCGGGCGATGTCGGCAGTCCCTGGGCCATCGGCAACACAGACGGCGGTCACAAGGCGATCCTGCGTGAATTGGGCAACTACAGCGATTTTGCGGCGCTGATGGCGGCCGCAGCCGAAAACGGGATTGAGATTGCGCTCGATATCGCGTTCCAATGCGCTCCGGAGCACCCTTGGGTGCGGGATCATCCCGACTGGTTCAAAATTCGCCCGGACGGCTCCATCCAGTACGCGGAGAATCCGCCGAAGAAGTACCAGGATATCTACCCGATCAACTTCGAATCCCCGGACTGGCGCGCGCTCTGGCAGGACCTCTTCTCGGTTTTTGCGTTCTGGATTGAGAAGGGTGTGCGCGTCTTCCGCGTCGACAATCCGCATACCAAGGCCATTCCCTTCTGGGAGTGGTGCATCGCGGAGGTGCGCAAGACGCATCCGGAGGTCATCTTTCTGGCCGAAGCGTTCACAAAGCCTCACGTAATGTACGGGCTGGCCAAGCTGGGTTATACACAGAGCTACACCTACTTCTCGTGGCGCACGGAAAAGCGCGAGTTGACCGAGTACATGATCGAGCTCACAACGAAGCCTGTCTCCGACTTCTTTCGCGGCAACCTGTGGCCCAACACGCCGGACATCTTGCCGGGCTTTCTGCAGACGGGACATCGGGCCGCCTTCGCGCAGCGCGTGATCCTGGCCGCGACGCTGGGAGCGAGCTACGGCATCTACGGCCCTGCGTTCGAGCTTTGCGATCACCTGCCCGCGAAGCCCGGAAGTGAGGAATATCTGGACAGCGAGAAGTACCAGCTTCGCACCTGGAACCGTGACGACCCGAAGAGCCTGACACCCTTGCTGACGTTGCTGAACAAGACCCGCAAGGCTCATCCCGCGCTGCAGAGCAACGATTCGCTGCGCTTCCACGCGATTACGAATGACCACCTCATCGCCTACAGCAAGCGGGCAGGTGACGACATCGTGCTGGTAATTGTCAACCTGGATCCCGTGTCGGTGCAGGACGGCATGACCGATCTCGATCTGCTGGCGCTGGACCTGCCGCTTTCGGGCGTTTACGAAGCGGCGGATGTCCTCAGCGGCGAGGTCTACACCTGGCGCGGTTCCCACAACTACGTACGACTTGACCCGGAAAAGAGCCCGGCGCACATCCTGCTGCTGCGTCCGCAGCATCTCTCCGAGAACATCGCCGGGGAGAGTACGGAAGATTGAGCACCGCCATCGCACGTCCGAAGCCGAAGAAGCGCAGCAGCGCCACCGATCCTCAGTGGTACAAGGACGCGATCATCTACGAGCTGCACGTGAAGGCCTTTGCCGACTCGAACGGCGACGGCATCGGCGACTTCCCGGGCCTGATGGGAAAGCTCGATTATCTGCAGAGTCTTGGCGTTACCTGCATCTGGCTGCTGCCCTTCTTTCCGTCACCGCAGCGGGATGACGGGTACGACATCTCAAACTACCTCGATGTGAACCCGGCGTACGGCACGGTCGACGACTTTAAGGCGTTCCTCGGCGCTGCGCACGAACGCGGCATGCAGGTGTTGATCGAGCTCGTCATCAATCACACCAGCGACCAGCATCCCTGGTTCCAGGCCGCGCGCAACTCGCCGCCGGGTTCGCCAGAGCGAGCAATGTACGTGTGGAGCGACACCGACAGACTGTACAGCGGCGTGCGCATCATCTTCACCGACACGGAGAAGAGCAACTGGACCTGGGACCCGGTTGCCCAGCAGTACTACTGGCATCGCTTCTTTTCGCACCAGCCGGATCTGAATTTTGACAATCCGCGGGTGATGGACGAAGTGCTGAACGCCATGCGCTTTTGGATGGACATGGGCGTTGACGGCTTGCGCCTCGACGCCATTCCCTACCTCGTCGAGCGCGACGGCACCTCCTGCGAAAATGTCCCGGAGACACACGACAAAATCAAGGAGATCCGCGCCGCCATCGATGCGGAATATGAGAACCGCCTAGTCCTAGCCGAAGCGAACATGTGGCCGCAGGACGTGCTGCCTTACTTCGGCGATGGCGACGAGTGCCAGATGGCCTTTCACTTCCCGCTGATGCCGCGCATCTACATGGC
>CAZZVI010000113.1:0-10265 GCA_964657335.1 uncultured Terriglobus sp.
CCTTCTTCCACTTCCGGTGCCATCTCACGCGCACTGGTCAGCGTCAGGACATTCTCAGGATCTTCGATCTCAGCATCGTCGGCGACGACGGTCTTGTAGACGTAGGCGCGGATCTCTCCGCTCTCCTTGTCGAACTCACCGCGCATGTTTTCCTGCGTCTTGTAGAACTTGCGCGTGGCGAGCGCGATAGCGTCTTCCACGGCCCCCACCACGATCTGCGGGTCGATGCCCTTGTCGCGGCTCATTGTTTCAATTGCCTGGTACAGTGCGCTTGCCATTTCCGTGGTTCCTCAACCTTCTATTCAATTGTCTTGTTGCCTTTGAAGCCTGGTGCTTAGTCGTAGTGATTCAGTCCCGGTCTTAGTGACCCTCAGGTAAGCTGCCTGGAGTCCAGGGCTAAAGCCCGTTTCCCCTCACGTCTTTCAGTGGGCTGAAGCCCACTGCTTTCTCCGCGAAGACCAACTTTCTCGGTGCCCCCGCATGAAGATCGGCATCACCTGCTATCCCACCTACGGCGGCAGCGGCGTCGTTGCCACCGAGCTTGGCATCGAGCTGGCGGCGCGTGGACATGAAGTTCACTTCATCACCTATCAGCAGCCGTTCCGTCTGACCGGACGCGAAGTCGGCATCTTCTTTCACGAAGTCGCCGTCACGACGTACCCGCTGTTTCAGTACCCGCCGTACGACCTTGCGCTGGCCAGCCGCATGGCCGAGGTGGCGGAGTTCTACGGCCTGGACCTGCTGCATGTGCACTATGCCATCCCGCACAGTGTTTGTGCGCTGCTTGCACGGCAGATGCTGGCGGCGCGGGGCATTCGGCTGCCCTTCATCACCACGCTGCACGGCACGGACATCACGCTCGTCGGGCAGGACCCCGGTTACCTGCCCATCACGAAGTTCGGCATCGAGCAGAGCGATGGCGTCACTTCCATCTCGGCGCACCTTCGAGACGAGACAGAGAAGAGCTTCGGCGTGACCGGAGGCCTGCACGGACCCATCGAGGTCATCCGCAACTTCGTCAACTGCGACATCTATCAACCTGACGAGGAGAAGCGGCGCACGCTGCGCCCACGGTACGCGACAGAGGGCGAGAAGATCATCATCCACCTGTCTAACTTCCGCCGGGTGAAGCGCGTGGGCGACGTGGTCGAAGTCTTCGCGCGCGTGGCGAAGGAGGTGCCAAGCCGACTGATGCTGATCGGCGACGGCCCGGACCGCTCCATCGCGGAACACCTCGCCGTGCAGCACGGCATACAGCACCTCATCCACTTTCTCGGCAAGCAGGACAGCGTGCAGGACCTGCTGCCGCTCGGCGACCTGATGCTGATGCCGTCGGAGATGGAGAGCTTCGGCCTGGCCGCGCTGGAAGGCATGGCCTGTCGCGTGCCCTGCATCGCTACCCGCGTCGGCGGCGTGCCGGAACTTGTCGCAGACGGCATCAACGGCCTGCTCTACCGTGTCGGTGACGTCGAAGGCATGGCGCGTGGCGCAATCGATCTGCTGACCGACGACGCACGGCTCCACACCATGGCAACCGCTGCCCGCAAGACCGCGCAGGACAAGTTCTGCACCACACGCATCATCCCGCATTACGAACAGTATTACGAGCAGGTTTTGGTTACTCAGGCCCCGCTATGAGGCGGCTCAGCGCAGCGCCCGGCCGAAGCGTCATGCGGAATCAGGCTTGTGCAGGGCAGCCGAGCGGAGGAAAACCTGATCCCCAGAGCCAGTTTTGGCGGGATTCGGCGTAGCCCGTATGTGGGCGGCACGGTAGAATAAACGAGTGGTTTGGCAAGACGGCAGGCCGGGCGTTCCCGGGCATTCCGTCAAGCAGATGAACCAGCTTTGCGCTCCCTGTGAGTGCGGCTGTGTAGATGGAGCGATCGGCTCCTTGAACCCGGCAAGGCGCCGCCAAGAGCGTCCCAATCCCATTACGAAAGAAGACGAAAGAAGACAGCGGAGCTCAGGACAAACCGTGTGGCTGAAGTCTGTCTGCCAGCTTTGGCAGGCGATATGGGTCGGCACGACACCTCCTGTGACCAGCATGTGTACCAAACCGCGCCCGGCGCGAACCTCATCCGCTATGCTTCCCGTCCTGCAGGTAACTGCTTGAACGCGCACAAAACCGATACCGGTTCGGAACAGATCATCGCTCAATGCTCCGGGCAGCGCCGCATCTCGCGCGCCGGCCTTCATTCCCTTAAGCATTCCATCTTTCATGTGCGCGCCCTGCTCCGGCTGGCGCATCGCCGTCCGGTTCTTGCACTGGGCCTGGCAGTTGGCGCCGGCACCGCCGTTTCAACCGTGGGAGCCGCGGCCTCGGTGGAAGTGATCCAGGCGGTGCACCGCGCCGCGATGGCCGCCGGTGTGGTACCCCTGGCGCCTGCGCCTCCGCCACCCGCACCGCCGGTTGAGGCGCTAGCAGTTCAGCACCCGCACCATCTGCTCGGCTTCCCGCTGAACCCGCTTCGCGGCCTGGCCTCGTGGTATGGCTCTATGTGGAACGGCCGCAAGACGGCATCCGGCGAGACCTTTGACGAGACCAAGTTGACCGCCGCTCACAAGACCCTGCCGCTGGGCACGCTGGTGCGCGTCACCAATCTTTCGTCGCGACAATCGGTCGTGGTGCGCATCAACGATCGCGGCAGCCTCGCGCCGAATCGCGTGATTGACCTGTCCTCTGCAGCCGCACGCGAGATCGGGCTGATCGATCAGGGCCTCGCACGCGTGAAGCTGGAGATACTGGGCCGGACGTAGAGCTACCGTCAGGGTTCAAGCGAACAGCAGGCAGCTTGCTCCATCCACGGCGATGCTCGAGGAGCTCCGCCCCAGCTTGCCGGTGGATGTGTCGATGGGAAACACCGACACATCGCCGGAGAACTGGTTAGCGCTGAGAAACCACTTGCCGCTGGGATCGATGGCGATGTGGCGCGACTGCTTGCCGGGGTTCTCCGGGAACTGCACGGCAGCCAGCGCGCCGGTGGCCGCATCGATGGCGAAGACCGCAAAGCCCTCCAGAAAGCGATTGCTCGCGTACAGAAAGCGCATGTCTTTGGAGAAGACCAGCTCGCAGGCGTGCGCGTCAGGGTATGGGTGCGGCAGCGTCGAAATCGTTGCGAGCGTGGTCAGCGTGCCATCCGCCTCGCTCCACCGCAACTGGTTCACGGTGTTGTCGAGCTCGTTGATGCAGTAGATCCACTCGCCGTTGGGATGCATTGCAAGGTGCCGTGGGCCCGCGCCCGCAGCCGAAGCCCAGTGCGTCGGCGTGTGCGGCAGCAACTTCGCCGTGGCGTGGTCCAGCCGAAAGACGTGGATACGGTCAAGTCCAAGGTCGTTCACCAGAACAAAGCCGCCGCCAGGCGACGGAAGGGCGGAGTGGGCGTGGCTTGTCTTCTGGAACTTCGTTGGTCCGTGCTCGTCCGGCGGGAACTGGATGAAGGTTGCGCGCGTTAGAGCGCCATCGGCTGTCGCGGTAAAGGAGGCGACATTGCCGCCGCCATAGTTCGCGACAAAGACGCAGCGACCGTCTTTCGTAATGCCGACGTGGCACGCTCCGGGATCGCCCGCATCGGCCTGCGACAGCGGCTTGATTGCGGCACCCTTGCCGACACGGAAACTGGCAGCTTCCGCATTGCCGTTCGCGGGTGCCTGTTCGGCGAACAGGAGGCTATTCGGAGCCATGGCAAGAAAGCCCGGGCTGCGTGTCGGCACTGCCAGCACGGGTGCGCTGAGGGTGCCGTCGCGAAACTCCGAGACGTAGATGCCCTTGCCCTCGCCGCCACTCGCAGACGTGTTGGTGGTGCCTATCAACAGGCGCTGCGATGTCCCTGGCGCAGCCGCATCCGCAGGAGTGTTGTGCAGCATCATCGCCGCACCGGCTGCGGCGGTAGCAAGAAAGTCTCGGCGTGTTCCCATGCGTTTTCCGTATCCTTTCCGCTGCGGCGCGGCAGTTCGGTGAGCCGCAGTGTCTCCTCTGTGGCAAGATATCCTTTGCGTCGAAACCAGTGCTCCATGCGCCCCTGCAGCAGATCGAGTGGCACGCGCAGACCGGCCTGGAGTAGGCCGTCCGCCACGGGCAGCGTGTCGTCGAAGACCGCGTCATTGGTGAAGTTGCGCATGGCGAAGTTGTCGATCTGAGCGACAGGACAGGACGCAGTCTCGCCCGTTGCCGTCACACGCTCGATGCTGAGCCGCCGAAGAAACATATCTGTCAGACGAACTGCACAAAGCAGGCACCCGGCAGCTTGATGCTGCTGTGCTGCGTGCCCAGCTTGCCGGTCTTCGCGTCGCGCGGGAACACGGCGATATCGTTGCTGCGTACGTTCGCCGCGATCATCCACTTGCCGGTGGCATCCAGCAGGATGTGCCGGTTCTCTACGCCCTCTGATTTCATGAACTGGATCTGCTGCAGCGTTCCATCGTGCTGCACAGACCACACGACAAAGCTCTCGAGGCCGCGGTTGCTTCCGTACAGGAAGCGCAGATCGGGCGACAGAACGATGTCGGCGGTGCGGCACTTTGGTGGAGCGTCCGAGGGCAGCGTGCTCAGGGAACTCTTCAGCGTCAGCGTGCCTGCCTTGCCGTCCCACAGCAGCAGGTCGATGCGATTTGCAACTTCGTTGTTGCAGTAGATCCACTTGCCGTTGGGATGCAGGACAAGGTGGCGTGGTGTTGAGCCAGGCGCGGCTTGGTAGAACGGCGGATCGTGCGGTGTCAGCTTTGCCGTTGCAGCGTTGAGCGCATAGACGTAAATGCGGTCCGCGCCGAAGTCATTCACGAGGACAAAGCGGCCGCCCGGCGCCATCAGAATGGAGTGGCAGCGGCTGTGCACCTGCACCGGCTCAGGCCCGTGATTGGCGTCGCCATACTCGATGTGCTCGACCGCGGGTGACAGCGCTCCATCTTTATCGACCAGGTAGGTGTTGATGCTGCCGCTGCCCCAGTTCGCTTCCATGGCGACGTGGCCTGACGGATCCAGCGACAGAAAGTTGGCGGTGGTGCCCGCGGCGGTCTGCAGGTTGATCTGCCGCAGCGGCGACGGGCCATCCACGATGTCGAAGCCGGTCACCGCCGCGATGCCATCGACCGCGCATGTGGCGTAGAGGCGCTTGTGGTTCTTCGGCGAGAGCGCCATGCAGTCATTGCCCGTGAACCTGGCCGCGAACTCCGGCTCGCTGAAGGTGCCGGTCGCGGCGTCGAAATCGGCAAAAAAGATGCCCTGGCTTTCTTTACCGGTGGTACCCAGAAACGCGCGTTGGCTATTGAGTGTCGGCATGGCGAATCCCTGCCGTGCGGTCACGGCGGCTGCAGATGCTGCAAGCAGAAACTGTCTGCGATCGAGCATGGAGTGGCACCTTGCTATCCCTCGGCGGGAAGGTGACCAGCATACTCTTCGGGCTTGACGTCGTCATTGATGACGGGCAGCAGAGGCAGGTTCAGCGTGCTGCCGGCCTGGTTGACCACGGCGTTCACGTTGTCGAGCACTTCCTCCACCGTCATGGTGTACAGCTCGCGGCCGTTGTCATAGCCATTTTCGACGATGGTCTTCAGGTAGCGGCCGGCGGCCTGCGCGGCGGCGTAGTCGGTGATCACGAAGCCCGTGCGTCGCTTCATCTCGACCCAGGCGACGTTGGGCATGGCAATCCACATGGGCCGGCCGTTCACGTCAAAGCGGATGTCGGTTGCGTCCGCGTGTCGCGTGGCAATGGCAACGATGGTCGCCTTCCAGACGCAGTGCAACTGCTCGCCCGTCCACTTGTCTTCTACGCGAAAGTCCTCAAACATGCCTTGCTCCTGTTTGAAGGTTAGTGGGTGCAGGAGGGTTCGGCAAGCGGGCGGCTTCCGTGCCTGCATCTAGGAGGCGTAGCCTGTCAGCATGCCCCTGTCCGTGGTCATCGTCGACGACGAAGCTCTGGCTCGCCGCGAGCTTCGTTACCTGCTGGAGCGCGTGGGCGATGTGGAGATTGTCGCAGAAGCCTCAAATGGCATCGAGGCCGTGCAGACGATCCGTTCGCAGGCGCCCGACGCCGTCTTCATGGACGTGCAGATGCCCGGCCTCGACGGCTTCGCCGTGCTGAAGCGGCTGATGGAAAACCGCCGCGTGCGCATGCCCGAGGTGGTCTTCGCTACGGCCTTTGACCAGTACGCCGTGCGCGCCTTTGAAGTGAACGCCATTGACTACCTGTTAAAGCCGTTCGAAGAGCGCCGCGTCGCGCTGGCCGTAGATAAGCTACGCACCCGGCGTGGCGAGGCGTCCGCCGCCGCAGCCGAGACGGAACCGGATGCCATTCCGCAGGCCGGCGCGGAGGAGCGGCTGGAGTCGCTACTGAAGCTGCTGCAGGAGCAGGCGCAACAGGCCGCCGCAACGCAGCCCCGCACGCGCTCCGGCAAGGTGGTGGTTCGCGCGGCACAGCGCCTGCTGCTGGTCGATCAGCGTGACATCTGCTTTGCATCGATCGAGGAGGGAACGATCTCCGTCGCGACACCCACCATGGAGGGCATGTCGAACGTGCGGACGCTGGAGGAACTAACCGACCAGCTCGACCCGGACACCTTCTGGCGCGTCCACCGCAGTTTCGTTGTGAATATTCAGCACATCCGCGAGGTGGTGCCGTGGTTCAAGTCGAGTTACCTGTTGCGCATGGATGACCGGAGTAAGACGGAGATTCCGGTGGCAAGGGCACAGGTAAAGCGGTTGCGGGAGTTATTTAATTTGTGAGTACTGGATAGGTTTGACGGCCCTACATTCAGGATGACCTACGGAATCACCTCATAACTCACATAAGCAAATCGTTCCGAATCAGGCGCCCACGAACTAACATTCAGCGAACCCTGACCCCCGGTAAAGCCGGTCAGCAGCTTCGCGGTCTTTGCGACTTTGTCGTGATCGACGGCGGCCAGCTTGATCTCCACATGCACCGTGCGCGGATTGTGCGTGGGGGTATCCGCGGGATAGGCGATGTAGACAAGCTTCTTGCCGTCGGGCGAGATGTGCGGGAACCAATCTTCCGCGCCATCGGCCAGCACCATCTCGGCCTTGCTGTCGCCGGGCCCTGCTCCATCCGCGGGAAAACGCCAGATGGATTCATGTCCTGACCGGTCGGAGTTGATGTAAACCCACTTGCCGTCCGGCGAGTAATCTGGTCCGTCGTCATGGTGGATGTCGGCGTTCAATTGTTGCTCCTCGCCGCCCGCTGCGGGCAACCGGTACACGTCGAACTGCTTGCTGCCATTGCGCTGCGCGACGAAGGCCATGGTCTTGTTATCGGGCGACCAACCGTGAAAGTAACTCGGCGTCAGCGTCGTCATTTGCTTGATGTTGGTGCCGTCCGCATTCGCCAGAAACACGTTCGAACCCTTTGCCGGTGCGAGCGTGGCGGAGAAGCCGAGCAGCTTGCCATCCGGCGAAATCGCCTTATCGTTGTTGCATTTGTACTCTTCCGGTACGGCCAGTTTCTCAGGCGTAGCCAAGCCAGTGGGGCTCAGCACCAGCCTGTAAATAGCGCCACCCGAGTTGGAGATGAGGTACTTGCCGTCAGGGGACCAGCTTGGCGCCTCCCAGATGGTGTCTGCGGTGAACACGAGCTTCGACGACCCGTCGCGCAGGTCGTAAAGAAACATGCGGCTCCGCAGGTGCTGTACAGGCGTCGCGGTGCCTGCCGGTGAAGCTGTGGGCGCGGTCTGCGCAGACGCGGTTGCTGCGATCGATAAAGCCAGGCATGCGGCCGCCAGCCATTGGTTACGATTCATAGGTTCTCCTTGCGGCTAACGACGTTTCAACACGCGCGCCGCGGCCATTCTCTTTGGGTCAACATAGTAGGCCTGTCGTTGGGTTCTGCGCGAGTGGGTGCGACGTTCATCTTTCTCCCCCCGCCCGGAGCGTCGCACTAAACTATAGAAAGCATGATTCTCCCTTTTGTCCGCGAGATGATCTCGGACCTGGAACACACCCAAAGCTTTGAACGCCTGCGCCGGCACCTGGCGGGGGGGCTGGGGCGTCGCCGCGTCTCGGGCCTGACGGCCACCGCGCGCGCGATCTATCTGCCGCTGATAGTGCGCGCCGGCAATGCGCCCGCACTCATTCTTGTCAGCGACAACAAGGCAGCCGAGGCGCTGCACGCCATCCTGGACGCAACCTGCGAACTGACCGGCGCCCTGCGTTGCGAAGAGGTGCTGCGTCTGCCAGCGCACGATGTACTGCCGTTTGAGAACCTGTCGCCGCACGCCGAAATCCAGGAGCAGCGCGCCAGCACGCTGTGGAAGGTCTGCAGCGGCGCGGCCCGCGTGGTGATCGCACCGCTGGAGTCGGCGTGCATGCGCCTCTTCCATCGGGATTACTACGCAGCGCTCGCGCTGGAACTGAAGCGCGGCGAAGAGTACGACACCGCGACGCTGCTGGAGCATTTGTTGACCGTGGGCTACACCCGCGTCGATGTGGTGGAGATGCCCGGCCAGGTGACGCTGCGCGGCGGCATCATGGACGTGTATTCGCCGGAGATGGACCGGCCCGTGCGTATCGACTTCTTTGGCGACGAGATTGAGAGCATGCGCAAGTTCGATCCGGAGACGCAGCGGTCCTCGTCTCCTGTCGATGAAATTGCGTTGCTGCCATTGACCGAAACGCCCGTGACCGAGAAGCTGCTGGGCGCTGTGCATGCTCGCCTGGTACGCGGCGGCACCGCGGGTGCTGAGATTGAAGGCGGTGAAGAGCCGCGCGAAGTGACGTCGCACGTTGGCAACGTGTCCGTTTTCCCGGGCTGGGAGTTCTTCGCTCCCGTGGCCGGCGCGCACGGCACCCTCCTCGACCTGATGGGGCCGAAGACCCGCGTCATCGTGGAAGAGCCCGCCATGGTGAAGAACCAGGGCGAGCGGTGGTGGAACAAGATCGAACAGCGGCATGATCGCAGCGGCATCGGCAATCTCGTCAAGCCCGACGACATCTTCCTTTCGCCGTGGGAGCTCGAAGATCGCGTGCGCATGTTTCCCGGCATTGATCTGGACCAACTCGGCGCGGTCGATGTGCTGGACGCGGAGCAATCGACCCGAAGCGAGATCGAGTTTGCCTCCCGGCCCACCATGCGCTTCCATGGATCGATTCCTGCATTTACCGAGCAACTGAAGTCGCTGCAGCAGCAGGATGCGCGCGTGCTGATTGCTGCGGCAAACCAGGGCGAGGTGGAGCGGCTTGCCGGTCTGCTACAGGAGTATGGCGTACCGTACCGCATCGGCAGCCGCATGCAGCAGGCGAGCGGATCGGCTACCGTCTACGACGAAACAAGCTATATGACGGGTGATATCCGCACGCCCGTCATCGTGAAGACGGCGCTCGCGAATGGCGTACAGTTTCTCGACCTGGACAAGGCGACCGCGCGGCAGTTCATCCTCATTGGCGCGCAGGACCTGAACGACGAAGCCGACGTTAACGCGCGGCCCGTTCAGCGCAAGTCAAAGACCTCGGCCTTCATCAGTGACTTCCGCGACCTCACCGTGGGTGACTTCGTGGTGCATGTGGAGCATGGCATCGCGAAGTACGTGGGTCTGCGCACCATCGACCAGGACGGCACGCCGCTCGAGCTGATGATTCTTGAATTTGCCGAGCAGGCGAAGCTATACGTGCCGCTCACACGGCTTGATCTCATCCAGAAATACCGCAGCAGCGAAGCAGGTCCCGCGCCCGAGCTGAACCGGATGGGCGGCGCTGCCTGGGCCAAGACGAAGGCGCGCGTCAAGAAGGCCATGCAGGACATGACCGGCGAGCTGCTGAAGCTGTACGCGCAGCGGCAGGCGGCCATGGGCTACGCCTTCTCGCCGGACGGGCAGATCATGCGCGAGTTCGAAGACGCCTTTGACTTCAACGAGACGGACGACCAACTCGCCGCCATCGCCGACATCAAGCGCGACATGGAATCGACACAGCCCATGGACCGCCTGCTGTGCGGCGACGTGGGATACGGCAAGACGGAAGTCGCCATGCGCGCGGCGCTGAAGGCCGTGCAGGATTCCAAGCAGGTTGCCGTGCTGACGCCAACGACCGTGCTCAGCTTTCAGCACTTTCAATCGTTCAAGAAGCGCTTTGCGCGCTTCCCCGTGAACATTGAAATGATCTCCAGCTTTCGCACGGCGAAGGAGCAGAAGAAGATCCTCGAAGACACGGCAGCGGGCAAGGTGGACATCCTCATCGGCACGCATCGCCTGCTGTCGAAGGACCTTGTCTTCCAGGATCTCGGCCTGCTTGTGGTCGATGAGGAGCAGCGCTTCGGCGTGCG
>CAZZVI010000114.1:0-10190 GCA_964657335.1 uncultured Terriglobus sp.
ACATCGTCAACCACATAGGCTCGTCATCCTGAGCGAACCGCAGCGGAGTCGAAGAACCTGCTTTCTTTCATGCTGCCGTGACACCGGAAAGCAGCAGGTCCTTCGGCTGCGCACTTCGTGCTTCGCTCAGGATGACGAACAGAAGCTATGCACTCACCGCCGAATCGGGTATGCCACGCTGCTGCAGCATCGGCCCGATGACCGGATCGCGCCCAGCCCACGCACGGTATAACTCTGCAGGATCAGCCGTATTGCCGCGCGACAGAATCATCTCTCGCAGACGGCCTCCGTTCTCGCGCGTCAGGCCGCCGTTTTGCTGGAACCAGTGGTACGCATCGCTATCGAGCATCTCTGCCCACAGGTAGGCGTAGTAGCCCGCGGCATAGCCTCCGCCGAAGATGTGTGAGAAGTAGGTTGAGCGGTAGCGTGGAGGCACCAGCGGCACCGCAACACCGGCACGCGCGAGCGCGGCAGCCTCAAAGTCGCTCGGCTGCTGCAACTCTGCGTCGCCGGGCAGCGTGTGCCACTGCAAATCGAGTTCCGCCGCGGCAAGCACCTCGGTCAGCGCGTGGCCGCCGTTAAAGTTCTTGGTCGCACGCAACTTGGCCTGCAGGTCTGCGGCCATGGGCTCGCCGTTACGCCAGTGCTTCGCATAGTTCGCGAAGATGCTGGGATACATCGCCCAGTGCTCGTTGAACTGCGATGGAAACTCCACGAAGTCGCGAGCCACGCTGGTGCCCGAGAGGCTCGGATACGTCGCTTCAGAGAACAGCCCATGCAGCGCATGTCCGAACTCATGAAAGAGGGTTTGCACCTCATCCGAGTCAATCAGCGAAGGCTCATCCGCGGTGGGCTTTGTGTAATTGCAGACATTGATGATCACCGGCGCGGCGTTCAGCAGTTTCGACTGCTGCACCAATGAGGTCATCCATGCGCCGCCTCGCTTCGAGTCGCGGCGATAGAAGTCGCAGTAGAGCAGCGCGAGGTGCGAGCTGTCTGCGTTGAAGACCTCATACACGATCACGTCGGGATGCCACGCCGGCAGGTCGGTACGGCGTGCAAAGGTGATGCCGTACAGCTCTGTCGCGGCAAACAACACACCGCGCTCGAAGACGCTGTTGAGCTCGAAGTACGGCTTCACCTCGTCTTCATTCAGATCGTAAGTCTGCTTGCGCACCTGCTCGGCGTAGAAGGCCCAGTCATATGGCGCAAGCTCGAAGCCGCCACCCTCCGCATCCCCCTGAGCATCAATCAGCGACTGCATCGCGGCTGCCTCTGCCTTCGCACCGGTCAGGGCCGCGGGCACCAGCGCATCGAGAAACCTGATCGCAGCCGCGGGCGTGCGCGCCATCTGATCGGCGAGCTTCCACGCGGCATAGCTCTCATAGCCCAGCAGCGAGGCACGCTTTGCGCGCAGCTGCGCCAGCCGCGCGATCATCTCGCGCGTGTCGCGATCGTTGCCCTGCTCCGCGCGGCTCAGCGATGCCTCCCACAGCTCGCGCCGTGTGTTGCGGTCCGTCAGCGAAGCAAGCGCGGGCTGCTGCGTCGTGTTCTGCAGCGTCAGGTAAAAGCCGTCGAGACCGCGGCTCTTCGCGGCTTCTTCCGCAACGGTGATCTCCGCATCGGAAAGGCCGTCGAGTGCCTCGCGCGTGCTGACGTGCAGGCCACCCTCTTTCATGCCGGCCAGGATGCAGTTGAGAAACTTCGCCTGCAGCGTGGACTGCTCTGTGTTCCACGCACGCAATGTGTCCTTGTCGGTTTCGGACAGCAGCGCTCCAGACTTCACAAAGCCGTCATAGCTGATCTCAAGCAGACGCATCGACTCGGCATCCAGTGCGAGCGAAGCGCGCTGGTCATAGACTGCCTTCACCCGCGCAAACAGCCGTGCGTCCAGGCTGATGGCATCGCCGTGAGCGGACAGCATCGGCGCGACATCCTGCTGCAACTGCTGCAGCGTGGGGTTCGTGTGGGCTCCCGCAACGGCAAAGAAGGCGCTTGCGACACGGGTCAGCAGCGCTCCGCTCTTCTCCAGTGCGACCAGCGTGTTCTCAAAGGTCGGCGGTTCCGCATCGGTTACGATGGCTTCCACTTCGACGCGCTGCTCGGCCATGCCGGCTTTAAACGCAGGCATGTAGTGCGCATCATCAATCAAATCGAACGGTGGCGCGCTCCACGGCAGCGTGCTCGGCGCAAAGAAAGGATTGCTGGCGTCAAACGATGCAGTGGGTGCGGCAGGTGCTTCCAGAACTTGCGATGAACTCATGATTCCTTCTTCCATACCGGCCGCAGCACCAACGAAGTGACAAAGGCGCAGTGCAGATGCACCGCGCCCCGCCGCGAAAACTTTCGATGTCTACGAGAGCAGTTCGACTTTGTCTTCCTTTGATCCGGGTACCAGCGGCATCGGTGCGATGGGCACCAGCAGGTCTTCTTTGCGCATGACCAGGTTGGTCGCATTCAGACTGGCCAGCTCAAAGCCGTGACCGTGCGTAATAGCATCGGTCGGGCAAGCCTCGACGCAGTAGCCGCAGAAGATGCAGCGGTTGTAGTCGATGTTGTAGACCTTCGCATACCGCTCGGCAGAGGAGATGCGGGTCTCTTCCGTGTTCTCCGCAGCCTCGATGTATATGCAGTTCGAAGGGCACGCTGCCGCGCACAGGAAGCAGGCGACGCACTTTTCCAGGCCGTTCTCATCGCGCTGCAACTGGTGCTTGCCGCGAAAGCGCTCCTGAAAGATGGCGCCGCGCATCGGGCCGGGGCCGTCAGGATAGTTCTCGACCTCGGAGGGCTGCAGCATCTCCTTGAAGGTGATGCCCATACCCTTGGCAATGCCGGTGATGTTCTTCACGACTGACATGAGCTTGAGTATACGACGCCGAGGTGGCCACCCCGGAGCTACACTCAGTGTCAAGGGGCGTCTTGCCCGCGAGAAAAGAAGAAATTGAACCCCATCGCCGTACGTTCGATCCCTGTGCTGCTGATTCTCGTCACCCTGCGGACAGCACTCCCCCAGCAGAAGCCAGGGCCACTCCAGATGCCGAAACCTTCGCCAGCTGCAAAGCCGACGGCGACCGCGCCTCCGTCTGACGCCGCGCTGAAGCCATACGAGTCCTGCGGGTTCCCGGATGGCCTGCAGATCACCGACATCCAGTCCATGCCGGCCGATGTGCATGAACGCCCGGTTGTCTCGCATGGAGTGACGAAGTCCGTGCCGCTGGTCGCTGGACGGCGCATCACCTTTGCCTACCCCGGCGCGGAGCCGTACGCCAGCGTGAAGGTGGAACAGATGCCCGCCGACAACTATCCTGTCAATCGCAAGCTGCTGCTGGACGACTTTGACGACATCATCGCGTCGGACAAGATGGTCGCACGTAACACGACGCATGGTGCCACCATGAGCGGCTTCGGCGCCGTGGGCCTCGACCGCATCGTCGTGACCGGGACCACGCTGGGCATCTACATGCTGCTGGACGATCGAACGCATGTGGCAGCGACGGTTTACCTGCTGAATCCTCCGCAGAGCAAGTTCAAAGTGGCGGCCGACTATGCCCGTGCCCGCGATACGTTTTTATACAATTACACTCGCTGCATCCGTAACAACCAGGTCGGCAAAGCCTTCGGAGTTTCCAGATGATGCGTCAACTCGCACTCGCGCTTGGATTTCTGCTCCCGTGCTGCGCCGCGGCGCAGATGCCCGCAGGGGAGATGAAGAAGCCCGCGGCTGCTCCTTCGGCGTCGCTCACGGTAACGCTTCTCGATGGCACAACGACCTCCTACTTGCCGGAGCAGTTTAAAGCTCTGACACATGTTTCCGTCAGCGTCCACAACGCGCACAACAACCAGGATGAGAGCTACAGCGGCGTGCCAGTCGATACGCTGGTGAATCCGACTGTGTTGAACGGACCTTCGCATAACCCAGGGCATGTCTCGCCTAACGTGCAGGTGATCATGGCCGGCGCGACGGACAACTTCCACGTGGTCATCACCCTGTGTGACACCAACCCGCAGTGCCGCAGCGGCCAGGCGATTGTTGCGGATACGCTTGACGGCAAACCACTGACGACCGATGGTGCGTTCAAGCTGGTGCTGACCGAAGACAAGAAGCCCGCACGCTGGGTGCGTAACCTGCAGTCGCTTACGGTGCGCGCCGTAGATGCAAAGTGAAAGCCGAACTAGCCATGCCTTCGTCGTCCTGAGCGCAGCGTAGCGGACTGCGTGGACCTCAGCGACGAAGGCACAAGCGCGCGCCAGAGGCTTGCGAACGCTCCAGCTATTCCTGCAGGCCAAGCCTCGTCCAGATCGCATCCACGCGAGCCTTTACCTCCGCCGGCATCTCCAGCATCTCAGGCCACGGCCGTGTGAAGCCTTCTGCTGCCCACTTGCGCGTGGCATCAATGCCCATCTTCGAACCGAAGTTCGGCAGCCGCGATGCATGGTCGAGTGAGTCCACCGGCCCGAGTGTGAACTGAATGTCACGCTCCGGGTCGATGTTATTTGCGACCCGCAGCACCACCTCGGCAACGTCCTGCACATCGCAGTCCTCATCCACTACGACGATGCACTTCGTGAACATCGCCTGGCCAAGCGCCCAGATACCGCTCATCACCTTGCGTGCGTGGCCTGCGTAGCTCTTGCGGATGGAGACGAGCATCAGGTTGTGTGCTACGCCTTCCTGCGGCAGATTGATGTCGACGATCTCCGGCATGGTCAGGCGGATGAGCGGCAGGAAGATGCGCTCGACCGCCTTGGCAAGCCACGCGTCTTCCATAGGTGGCTTGCCGACGACCGTCGCCGCGTAGATCGGATTCTTGCGATGCGTGATCGCAGTCAGGTGGAAGACCGGGTACTCCTCCGGCATGGTGTAGAACCCGGTGTGATCGCCGAACGGACCTTCGCTGCGCAGCTCGCCCAGCTCGACATAGCCCTCAAGGATGTACTCGGCATGCGCCGGCACTTCAAGCGAGTTGGTCTCACACTTGACGAGTTCCACGGGCGACTGACGAAGGAAACCGGCGATCAGGTATTCCTCAATTTCCGGCGGCGCAGGCACGATGGCAGAGAAGGTCATGGCCGGGTCGGTGCCGATGGCGACCGCCACTTCCATGCGTTCGCCGCGAATGCGCGAGAGCGTCACGCCCGGCAGGCTTGCAGCGTTGCCGCCGGCAGCCGTGGTGCCGCCACCCGTCATCGCCATCAGGTTCACGCGCTCGGCACCGGTAGTCGTGGTGGCGCGTAGCCGGTCGCGCAGTTGTTCCGCGGCGTTCTTCTGGCGCTGCCAGTGCATGCCCGTGGTGCGCTCGTCATAGATCTGCATGCGGTACATGCCAGTGTTGCGCTTGCCTGATTTTGGATCGCGTGTGATGACGAGCGGCAGCGTGATGAACTTGCCGGCATCGCCCGGCCACGTCTTAAGAACTGGTATGGCGGAAAGGTCGACTTCCTTACCGGTGTGAATCACTTCTTTGCACGCGGCGCCTCGCTTGTCGATGACCTTCGGGAAGAACGAACCAATCTCCGCCAGCATCGGCAGCATCTTCAGCTTGTCCAGCAGGCCGCTGGGCATTTGCGGCTTCAGCAGGGTTTCGATACGCCCGGCGATCGCGTCGAGGGAATCCGCCTCAAGCGCCAGGCGCATGCGGCGCTCGCTGCCGAACTGGTTCATCAACACGCGTGCGCCAGGGTGGCCTTTGACATTCTCAAACAGCAGAGCCGGTCCGCCCGCCTTCGCGGTGCCGCGGCCCATCTTTGCGGCGCGGTCGGCGATCTCCGCCATCTCCAGATTTGGATCGACTTCCGTGCGAATACGCTTCAGTTCCCCGCTCTTGTCCAGCCGCGCGATCCAGTCGCGCAGGTCGCGATACGCCATCCTGCAAGCACCCCATCTGCGCACCTGGGCGCAGGCTTCATGGTATCGCCCGCCCAAACGCAGCACACCCGCCTTTGTCGGCGGGCGTGGTTTGGATCGCGGAAGATTTGATGCTACGCAGCGAGCGCAGAACGATTAGACGAGAGCCGCTCATTTACCTGGCCGAGTGCGGCCGTCAGCGCGGCCACTCGCTCCACCGGAGAGGTCACCATGTGGACTTCGCCCGATGGGACGCCGATCGTTTGAGCCAGCAACGTGACCTCACGCTCCAAAGAAGCCAGTGCGTCCGTCATCGCCGCAGCAGTTGTGGCATCCTCGTCGTGTTCGACGGCAGCGCGGTTCGCATGTCCGCCGTGCATCCACTCTTCCAGGTCGCTGGTACGGGCAAGCACAACGTTGCTGGGCGCTCCAGGCGGACGATGGATCGGGAGATCCAGCGTCTTCTCCCAGCGCTGCACAGTTCGGACGCCCTTACCAAAGAAGTGCGCGATCTCTTTCCAGGAACTCAGCATCTTGCTCAAGGCGACACCTCAGCCGGGAGGATTATAGGGTTCTTAGAAGTGACCCGGCTGTAAGTATAGACGCATTGTGGCATGGTGGAGTTTTACCTGCGAGGGCCGCAGTATCGCCGTAACCATATTATTCCGCTCACACTTCGGTTCCATGGAACATGAGTGCGTGATACCAGAACAAAGCACCCCTTGTTCCGCCTGCCGCACACATTCTAAGCGCTCCAGTGCATCGCCTGTATGATCGGCGGAGCACTTACCGGCAGGCTGCCGGGCATAACACGCCGCTCGGCAGCAGTGCGCAATTCGCGCGGCAGCATCCGGTTTGCCTCCGGGTCTCGCGCGACAATCATCCAAGCGTCCCGCAGGTTGCGCACACAGGCAATCACCTCCAGCAGCCGGTCGCGCGATGCCGCGTGTGAGGCTTCTAGCGTCATCATGAACATCGCCGCGTAAAAGTCCGAGAGCGCAACGGCGCGCGTGCCCCCGATGTCAGGCCTCAGCCGAGCTTCAAGATACATCACGATATCCAGGGCGCGTTTCACGGCATAGTGGCGGGCGGGAATATCGCCTGCCTCCACTGCGTCAACGGCACGGTACAGGAACCGGAGCCATCCATCGTAGAGCGGCACGATCACGTCCACACCGGTTGCGTCCGCGAGCGCCTGCTCCTGATAGGTCATCTGCTCCGTTCTCCTCCTGATTGCTGTTCTCGTTGTAGCCGGTGATGGCCGAGTAGATTTCGTTCGTTTCGTCAAGATGCTGGAGGTTTGCCTGCAGCACCTGGTTGGCCGTGTTCAGCTCCGTGGTCAGGTCTGTCTGGTAAGCGGTCAGCCTCAGTTCCGGGTTGGTCTTGTCATCGGCAAGGGTCTGCTCTTCTTCAGTGTTCTGCGCTGGGCGAAGCGCAACAGCTCCGTTACCCCTAGTCCCAAGGCCGTTCAGCACGGTAGTCAGGTTCTGGCCGATATCATCCGCGTTCTGGAAGAAGTAAGCCCGGATGCTGTCCTCAGCCGCTGTCACGTTGGTTTCTTCGTTGGAAGCGACCGATCCCGCGGATGAGAGCTGGTCGATGTTGGCACCATGCTGCCGCGCTGGTAGGCGACATCGCCGATGGCCGAAGTCAGGGCGCTGAGCACGCTCTGTGCGGAGCCTGGAGCTTAGGGTTGTGAGTTCTGCTGCGCGACAGCCACGTGCAGCCGGAGAACTTCGCCATTGCAGGCTACGGCGACTTTCACCCCATCGCCGACAACGATACCGAGGCCGGCCGCGCAATGAACGGCCGCGTGGACATCGTACTGATCGGCACGCTATCGGCCGTCCAGTCGGCGGCTACTTCGTCACGCCAAGCACCTTCACGATGACACGCTTCGAGCGCTGGCCGTCGAACTCCGCGTAGAAGATGCGCTGCCACTGGCCCAGATCAAGACGGCCTTTCGTGACTGGCAGCGTGGTTTCATGGTGCAGCAGCAGCGCCTTCAGGTGGGCGTCGGCATTGTCTTCGCCCGTCTGGTGATGCTTGTAGCCGGGCCACTGCGGAGCCAGCTTCTCAAGCCAGGTGCCGATGTCTTCGATCAATCCACTCTCGTGGTCGTTCACGTAGATCGCTGCCGTGATGTGCATGGGCGACACGAAGCAGAGGCCGTCGTCGATGCCGCTGTTGCGCACAATCGCCTCGACCTGCGGTGTGATGTGCACCATCTCATACCGTTCCCGCGTGCGGAAGGTCAGGTACTCGGTGTGCGCCTTCATGCTCTCTGCCATTACGCCGCTGCCTCTGTTCCGCCGCGATGCTTCAGGTGCGACCACACAAACCAGGCGATCAGCGCGACGATCACCAGCAGCACGGCCGCATCCGCCTTGTGCAGGATGTGCTTCAGCCTGCTGTTGGGATCGTTCCAGCTTGCGCCTGCCTTCATGCCGACATAGGCAAGCGCGAAACACCACGGCCAAGAGCCGAGAAACGTGTAGATGTGGAAGCGAAGCTGCGGCATGCGTGCGATCCCCGCGGGCAGGGCGATGAACGTCCGCACCACCGGCAGCAACCGGCCGATGAGCACGGTGATGTCTCCGTACTTCTGGAAGTAATGATCGACGCGGTCGAGATCGCGATGGCTCATCAGCACGTAGCGGCCGAACTTCTCCACCAGCGGACGACCGCCATGCGCGCCGATCCAGTAAGCGACGACCGATCCAAGGTTGCAGCCGATCGCTCCCGCCGTTGCCGCGAGCAGCAGGTTCATCTTGCCCTGGTAGACCACGTAGCCCGCGAACGGCATGATGATCTCACTCGGCAGCGGGATGCACGCCGACTCAATCGCCATGAGCAGCGCCACGCCGGGATAGCCGATGGCCGTGATCAGGCCGGTGATGTACGGCAGCAGGAAGTCGATGATCTTTTCTGTCATGTGATGGCTCGCCTGAGTATATCCGCCAGAATCGCCCTCGCTCCTTGCGGGGCTGCGTTACGGCTTCTATCCTTAAAGCATGGCTGAGACCGCAACACCCGAAACCACTTCCGCACACATCGTCACACCCGCGCCCGCTGCCGCACCTGCAGTCACCATCGGACGTCCACAGACGGGCTACGGCTCCGCGCCTGCAACGCATGGCGGCGCGCCGGTCAAGCGGCAGATCGTTGCGTTCTCCTTCTACAAGATCCTGCCGGAATGGAGGCGCCTGCCTGCCGCCGAGAAGGCCGCGCAGAAGGCTGCCTTCATCGAGGTCATTCAGCGCTGGAACAAGCCCGGCGAGTTCCTTTCCCTGACCTACTCGACCGTCGGCACGCGCGGCGATGTGGACCTGTGCGTCTGGTCGATCTGCTACTCGGTGGAAGAGATGAACCGCATGCGCAGCGAGCTGCTGGCAACGCCGCTCGGCGGATACCTTGAGACGCCGCACAGCTTCCTCTCCATGACCAAGCGCTCGCAGTACCAGATCGATCGCGAGGACGAGAGCGAAGGCGAGGGACGCGGCGCGATTCGCCCCGGCGGCCACAAATACATCTTCGTCTACCCGTTCTGGAAGACGCGTCCGTGGTACCTGCTGTCGCTCGCCGAGCGCAAGCGCCTGATGGACGAGCACATCCGCGTCGGCCTCGCGTTTCCCCGCGTAAAGCTGAACACCACGTATTCCTTCGGCATCGATGACCAGGAGTTCGTGGTCGCGTTCGAGACCAACTTCCCCGAAGACTTCGTCGACTTGGTGCAGCAACTGCGCGAGACCGAGATTTCCATGTACACGCTGAAGGACTTTCCCATCTTCTCGTGCGTGCGCGTCACGCCGGGGGAGATGCTGGACCGGCTGGGCTGAAGTTGGCTCGCATCGCAGGGAAGAAGGCAATCTCACCCGCGGCCGCGAAAGGCGTCCGCGCGCGGCAGATTGCCGCGGGCGAACCTACGTCGCCGAAGCGTGCCTCCGGCAGGACGAAGAAGCCGCTCGCTCCGGAGCGCATCGACGCGATCCTCGATGCGTTGCAGAAGACGTATCCCGGAGCGGTCTGCGCTCTGCACCACACCAATGCCTGGGAGCTGACCGTCGCGACCATCCTCTCCGCGCAATGTACAGACGCGCGCGTAAACACCGTCACGCCCGCGCTTTTTCATGCGTTTCCGACGCCAAAAGCGATGGCGAAAGCGGACATTGAGACGCTTCAGTCGATCCTCGGATCGCTCAGTTTCTTCCGGCAGAAATCCAAGTCGCTGGTCGGCGCGGCGAAGGTCGTCGTTGAGGAGTTCGGCGGCGAGGTCCCGCAGACAATGGGCGAGATGCTGCGCATCCCCGGCGCGGCGCGCAAGACCAGCAACGTCGTGCTCGGG
>CAZZVI010000115.1:0-6497 GCA_964657335.1 uncultured Terriglobus sp.
ACAAGCGCCTGCTCAATTCGCCCCTGGATCTTCCTCACACTGCCGAAATCATGGTGGACGGCCGGTCGGTCTCCGTGGGCGAAGGAGAGTTGCTGGTGGAGGTGCTGAACCGCGCCGCGATGCTGGCCAACCTGTCCATCGCAGACGCGGGCTTTCACCCGGAGGACAAGCGGCTGAGCGCCGGCGAGCGCGCCGCTCTGAACGAGGACACGCATTTCGGCGATGGCCATTCGTCCTCGAAGGAGCAGTATCCCGGTACATCGCCCGATGCCTCGCGCGCGCAGCACACCGGCAACTTTCGCTCTGTCCCGCAGGTTTGTTATATGCGGCAGATGGGCCCGATCGAGACCTGCGATACCTGCATGGTCGAGGTGGATGGCCGCATGGTGCGCGCGTGCTCGACCGAGGTGACTGCGGGCATGCGCGTGCTGACGGACAGTGACCGCGCCGACCGCGCCCAGCGCGAGGCAATGGATCGCATCCTGCAGAACCACGATCTGTACTGCACGGTCTGCGACAACAACAACGGCAACTGCACGGTTCACAACGCGGTTGGCGAGATGCGCATTCAGCACCAGGTGCGGCCGTACCTGCACAAGCCGTACGAACAGGACCACTCCAACCCGTTCTACCGCTATGATCCCGACCAGTGCATCCTGTGCGGCCGCTGCGTGGAGGCCTGCCAGGACGTGCAGGTGAACGAGACGCTGTCCATCAACTGGGAAGACCGGCATCCTCGCGTGCTGTGGGACGGCGGCGAGCAGATCGCCGGTTCCAGCTGCGTGAGCTGCGGCCACTGCGTCACCGTGTGCCCGTGCAATGCCCTTATGGAAAAGAGCATGTTGCAGCACGCGGGCTACCTGACCAACCTGCCGGCGGCTGTGCTTGACGACATGATCGATGTGATCAAGGGCGTCGAGCCGGAGACGGGCTATCCGCCGATCCTGGCGCTGTCGGACATCGAAAGCAAGATGCGCGAAGCACGCGTACGCCGCACAAAGACGGTGTGTACCTTCTGTGGCGTTGGCTGCTCGTTTGAGGTGTGGACGCGCGATCGCCACATCCTGAAGATCGAACCGACGGAAGGCCCGGCAAACGGCATTTCCACCTGCATCAAGGGCAAGTTCGGTTATGACTACACAAACTCCCTCAAACGGCTGCACACGCCGCTGATCCGCGTGGATGACGGGCAGAACAGCACCTATCGCGAAGCCACGTGGGATGAAGCACTCACGCTGATCGTAAGCAAGTTCACCGAGATCAAGCAGACGCACGGCCCCGACGCGCTCGCGTTCATTGCAAGCTCGAAGTGCACGAACGAAGAGAGTTACCTGATGCAGAAGCTGGCGCGGTCTGTCATCGGAACCAACAACATCGACAACTGCAGCCGCTACTGTCAGACGCCCGCAACCATGGGCCTGCAGCGCACAGTTTCGACCGGTGGCGACTCGGGTTCCATCGCCGACATTGAGAAGGCCGGGCTGATCCTCGTTGTCGGATCGAACACGGCAGAAAGTCACCCGGTACTCGCCACGCGCGTGAAGCGTTCGCACAAGTGGCGCGGTCAGCGGCTGATCGTGGCCGATCTGCGCAAGCATGAGATGGCCGAACGCGCTGACATCTTCATGCGGCCCAACCCCGGCACGGATATGGTGTGGGCATCGGCCATCACGAAGTACATCATCGACCAGGGTTGGCACGCAAAGGATTTCATCGAGCAGCGCGTCAACAAGTTCGACGAATACAGGACGAGCCTTGAGCCCTTCACGATGGAGTACGCCGAGGGCATCACCGGCATCACGCAGGATGTGCTGAAGCAGGTGGCAAAGGAGATCGTCGATGCCGATGGCGTCTGCATCCTGTGGGCCATGGGTGTCACGCAGCACTGCGGCGGATCGGACACTTCTACGGCGCTCTCAAACCTGCTGCTTGCTACTGGCAACTATGGCCGTCATGGTGCCGGTGCATACCCCCTGCGCGGCCACAACAACGTGCAGGGCGCAAGCGACTTCGGGTCGATGCCGAACATGTATCCCGGCTATCAGCACGTCGACGACGAAGCCGTGCGTGCGAAGTTTGAAGCAGCCTGGCAGGTGACGCTGCCGGTGAAGAAAGGTCTCGACAATCACGAGATGATGGAGGCCATTCACAAGGGTTCGCTGCACTCGCTCTATATCAAGGGTGAAGACACTATCACCAGCGATGGCAACGCCAACGATGTGGGCCGGGCGCTTAGCGAAATCCCTTTTCTTGTCGTGCAGGACATCTTCTTTTCCGAGACCGCGAAGTACGCCAATGTCGTGCTGCCGGCATCACCCGCGCTCGAGAAAGACGGCACCTTCACCAGCACGGAGCGGCGCATCCAGCGGCTGTACCAAGCCCTCGAACCCCTAGGCGACTCAAAACCGGATTGGGAGATTCTGCAACTCATCGCCAACCGGCTTGGAGCAGGCTGGAAGTACTCGCATCCCAGCGACATCATGCAGGAAATCGCAGAGTTGACGCCGTTCTTCGCTGGCGTGACGTACGAGCGGCTTGAAGGCTTTAAGAGCCTGCAGTGGCCCGTCGCGGAGGATGGCACAGACTCGCCGATCCTGTTCAAGGACAAGTTCCCTTTTCCTGACGGCAAGGCGATGTTCCATCCGCTGGAGTGGATCCCACCCAGTGAGGACGTGGGCCTGGAGTTCGATCTGCACCTGAATAACGGCCGCATGCTCGAGCACTTCGAACAGGGCGCAATGACCTACAAGGTGCCGGGCATCGACCGCATGACCCCGCTGAACTGGTTGGAAGTATCGCCGGAGCTTGCGGCAGAGCGAGGTCTTGAAAGCGGCACAAGGGTTGAGATCGAAAGCAGGTGGGGCGTCATCCGCTCACGCGTGCTGGTGACGGATCGCGTGCAGGGCAAGCAGTTGTACATGGCGATGAACTCCATTGACGAGCCCGTCAACCTGCTGACCGGCGCGCACGTGGACCGGGCCACGCACACACCCGCATACAAGGAAACGGCGGTGCGCATTCGCGTGCTGGAGCCGAAGGGCCGCTCGCCGCTGCGTGCCGAGAACTTCCGCAACGGCGAGCGCACACCGCAGCAGGGCGTCGAGGTCGAGCGCAAGTGGGCCCGCTCCGATTACTACCTGCCCGGCACGCGCAATGCCGATAAGCTGGTGCAGATTAATTCAACGACGACTTAGGAACCGTTGCTCGTTGTTCGTTCTTGCGCTGTTCGTCCCTTGGGCAAATGCCGCAGCCGATGAAGCGCAGATTTTAGGCGGTCAACGAACACAAACAACGAGCAACGAAGAACGAACAACGGAGTCTCCATGGCAAATCCCATCGCATTCAAACCCGCCGAGTATGACCCGAAACAAGGACTGATGCGCAAGCTGGAGGCCGCGCCCATGGCGCATGCCGAGGCGTTGCTGGTCGCGTACGACCTGTTGCAGACAGCGCATGACGAAGGCATCCTCGACACGCTGCACGGCATGGTTCATGCGAAGAATGAAATCTTCGGCCACATCGCCGAAGGCGCTCGCGTGCAGGAGAGCGTCGACGCGCTGCGCAACCTGGTCAGCGTCGGCAAGATTCTCGGCGCCATCGAGCCGGAGACGATGAGCTGCATCGCAGCGGCCATGAGCACCGCCAGCAAGAAAACGCCGGACGAGCCGCTGAGCATGTGGGGCCTGTTCAAAAAAGTAAGCTCGCGCGAGGGTCGTCGCGGCATCTCCGTGGTGGTCGAACTGCTGGTCGCGCTGGGGACTCGCCGGTTTACTGATGCGAAGCAGTTGCCGGATGGGACGAAGAAGCTGAAATAATTCGTCTTCCCCGCCATCCTCCAACGTTTGCCATGCGCAGCGCAGTGGAAGTATCTCCTTGTGAGCTCAGGCCGGCGATGATACCGGTACGAGCTGAAAAGCAGATCCCTTCGCTTCGCTACGGGATGACAAGCAATGAAGGGACACGTTGAAGCCTACTGCGGTGCGCGTGGAGCGAAGTAGCCCTTCAGTGCACGCACGTGATAACGCTGATCGATCGAAACAAGATAGATGGAACGGAACGCACCATCCTGCTTCAAATCAGCGGGCCGATAGCGCAGCGAATACTGCGACCGCAGCTCCTCTTCAATGGCGCGGAAACCTGCCGCAACATCCTCAATTTTCGTCGGAAAGAACGCGCGTCCACCGGTGGCGTCGCTCAATCGCGTCAGCACGTCATCCCCCTTGCTCTTCGACGGAGAGACGTTGGTTGAGATGGTGTACACGATCGTCTCGGCGCGCTGGCATTCTTTGATTGCGTCCTGCTCGTAGACGCGCGAGTAGTTGTCTTCGCCGTCGGAGACGATGATGATCGCCTTACGCAGCGTCTCGTTCGACTGGATGGTCAGCATCTGGTCGCGGCAGGTCTGGTAGACCGCGTCGAAGAAAGCGGTGCCGCCGCCGGGACGCAGCTTTTCAATCGCTGTGCTCAGTTTGTCGATGCTGTTGGTGTAGTCCTGCGCCAGGTCCAGCCGTACGTCAAAGCCGGTGACAAACGCTGCGTCCTGCTTGGGCCGGAGCACCTGCAGCAGGAACTCCGTCGCCGCCTGCTGCTCAAACTGGAAGCGCGAGCGGATGGAGTTCGACGTGTCGAGCAGGATGCCGATGCGCAGCGGCAGGTTTGCCTGCTGAGTGAACGAGATGACGCGCTCCGGATGCTTGCCGTCGTCCAGCAGGCCGAGGTCTGACTGCTTCAGGCCGGTGACGAAGTGGCCCTTGCCGTCGGTGACGGTGAAGACAAGATCGACCTCCGGCACAAAGGTGCGCAGGGTGAACGACCCGTTGCCGGCGGCTTGCGGCTGTTGCGTTGCATTCGCTGGCGTGGCGGTTTGGGCCGGCGGGGCAGTTGTGTCGGCCGGCGATGCGGGTATAGCAGGTGCCTTCGGTGCAGGAGCAGGTGCGGGGCTTTGCGCGCGGGTGGCGGCGAACGCAGTGGCAAGCAGCAGAACCGCTGAGACGCGGCAGACGACGTTGATGCGAGGCAAATGCATATCCGGCGTAGTTTACCAATCCTCGTGCAGAGTGGGCTTGCTGGCTGCTTTGGGCAGTTCCAGCGCGCGCAGGCGCTTTAGCAGGGCCGTTAATTCTTCCGGGAGCGGCGCATCCAGATCCAGCGGCTTGCCCGTGATGGGATGCGTCAGTTTCAGCGAAGCCGCATGCAAAAAGTTGCGGTGGAGCGCAGGTCCGTCCTTGCTCTCAGGATCGAGGCCGGCAATGCGCGCGGGCGCGCCATACAGCGTGTCGCCCACGACGGGATGCCCAAGCGACTGCATGTGGACGCGGATCTGGTGAGTGCGTCCGGTTTCGATCTTCAGGTCGAGCAGGGTGAAGTCGCCGGCGGTGGTGTGCAGCCGTTCCAGAACGGTGTAGTGCGTGCGAGCGGGCCGTGGGTCATTCGGCCTGCGCCGCGCGGAGGGCTCTGGCTCGTCCGGATGGCGCAGGCTCGGGGAACCGTGGCTTGCAGTCGTCATGTACTGGTTGGCCGTGCGCGTGGTCATGCGTGTGCGGCGGACGCGGTCGCGCGCGATGGGCAGGTCGATTAGCCCACGCTCGCTCTTCACCGCGCGATGCACCAAGGCTATGTAGTGCTTCTCGAGCGAGCGATCAGAGAACATCTCTGCCAGTGCACGATGCGCGGCATCGCTCTTCGCGACGAGAATCAGGCCGCTGGTCTGCTTGTCCAGCCGATGCACGATGCCGGGGCGCAGCGGGCCGCCCACTTCGCTGAGCTGATCCTTCAGGTAGAAGAGCAGCGCGTTGACCAGGGTGCCGCTCGATCGCGCATCGTCGCTCAAGCCGCTGCCCGCGTGCACCATCATGCCTGCCGGCTTGTCGATGACCGCAAGATGCCGGTCCTCATACACAACCTTGAGCGGAATATCTTCCGGGGTCGCGCGCAGCGGCGCGGGACGCGGCTCGCCTTCGACCACGATGGTCTCGCCACCGGTTAACTTGCCCTTCGCCTTACCGACGACGCCATTCACGCGCACCTGCGAATGCTCGATGAGCAACTGCGCGCGAGCCCGCGAAATCTCGGGCAGCATCTTTGCGAGATGCAGGTCCAGCCGCTGACCTCGCGCACTGGGGTCGGCGATCCAAGACTTGCGAACACCGTCCGGCAGCTCAGAAGGCTTGGGCAGTATGAGGTCGTCATCATCGTCCATCTCAGAGGGTGCGATGACGGCAGGCTCAACCGAGCGCTGCTGACGGCGTCCGCTCTTCTGATAGCCGCGCTGCGGCTTGTCGGACACGGCAGTGTTGGGAACAGCAGGTGCAGTCTCAGGTAGTGGCTGACCATACAGCGCGGCCTCGGCAGCCTGCAACTCCTGCGCGGCCGCGTCGTTCATCTTGTCACGGGCGGAGCGGTAGTCAGCCTTCACCGAGACGCGGCGCTTGCCCTTGCGAAGCATGTTCTTACTTGGCATGGCGCACACCTCGTTGAAAGAAGAAGCAGAGCCCCGC
>CAZZVI010000115.1:6597-10092 GCA_964657335.1 uncultured Terriglobus sp.
CATGTTCTTACTTGGCATGGCGCACACCTCGTTGAAAGAAGAAGCAGAGCCCCGCTGCAGTCAAGGCAATCAAGACCACCTGATCGAGCCGCAGGAAACTGGCCATCGTCTCTGGCAGCACGTAGTCCGGCCGCAGTTCATCGATGAAGAAACGCGTTAGAGCGGCAAGCGTAAGGGCAAGGCCGAAGGTCTCTCCTGCTCGTCGTTCGTGTTTCAGGAAGGCGAAGGTGATCCCTGTTGAAGCGAGTGACAGCAATGCAGCGTACAGCGCAACCGGATGAAACCCGCGGTCACCGGGAATCAGCTGTCCCATCCACGCAGAGGTCGGCGAGCCAAGATCATCGCCCGCAAACAAACTGCCCACATGCAACGACGATTGCAGCAGCAACGCTGCGGGAGCAACGGCGTCGGCGGTACGCAGCAGCGGCAGGTGCTTGAACAGCGCATACCCGATCGCGCTGAGCAGTGCCGCGAGCAAACCATACTGCGTCACCGTGGGCAGCGTCAGGATGTACATGGGATAGTGCAGAAACGATCGCGGCACCTGCGCGATGATGATCAACCGCGAGAGCAGGAGCGTGCCCGCGGCCGTGAACAGGCAAAGGTTCCACACCGCGTCTTCGCTGATGCGAACCACGCGCGCGCCGCGCGCCGCCAGCAGGATCGACAACACTACCCCCACCGCGGCAATCGCGCCGAAGGTAGGAATGGTGACCGGGCCGATACGTGCAAGGTGCGGGTGCATCTTCAGTAAGAATACGTGTGAGACCTTTGTTGTGCGGGACGACACGGCGGTTGCCGGTTGTACCTGAGAAGGACGTTGCATGAAGTGGTCCGTTTGGTTCGCGAGTGCGCTGCTGGTGGCGCACTCATCAGGCGCCTGTGCGCAGACACTCTCAAGCGAGGCGCGGGCCGAGATCCGGCAGTTCCGCGCGCGGCAGGCGGAGATACTCCGCGGCCCCGGCAGCGCGCTTGGCATGGTGTCGCTTGAAAAGCTGCGCGACGGCGACACGACGATCGGATCATCGCCCGGCAGCGACATCCTGCTGGAACGTGCGGCACCTTCGCTGGGTGTCATCCGGGTGCATTCTGAGACGATTCAATTTCGTCCGCCAGCCGGTGGATTTCCACGAGATCTCACGATTGGTGGCAAACCTGCGGTCGAAAGCACGGTGACCTTCGACGCGGACGGCACCTCGCCCGTTTTCGCGGAAGGCAGCGTCAACTTCGTCCTCCGGCACAAGTTCGGCTTCTTCCTGGTCGGCCGCGATACCCATGCGCCCGCGTTGGTCGGCTTTCACGGCCTGCGCTGGTACGCACCCGATGCGCGCTTCCGCATCACGGCTCAGTGGAAGCCGTGGCCGCAGCCGCGCGTGCTGCGCGTTGCCAACGTATTGGGACAGGTGAATGAAGAGACGTCGTACGGCGTGGCGGAGTTCACACTGAACGGCCGCACGTATCAACTCGAACCAAGCGTGTACTCCGGGCGCGAGAAGCCGCTGTTCTTCGTGTTCAAGGATGAGACAAGCCGCACGACGACCTACGGCGGTGGGCGATTTCTTGACGCCCGCATGCCGGACCATGGACTGAGTGCGGCGGGGTCGGTGGTGCTGGACTTCAACATGGCACGCAATCCACTCTGCGCGTTCTCGGCGCATACGTCATGCCCGATCCCTCCGAAGCAGAACCGCATGGCCGTGCCCATTCCTGCAGGCGAGAAACGGTATCAGGAAGAGTGAGGAGACACGGCGGATCTTGCTGGATCCGGCTTCTTGTCTGGGAATGAAGAGACAGAAGACCGACCCGCTGGGCCGTGAGGGAAGCGCCGGTGAACCCGCCCTAAGACGGCGGGACCTGGCCGTGGTTCTTTAGGCATTCCGGACTGGCGGACACTGCACACCGAACCATATATACGAGCCAAACCCCTGTTCAATGAATGTTGGTTCAACCAGCGTTATTCCCCCACCTGCTTTGCAGGCCGGTCATCTGTTGCAGATGCTACAGGTGAGCCCCCGCATTGGCAAGACGCCCACGGCCCGGCTCTGCGACAACGCTTGCACGACAACAAAGCTCAGCGCCACATTGCGTCCCGTGGATGTTGTGTGTTGCGAAGTCAGTTCGAGCCAGTCGCAGATGGTGTATTGGAAGCGACGGTCTCGCGCATGGCCCGTGCCTGCTCCACCAGCTTCTTGATCTTGCCGTCGATGTTCGATCCCGAGCCAAGATTCTCTGCGGTCAGCACGCCGTTCGCATCAATGGTGAAGTAGTGTGGAATCGCATTGATCGCGAAGGCATTCGATAACGAATGGTCCGCGTCACGATACTGATTCCATGTCATGCCGTGATCGGCGATGAACTGTTTCCACTTGCCTTCATCGGCATCCCACGAGATGCTGATCAGCTCGAACGGTTCGTTCGCATACTTCGCCGCAAGCTGCTTCATGTGCGGCAGCTCTACGTTGCAGGGTCCGCACCATGTGGCCCAGAAGTCGATCAGTACGACGCGGCCGTTCATCTCATCGAGATTGAAGTGCTTGCCGCCGAGCGTGTTCACGATCACTGCCGGCGTCATGTCCTCGCGGGCCAGCTCAGGATGCGCGGCGAAGTGGCGCGCACGGAGCAGCAGCGCATCATCACTGCGGGCCTTCTTCGTATACGTCGCAAAGGCGGCACTTGCTTCGTCATCTCGCCGTAAGAACGAAAGCACGCGCCCGTCGTAGAAGTACGCCGCGGGTGCCAATTCCTCCGCCTTCAACAGTGCAGCATGCGCCTCTTCCAGCATGCCGGTGTTCGGCTTCTTGCCGCCGCCTGCCTGCAGCAGCGCGCGTGCAAGGCCGATCTGCGCAAGGCAATGGTAGCCAGGCTGTTCAGCCGCGGCGTCCATGTCGCGTGCCGTCTGCGCCGCCTTCTTGTTGTCACCGACGGCCATGTCCGCAGCGATTGCGGATTGATAACACTCCATGCAATGACCGCCAGCGGCCTTGTTCGCCTTCATCCACGCGTCTGCAACGAAGGTGCGCCCATTGGGGTCGTGCGCCATCTGCACGGCCTTTGCGCGCTGCTTCTGGAATTCCGGATTGGACGTGTAGGCAGGCGCGGCGGGCTGCTGCGCGGGAGCGCAGAGCCGGGCAGATAAAAGCAGCAGGACGGCAGGCAGAAGTTTCACGCTGGAAGACTAGCGCAACTTCTCTTTGCTGCAAAGCAGTTTTCTTCGATGAGTTTTGCTGCTCATGGTTGCGCGTAGTAACCATCACGTGTTCGGACCTTCATGCCCTGCTGGTCCACGCTTACCTGGATGTGGTGGTATTCGTCGGGACGCTCGGCGGGGACTGCCTTTTCAGTGATCTCGTACCAGGAGCTGGCATCGACAAGATCCTTCGCAAGATTGCCGGCGACATCACTGTCGCTTGTCGAGACGATGCCGCCGCTCTGTGCCGCGAGTACCTGCAGGCTCAGGTCGGCCAGTTCCGTGTCTGAAGGCTTGCTGACGCCTTT
>CAZZVI010000116.1:0-7602 GCA_964657335.1 uncultured Terriglobus sp.
CCTCTACGGCCTGGTCAAAGGAACTCGCTCCGCTAGGGCTGGTTGAAGGAGCTCGCTCCACCATGTGATCGACGATGATCTCAAGGTGCAGCTCGCCCGTGCCGGAGATGATGGTCTGGCCGTTGGTCACGGCTGGTTTGAAGGAGCTTGCTCCACCACGGTTACTGAGGGTTCGCTGAAGGCGCCGTTCCGGTCGCCGGAGTGGCAGACCCCGCCGTACCGGTGGCGGGGGCGCCAAAGGTGCCCGGGGCTCCGGCCGGCGCGTTGATCCCGGCCGCCGGCGCGAAGCCGCTGCCGATTGAGCCGCTGCCCGTAGCGGCTGGCGCGCCGCCAAACAGGCTGACCTTCGCCTTGAGCGCTTCGACGCGCGGATCGTAGAGAAACTCCCATTCTTCGATGTTTGCCGATCCGTTCCACTCGACGAGGCCTGGGCCCTTGGCATTGCTGCCGACGCCCACGATGCCGCCTTTGCTGCCCTGGAACGAGGCCGCGCTGGTGCCGGTTCCGCCGAAGGGCGTGGCTCCCGCAGAGGCGGTGCTCGCGCCGGCCGCCGCACTCCCACTCGCATCGGTGGAGGGAGGTGTTCCCGCGGCGGTGACCGGTGCCGCACCAGCGGCCGTGGACGTCGCAACGGCATTCCCGATGAGTGTTGCCGCACCGGTCGTCGCCGCTCCCGCAGGCGCAGCACTGCCGCCAAAGGCTGAGCCAGTCGATCCGAAGGACGAGCCGCCGGTCATGTTCGACTGCGATCCGGCGACCGAACCCAGGTTGCCGGCCGCAACGCCGGGCAGCGGATCGCCGAAGAAGCCCTTGACTTCGGTCTTCGCCTCACCAAGATGAATCAGGCGGTAATCATCCCGCGTCAGCGGGTCCTTATACTGCTGCCGCAGATATTTGACGTTCAACGCGCTCAGGGTGCCGGTCGTGCCGGTCCCCAGCAACTGGTCAAGGGACGTGGGGTAGGCGACGTTCTTGCGGTAGTACAGCTGAATGGCGCGAACGTACTCCTGCGCGCGATGCTCCGACTCGACTTCCCGGTCGCGTTCCAGCTCCTTCGCCACGCGCGGCGCGGCGACGCCAAGCGCCAGCAGCAGCAGAAAACAGACGACCACCAGCCACAGCAGCAGATAGCCCTCTTCGCCATCACGTCTGCGGACGGTAGGCGTCATTGCGGACTCATGGTCAGTCGTTGTGTGCTGCTGTTGGTCAGGTCGGTGATCTCCACGCTGGTGAGCGTAATCGTTCCAACGCGGTAGCGGCGGCTGACGACATCGCCCGTGGCGGCGACAAACACATCGTCACCGCGCAGCAGAAAGGCTTGCCGAACCCCGTCGCGCCGGGTCGCGGTGCCGAAGAAGCGCAGGTCGATCGGCGGCGGCGGAGCTGGCCCCGTGCTGCCAGGAGAACTGAACCGAGGCGAGGCGATGGGAACGGGAATCTTCGGTGCGGCAGCCGCAACCTCAATCACCGCGCCGGGCGGCAGAAAGATGTTGCGCCCCGTGCCGGTATAGACGAGCGATTCGGTCAACAGCATGCCCTCAGGGTGCAGCGAGGGATCGAGGCGGGACGGGACGCTGCGGGTGGTAGCCACGGGAGTGATGGTGCGGGCGGGCGGCGCCTGAGTGCTCGTGACAGCGGGAGCGGCGGGTGGCGTGTCCGTTCCGCCGCTGCTGACGAGCGTGTAGGTGAGATAGCCAAGCGCAAGCACGCCAAAGCTTCCTGCGAGGATCAGCTTCTTGCGATCTTCCGTGCCGATCTTCATGGCTGCACCTCCCGGCTTCCAGGGTCAGTCCGCACATCGCCCTCGTTTTCGGAAGGACACAGCTTCCGCCGCGCCAATGAAGTCAACAGCAAGGCGGCGGTTTCAGAGGACGCCGAATGGGTCGCGCTTTCGGAGGGGCACAGCTTCAGCTGTGCCATAAAAGCCTCGCGATCAAGCGGCTTTAGCCGCCGAGGTCTGCTTCTTGAGCTGTCGTCGACCTTCTCGGAACCAGTTTTGTCAGCTGAGGCTGGCTTTCGACAGCCGACCTCGGCGGCTGAAGCCGCTCCCTTATAACGCCCCGTACGGCATGGCTGAAGCCATGCCCTTCCGAAAGCCGCGTCAAGCGAGGCCGCATTGGCTGGCATGTACTGCGTGCGCCGGTATGTGATCGCGCGGCCGAGGCTCATGGCTGCGCCCCGTTCTGCGCCTGCGCCCCGGCAGTCGTGAGCATCGGCTCGCGGATGTACGTGCCGATCCGCATCTGCAGGTTCACCAGGCCGTTCTGCGCGCCGCTGAGTGCGAGATTCTCGATCAAGAAGAAGCTCCGGTCCCGCTCAAGGCCGTTGATGAACTGGGCGAGGGAGCGGTACTCGCCGGTGACGGAGGCGTCGATGCGCAACTCCGTCGCCCCATCGCTGGGCAGAGCTCCAACGTAGGAGGCGCGGCTGAGCCGGACGTTGTCCCGCTTCGCCAGCGCGCCCAGTTGCGCCGCAACGTCGGAGTAGGCGTAGGGCAGACGGTCCGCATAGAAGCGCGCTGCCTCCGCGTCCGACGACTGCAGCTTGGTGTCGACACCGCGAAGCGGCCTGGCAGAGATCTCGGCCGCAGCGACGCGCGCCTGCGCGGCGACGATGGCTTCATCTCCGGCTGTGCCGGTGTTGCCGCTCAGCAGCAGCAGACGCACGGCCAGGTAGACGCACAGCAGCAGAAGCACAACGGCACCGGCAATGTGATAGTTCAGAGGCGTCAGCAGGCCTTGCAAACGCTCGCGGCGGTCTTCCGCATTTCCAAACGGCGGCACGGTAATACCTGAAGGGAGCCTCAAGGCTTGGCCTCCGTCTCGCCGACATCGGCCGCGGGCGTGGTGTGCGGCGCGACCTTCTCACGCACGCGCGGCTGCAGAGGGTTGTAACCGGACACAATCTCGAACTCGACACCGGAGATGGGCGGCAGGCCATTCGGACCGGTCACCGTACTGACCGGCTGTGGCAAACCATTCGCGCCAAGCGTAGGACGCGCGCTGCTGCGCTCCGCGGTCTGCTGCGCCTCGCCCTGGAGACGGGGCGACAGGAAGCGTTTCGAACCTTCCAGGTTACGAACCAGCTGAACGGTACGCTCCCGGTCGCCGAGCACGCGCAGGCGGATGGTCACCTCGCCCGTTGAGGAGATCAGCGGCTCGATGGACGACACCTGCACGCCTGCCGGCAGCACGTCTTCCAGGTCCATCAGGACCGCGGTCCAGGAGAAGCTCTTGCGCGCGAACAGCGTGTTCAGGAACGCGTTGCGACTCAGCGTGGCGGCATTCACCGGCTGGCGCAGGCGAGCCTCGTTGGCGGCACGCTCGCGCTGCAGTGCATCGGCCTGCGCGTTCAGGCGCGCCAGTTGCCTCTGCTGTTCGCGGGCGCGCGCCGTCACGCTGTGCAGCCAGATGCCAAGCGCCAGCGCCACCACTGCCAGCACGCCCAGCGCGATGCGCAGTTGCCGCAGCAGCCGGTCGAGCTCGACATAGGGCCGTGTTGCGAGATTGATCTGGACCCGCACTAGCTCTTTAACGCTCCTCGCAGGCCGGCAAGTACACCGAGGGATACAGTGGTCGAGGTGAGCAGGTCTGCAGGCTGTAGAACCCCGCGAGCCCGCATGCCCGTGGCAGCCAACATGGACTCAAGCGCCTGCGCATCCAGCGTGCCGGTCACGAACATCTCGTCCGGCGCGACCGCGAGCGAGTCCTCGTAGTACGCGGCAGCGACTGAGATTGCCTGCAGCAGCTCCAGCGCGGCACGCTCCGGGTCGGGCGCATCGCTCAGCACGCCCGCCTGCACCATCTCGGCGACCGCAACGTCAGACTCCGTGCCAGCTTCGGCCGCAAGCGCAATGCTGGTCGGCTCCAGTGCGACGGCGGCCGCGGCCTCTGCCATGGGCTCTGCCTTCAGCTCCAGCGTGCGGTGCAGCAGCAGTTCGCCGCGCCGCAGGATCGCGGTGGTCACGGCGAAGTCGCCGCCATTCACCAGCAGGGACGCTGTCTGTCCCGCATCGTCAATCGCGGATGCCACGGCAAGTGTGCTGGGCAGCACGGCTCCAGGTTCGAAGCCGGCTTCGCGCACCGCGGATTCATACTCTGAGAGCACTTCGTTCGGGATGGCGACAACAAGCACCTGCAGCACAAGCGAGTGCCGGCTCATCACCTGGTAGCTGATCTGCGCGGCGTCTGGCGGGAACGGCAGCAGCTTGATCAGGCGAAAGCGAACCACCGGCAAGACATCGTCTGCCTTCGACGGCAACTCGTCGAAATCAAGCAGGAGCACGCGAACGGCCGAGTCCGGCACAATCAGCGTCACGTCGCGGCTGCGGCCCATCTGCACTGCGCCAAGCGTTCGCTTCAATGCGGCAATCAGCGCAATGCGATCGGTCACATTGCCCCGGTTCAGCGAAGGCACAATGGTTCCGGCCGGCAGAGCCATGGTGCTCACCTGCGCGAGGATGCCGCTGTCGTCGTTCGCGCGTGCCGCATAGACACCCTCCGGGCGCACCTCGACCGCCATACGGGGGCGCGCCTGCCGGATCGATTTGGGAAGCAAGGAGGCCATGCAGAAACAACTTCAGACTACATGCTTGAGACGGGAATAGGGCGCACCCGATAGCACTCTGACCGTGCCATCCATGCAAAACGAACCCTTTCAGAACACGGGGCGTGCACTGGGAGGTTCATGATGGATATCACTCGCACTCACGGGCTTCACTGCGGAGGAGGCGCCGTCGATGGCGGCGTGGGGACACCATCGATCGTGCCCGGCTCCATGATCTCAACGCGCGTGCCGTCCGGGTCGAAGAGGTTGGCCTGCCGCTTGCGGTTCTTCCCGAGATGCTCGTCGATGACGCGGCCGTATTGCTGCATGTAGGGCGATGTCTTCAGGGTGGCGACTGTCGCATCGACACTGGGAACAACCAGGCAGATGTGGTGCGCGCTGCCGCGCTTGTCCGGCGCCGGAGCCGTCTTGTAGAGCATGAACTCGACGTAGTCACTGCTGTCCGGTGCCTTCAGGTTGATCCATGACAGCACGGTGCCGTCACTGCTGCCGCGCCACGTCTCGGTGAAGCCAAGCACGTCCACGAAGAACCGATACTCCGGATCGAGGTCCGTCACGATGAGGCCGGTGTGCGTCATGTGTATCGAGACGCGATGGTCGCCCAGGTGCTCGCCGAAGTTCAGAGCCGTCTGTCCGCTTGGCAGGTACTGCACAAACTCGATGCTGTGCCCCGCGGGATCGGTGATCTTGAACGCCAGGTTGCCGATGCGTCCCTTCGCCGCTGCATCGGGGACCTTGACGCCTTTCGCGGCAAGATAGCGGCGCATGGCCTCGGCGTCGTTCGTCTCGAACGAGACATCGCCGAAGCGGTCAGTGCCTGCCTGCTTCTCCGGTGTCAGCTCCACGTATTGATGGTCGTTGATCTTGAAGAACGTGAACGCCGTCGTGCCGTCCGTGTTCCTCCAGTGTGACACCTCATCGAGGCCGAGAAAGCCGCTGTAGAACTGCCGCGACCTGTCCAGGTCATGCGCGCTGTAAGCGACATGCGCGATGCCGATGATGGCCGGGCGCTCCGGCGCCTTCTGCCCCCGGGAGGGCAGCACAAGCAGCGCAGCGAACAGGAAAAAGGCAGTGCAGCGGCAGAGTCGAGTCTTCATGTGACACACAGTGTATGCATCTTTGCATTCATGCGTTTTCACGTGCGCGGTTTTGTACTTTGATACGATTCAATCGCCATGAATACTCAGCGCCGCGACCTCCTGAAACTGTCACCGCTTGCTCTTGCCGGGTTGGCTTCCGGCGCCCTTCCTGCTCGCGCGCAGGCGCCCGCAGCAGCCGCGTCGCCGATGTTCTTCGACGTGCGAACCTTTGGTGCGACCGGCTCCGGCACAAAGCTCGATACGCCCGGCGTGAACGCCGCGATCGACGCAGCCGCAGCAGCCGGCGGCGGAACGGTCGTCTTCCCTGCCGGAACGTATCTCTGCTTCTCCATCCGCCTCAAGAGCAACGTCCATCTGTACCTCTCACAGGGTGCGGTGATCCTTGCCGCGAACTCGCCGTTGCCTTCTGAAACCACCGGGCAGCTTGGCGGGACGTACGACGCAGCCGAGCCGAAGACCAGCTACGACGCCTACCAGGACTATGGCCACAATCACTGGCACAACTCGCTGATCTGGGGCGAGGGTCTGCACGACATCGGCATCAGCGGCCCCGGCCTGATCTATGGCAAAGGCCTTTCGTTTGGTGCCGGACGTGCCGCCCGTGGAGACTACCCGATCTATCGTGCCGAGCAGGCAGGCGTCGGCAACAAGGCCATCGCGCTGAAGAACTGCCGCAACGTCAGCTTCAACGACTTTCGCCTGCTGAAGGGTGGTCACTTCGGATTTCTGCTGACCGGTGTCGACAACCTGATTCTCGACAACCTGCTGATCGACACCGATCGCGACGGTATCGACATTGACTGCTGCAAGAACGTTCACGTCTCCAACTGCACGGTGAACTCACCATGGGATGACGGCATCTGCCCCAAGTCAAGCTTCGCACTGGGCTATGCGCGTGCGACGGAGAACGTGACCATCACCGGCTGCACCGTCAGCGGCGACTACCAGTTAGGCACAGTACTGGACGGCACCTACAAGCACTTCGCACCCGAGACGCAGGTCTACCGCACCGGCCGCATCAAGTGCGGTACGGAATCGAATGGCGGCTTCAAGAACATCAGCATCTCCAACTGCGTCTTCGACGGCTGCAACAGCCTGTCGCTTGAGAGCGAAGACGGTGCGCTCTGCGAGGACATTGCCATCAGCAACATCACCATGCGCGATGTGATCGCAGGGCCGCTATTCTTCCGCCTGGGAGCACGCCTGCGCGGGCCGAAAGAGTCCACGAAGGTCGGCACGCTGAAGCGCATCGTCGTGCAGAACATCGTGTCGTATAACTCCACATCAACACTCTGCAACATCCTCTCGGGCATCCCGGACTTCCCGATCGAAGACATCAAGATCAGCAACTTCTATATGCAGCACAAGGGCGGAGCGACCGCCGACAAGGCCACGATTACCCCTCCCGAGGAGATTGCGAAGTATCCCGATCCGGGGATGTTCGGGCCCATGCCCGCGCAGGGATTCTTCCTGCGCCACATCCGCAATCTCGAAATGAGTCACGTTGAGGTTGCGCCGATGGCGAGCGATGCACGGCCCTCATTCGTGCTGGAAGACGTCAACCGCGCCGACTTCTTCGCGGTCACCGCACCCACATCGCCCGCGGCCTTCGATCTGCGCCATGCGACGGACGTGCGTGTCCACTGGAGCCGCGCTGCAAAAGATGCGGTAATTCCCACAGCGACAGATCAGCACCTGTAAGATCCAACGACCTGTTTGCAGCAGGATCGACTCAGCGTGGCGTAGTCGGCGCGATGGGACTTGCTGTCGGCGACACTGCATCGGGCCTCACCGCCGGCGGCTGGGGAACTGGTGGCGGTGCGTTCTGCTGTGGTCCATTACCGGGGCCACCCACGCTCAGGATCGACGGCAAACGCGACTCGACTGGAGGCAGCGGCGGAAAAGCCGCATGCGGCTCCGACTGGTACCAGTACGC
>CAZZVI010000116.1:7702-9971 GCA_964657335.1 uncultured Terriglobus sp.
GCCTGGCGATACTGCGCGTGAAAGTACAACGAACTCGCGTCCGCTTCACGCGGACCGGTGCGATAGTCCAGGTTGTAATACAGGCTGTCGGCGGCCAGCCTGCCCTCGTTTGTGATGGTGATGCGGGCGTGCTTGCGAAACGGCATGGGAAAGAAGCTGTTGAGCCCGCGGCTTGAGCCCACTGCAATGACAGCCGACTCAAAGCCGACGTATTCCCCGGTGTTCTGCCCGAAGAAGTCGCCCACAGGAACCTCGACGCTCGGCGTATCTTCGCCATCCCAGTACATGCGCAGCACCAGGCGCTTCAGAAAGTACTTCTCGCGGTCGGCAATGGTGATCCAGATGTGAGAGATCTGCCCCGGCCCATCGACATCCATGAGCGTCCACGCGGCTCCGGGAGCAACACGGACCCAGTCGCGGTTGGTGCCCGCGGGATCGCTGCTGCTGAGACGGTGCAAGCGGTAGCTTTGCGGATGGGTCAGGTCGATGCCGGGACGCACCTGCTGCGCCTGCAGACATACAGAGAAAAAGGCGAGAGCTACCGCAAAAGTGTGACGCATCTTTCCTGCTCGTAAGTACACTGCACATTCCTATCAAAACGGCAATGAATGATCAGAGTTTATGAAGGAGGTCTTCGATCATGACGCCCTTTCGTTCCGCAATGAAATGCAGTAAATCCGCAAAGAGGCCCAACTTCATTGGTTTATGCGCCGGAACCGAAACGGAGAACGCCGGCTCTGCTGAAACCAATACGATGTGACTACCCACCTGCCGGTCTCTGCGAAATCCCCAACGACGAACCAGGTGGTCTGCGAATTCCTTTCCATGCACATCACGAGGTATCCTCAAGCGACCTTCAGCACCTCGTCCCTGTCCGTCACAACATGCAAAAGCAATTTGTCAGGCATGGCGGCATCAGAGAAGTAACCCTTAGTGGCGTCGAGCACCATCTCCTTGAGTTCGTCCCAGGTATCCCCCTGTGTGAAGATTCCTTCACCCACAGACTTGGCCCAGTAGCCGCCGTCTTCTTCCTGGTGGACTTCAAACACGAGTTCGCTCATGCATTGAGAGTAGCGCCGTGGCGAGGCAGGAGGCAAGATGTGTGCTTACCGCACGAAGAGATCCTTCACCTTCTGCAGAATCACGTCGCGGCTGATGTCGCTGATGGCCTCGGTCAGCGGCAGTTGCTTGGGGCAGGCCTGCACGCAGTTTTGCGCGTAGCCGCACTCCTGCACGCCGCCATCGCCGCCCAGCGCGCGCAGCCGCTCTTCCTTCAGCACGGAGCCGCTCGGGTCCATGTTGAACAGCCGTGCCTGCGCGATGGTCGCCGCTCCGACGAAGTTGGTATCGTTGTTGAACTGCGGACACACCTCCATGCAGATGGTGCACGAGATGCAGTTCGACAGTGGATACCGCGCCTCCTGGATCTGCGGGAACTGTTTCGGTCCCGGCCCAAGGTCATAGCTGCCATCGATCGGCACCCAAGCCTTGACTGCCTTCAGGTTCTCAAACAGAACGCTGCGGTCCACCGCAAGATCGCGCACCACGGGAAACTTCGACAGCGGAGCAAGCGTAATGGTGCCGTCTCCGCTCTCAGCCAGCAGCTTGTCGACGAGCGCAGAGCACGCCATGCGCGCCTTGCCGTTGATCAGCATCGCGCACGAGCCGCAGATCTCTTCCAAGCAGTTGGCGTCGTAGGCAATCGAAGTGGTCTCCGCACCGCTGGCATTCACAGGGTCCATCGCGATGTCGCCCAGCACGCTGGTGATGTTCAAGCCGCGGCGATACGGCAGCTCAAACAACTCGGTCCGCGCCGGAGCGTCGGGCGACGCCTGTCGCTTGATCGACACCTTGTACGTGGATCCCGTGTACGGCTTGGCTTTCTCGCCGCTATGACCGTTCTTTGTCTTCGTCGACATGTTCCCTCGCTTCCACGTTGCCGTCCGATGCTGTCACCGGATGCAACCCCTTATCCCGTACTGCTTGCCGCCTGCCGTCGATCCACGCGCCCAGAAAGATGAAGGCCCCGTAAGCAACGATCGCAAGCCCTGTAATGACCGCAACGAAGATGTACGACTTATTCATCGACGTCTCGTCTCCGCCGTTCGCCTCAACACACGCCACGCATAGACGGCCTTAAACACGGCCAACACACCCACCACCGCAAGCAGAGCCTCAAGCCGCGGTGTCATTCTCCCTACGCCGTCGCGTCGTACCGCCGCGGACGCGGCTTGATCCACTGCGTATCCACTTCTTCGTAGCCGATGAT
>CAZZVI010000117.1:0-5743 GCA_964657335.1 uncultured Terriglobus sp.
ACAACTATCACCCCGCCACAACTGTCATCCCGCAGCGCAGCGGAGGGATCTGCATGTGTGCCAGCGCACGCGGTGTCATCACAGAGGGCCGCGGGGCGCGCATGTTCGCGCGAAGCGCGAAGCCAGGTGGATTCGGGTGCCGCTGAGATCACTAGGGCAAACAGGCCAACAAGCAGATCCCTTCGCTTCGCTACGGGATGACAACAAAACGGGATAACAAAAGAATGACAACGCAGCGGAGCCAAATCCCTTCGCTTCGCTACGGGATGACACCGCAAAAAAGTAGCTCCTGCGGACGAGAGCGCGTTAGCGATCCTGTTCGTCACCCTGCGCGTCGTCAATCTCCGCCGCAGCAAACGGATGCGGCGCGCTCGGTCCGTCGCCCAGCTTGTCGCCTGCATCGTTCATGGTCTGGCCGGTCAGCGCGGAAGTGACCGCAGTATCCATCATCAGCTCGGCAAACCGGTGCGTGCGCTTGTCGAGCTCGTCGATGCCGCGGCGGATCAGCTTGTAGTCGCCGCCCTTCACGCTGGCTTGCAGTTCAAGCGAGGCTGCATGGATGTGCTCAATCTCGTCGCCCGTCAGCTTCTGCCACGCGGGATGCTTCTGGCCTTTTTCGACCGCATCCAGGATCGTCTGCGCTTCGTTCTTTGCCTCAATCAGTTGGCGCTGGTTCAGATCGTCTTCGGCGTGGTCGAACGACGCGAGAATCATCTCCTCTACCTGGTCGTCGGTCAGACCATAGCTGGGTTTTACCTCGACTTCAGCAGCCTGGCCGCTACGCTGCTCACGCGCGCTCACCTGCAGAATGCCATTCGCGTCGATGAGGAACTTCACCTCGATGCGCGGCATGCCTGCTGTCATCGGCGGAATGTTCTTCAGGTCGAAACGGGCAAGTGAGCGGCAGTCCTTGGCAAGCTCGCGTTCGCCCTGCACCACGTGGATGGCCACGTTGGTCTGCCCGTCGACGCCGGTGGTGAAGTGCTCCGTTGCGCTGGCCGGAATGGTCGAGTTGCGCTGAATGATCTTGGCCACTACACCGCCAAGCGCCTCGATACCGAGCGATAGCGGCGTCACATCGAGCAACAGAAGCTCGTTCGTCGCAGCCGATCCGCCGGCGAGAATGTCCGCCTGCACCGCGGCTCCGAGCGCAACGACTTCGTCCGGATTGAGCTCGGTGTGCGCCGCCTTGCCGCGCGCCGACAGGCCGAAGACCTCGTCCACCAGCTTGCGCACGGCAGGGATGCGCGTCGACCCGCCGACCAGCACGACTTCGTCGATCGCCTCCGGCAGGATGCCTGCATCCTTGATCGCCTGCTTCGCCGGTGCGGCCGTGCGTGCGATGACCGGAGCAATCAGCGTCTCAAACTGCTCGCGGGTGATCTCGCGCTGGTAGCGTTTCTCCTCAGGCAGCAGCAGATCGAACTTCGCGCTGTCCGCCGACGATAAGGCAATCTTCACTTCGATGACCGCCTTGCGCACGGCCTGCACGACTTCCGGCGTCGCGGGCAGGCCAAGGTCATTGCTAATCTCGTCGAGCGCGATGTGCATCAGCAGGTTGTCGATGTCGTCGCCGCCCAGGTGTGTGTCGCCGTTGGTCGCGATCACCTCGAAGATGCCGTCGTGCAGCTTCAGGATCGACACATCAAACGTGCCGCCGCCAAAGTCATACACGGCGACCGTGCCTTCCTTCTTGCGGTCGAGCCCGTACGCTAAAGCCGCTGCCGTCGGCTCGTTCACAAGGCGCAGCACCTCAAGCCCGGCGATGCGGCCCGCATCCTTCGTGGCCTGCCGCTGCGCGTCGTTGAAGTACGCAGGCACGGTGATGACCGCGCGTGTCACGGGCGAGCCGAAATACCGTTCCGCGTTGCGCTTCAACTGGCCCAGCACCAGCGCGGAAATCTCCGGCGGCGTCAGCGTACGATCGCCGATCACCACGTGCAGAACGTCGTCCGCCTTCTGGTCTTCAGCAATACGAAAGGGGAAGAGCGCAAGCTCGTCCCGCACGTCGTCGATGCCACGGCCCATCAGCCGCTTGGCGCTGTAGACGGCATTACCGGGCTGCGTCAGCAGCGTGCCGCGCGCGCCGTTGCCGACCGTCACCTGCCCGCCCGCTATCGCAACGACAGACGGCACCAGCGACGATCCATCCTCGCCCGGAATGACGATCGGCACACCGCCCTCAAGGAACGCAATAAGCGAGTTGGTGGTGCCAAGGTCGATGCCGACAACGCGATTCTGTTCTGTCATGAATGTACTTTCCGATGCTCTCAGGCGCGCTCTGGACGCACTTTGAGACGACTCTTCATTGTCTCACTGGCAGGATGGCAGCAACGAGTCGACCGAACCCTACACGCCGGTGCATCATGATGTGAGGAGCCTCCATGATTTACCTGGAGCAAACGCCCGCGCCACCGCTCGACCGCCTGGTCAAGACGCTGTGGTATTGCCGTGCTCCGGAGCTGCCGACCTCCCGGCAGCGCATACTGCCCACCGGCAACCTGCAGATCATCCTCAATCTCGCGGGAGAGTCTCTCCACGAATTTCGCGACGACTCGGTCGCGAGTGAGTTTGCCATGCCGGCGGCGATCCTTTCGGGGTTGCGGGCTCATTACGAGTGGGTAGACACCCGTGACATGCGGGAGCTTGTAGGAGTCGTGTTTCTCCCAGGCGGCGCGGCCCCGTTCTTCCGTGAGCATGCCGCGGAGTTCCGCGCGCGGACGCTGCCACTGGCCGACCTGCTGCCGCTACCTGGCATTCGGGACCGTCTGCACGAGGAATCGACCCCTGCCGGCAAGTTGCGCGTCCTTGAGTCGTGGCTCGCGGGCTGCATGCGGCCGAACGCCGAACGCATGCCCGCAGCAGCGCACGCGACGGAGCTTCTGCGACGCCACGGCGTGTACGAGACCGCGCGAAAGCTGGGTTGCAGCGAAAGGCGGCTGCACACCCTGATGACAACAGAGGTAGGTCTCTCTCCAAAGACCTGGAACCGTTTGCATCGCTTTCAGCGCGCCGTTCAGACGCTGCATGCAGGCGTGTATGTCCGCTGGGATGAGCTGGCTCTGGACTGCGGCTTCTACGACCAGTCGCACTTCTCGAATGAGTTTAAGGCGTTCGCGGGCATTGATCCAACCACATACTCGCAGGCATCGAGGCCGTGGGCTTCACAGATCGAGGAGCGGTAGACCCCTTCCGATTTTTCCAAGACAGGAAAACAGCCCGAATGACAAGATGCTTCGCATGGATACTTTGAAGGGAACCACCATCACCGTGATACCAAGCGTTCTGTACCGCGACGCGGACGCCGGTATCGAGTGGCTGAAGTCTGTTCTGGGCTTCACCGAACATGTCGTGTACCGCAACGGCGAAGGCGTAGTGGAACACGCGGAACTGCTGCTTGGAAATGGCATGCTGATGCTAGGCACGGCAGGCCGGAACAAGGAAACCGCTGGCTGGATGGCCCTGCCGTCGGAGATCGGCGGCAGGAACACCGGCGGCGCCTACCTCGTCGTGAAAGACTGCACGCCGGTGTGGCAGCAGGCCCAGGCCGCAGGCGCGGAGGTGCTGATCCCGCTGCGCACCATGGACTATGGCGGACAGGCCTTTACCGTGCGAGATCCTGACGGTCACATCTGGAGCATGGGCGAGTACGACCCCTGGAACGTGCCGTCGGCGTAACTTCAGGTCCTGTGCAAGGAGACCTAATGTGATTGCCTACGGCTTTTCGCCGTAGGCAATCCGCCAGATGCGTCCCTTGTTCGAATCCGCTACGTAAAGCGAGCCGTCCGGGCCGATCGCGAGACCAACAGGCCGGTACACGGCGGTCTTTGCCGTCTTGTCGCTGGGCAGCGGACCGGCAAAACCCTCGGCAAACACCACCTGCGCTTCTGCCTTGTTTTTCTTGAACGGGATGAACACGACGTTGTATCCCGCCTGCCCGCCGGTCGAGGCGTCCATGTCCGATCCGCCGTGCAGCGCCACGAAGGCGCCGCCCCGATACATCTTGGGGAACTGCTTACCCTCGTAGAAGACCAGGTCAAGCACACCCGCGCGGCGGGGCTGAAAGAACTCCGCCACGGGTGTCGCGTACTGCCCTGCCGATGGCGATGTCTTGCCGTCGCCACCGTACTCCGGCGCAATCAGCCGCACCTTGCGCACGGCGTCGTAGTAGGTGTAGGGCCAGCCCATGTCCGTGCCCTTTTCGATGCGGAACATCTCATCCGGAATGGCGTCGTCGTCCGCTGCGCTGACAAGATCGGGAAACTGGATGTGCGTTGCATCGCGCCCGTGCATGGCGCCGTACAACGCATCTCCAGCACGCCAGTCAAGCGCGCTCATGTCGCGGAGGCCGGTCGCGAAATGCTCCCCATCGCTAAACTTCTGAGCCAGCTTGGAATCATCAAAGCGCCAGATGCCGGCTTTAGTGTCGAGGTTCGGACAGGGCTTCAAACCCACCGGCTTGCTGCCCTTGGGTACCGTAGGGTCGTAGCAGGTGTTGCCGCCGCTGCCGAACGACACGTACATGCCTCCCTTGCCATCGAACGCAAGGCCATGATTGCTCGGGCCGACCAGCCCGTCCACGATGGCCTGCGGCGCCGCCGTCGGCACGAGCGCTTTGTCGTCCAGCGGAATGCGGTAAACACCCGTGTTCGAGGCGGTATAGATCGAGCCCTTGTAAATCCGGATAGCGGTGCCGCCGTCAATCGTGCCGAAATGCTCGGTCTGCGTCACCGTATGGTCCGGGCCAAGGCGTAACGCAATGATGCCAGTGGCCGGCCCGGTGCGTGCGTGCGTCGTGGACACATAGATGTCACCGTTATCGCGAACCGCCATGTGACGAATATGGCCGAGACTCTCCGCGACGACGGTCGCGTGAAAGCCCGGTGGCAATACCAGGCCGTCCGGTTCGGTCGCTGCCGCAGATGCAGCGGTCGTACACAGCGCGATGGCGGCAACAACAAAGCTCCTGATCATTCCGTCTCCCAACGATTTCGCATGGCACATCTTGAAGGTTTTGCGTGAGACGCAATCCTATCAAATGCCAATGGAAACTAAGGAACGGCGGCAAAACGGCCAAAAGTGGGTGCCCCACATCTCGATTTTGAGATGTGGGATTTTGCGTAGCCGCCGGATCTGATCAAACCCATGTCTCAAAGCCGAGACATGGGGCACCCACCTTGTTGACCTGCGGATTAACCGTTCGGGCGCGCGGCGATCATGCGCTCGTTGAACGTCTTGAAGAAGCCGTCGTAATCTCCCTGCGCCGCAAAACGCAGCGGCTTCACGCGGTCGATCACCACCTCCTGAACGTCCGGCTGATCGCGCAGCACGGCAAAGGTCTCGCGCAGATAATCGGCCAGCGGCATCGCCATGGGATCGTTCTTCTGGCGGTCGCCCATCAGCTCCGTCTGCACGTAGGGAGGAATGATCTCGATCACCTGGACGTTTGTTTCGCGCAGTTGAAAGCGCAGCGATTGCGTGTAGGAGTGGATCGCCGCCTTCGTCGCGCAGTACGTCGGTGTCATCGAGAGCGGCACGTAGGCAAGGCCCGAGGTCACTGTCATCACAGTCGCTGACGCCTGCTGCAGCAGGTGCGGCAGCAGCGCGCTGTTCAGCCGGATGGGGCCAAGCAGGTTGGTGGCGATCGTCGCCTCCGCATCAGCGGTCTCGCCCTGCTTCACGTCTTCGTTCTTCATGATGCCGGCGTTGTGCAGCACCGCGTTCAGCGTGGGATACTTCGCGA
>CAZZVI010000117.1:5843-9963 GCA_964657335.1 uncultured Terriglobus sp.
TTCTTCATGATGCCGGCGTTGTGCAGCACCGCGTTCAGCGTGGGATACTTCGCGATCAGGTCCGCGGCGAAGGTCTTAATCGCGTCGGCGCTTGCGATGTCGAGCACCTCGGCACCCATGCCGGGATTGGCTGCGACCACCTCGTCCAGCATCTGCCTGCGCCGGCCCGCAATGATGACGTGGTTTCCCTCGTTGTGAAACGCCTCGGCCAGGCCACGTCCGATGCCGCTGCCGCCGCCGGTGATGAGGATGGTGTTGCCCTTGATCTGCATGTTCTCTCCTGTTGCTATTCGAGTGCTGCGTTTACGTCGCGGACCAGATTGCGCAGGTACGATCGCTTGTTCAGCAGCGCCACCATCTCGTCCTTGACCGCGTCTTTCGCCCCGTCGTCACCGCTGTCCACGGCCGCGTCCCAGCTTGTCCACTCGGCCTCAAGCTGCTTCTGCGAGGCGTCGAGCATGGCGGTGAAGTTGGCCTTTGCGGCTTCCAGGTCCTCGCGAAGCTGCGGATCGTCATCGCCCATCTTCTTTGCCATCTTCATCTCTTCCAGCTGCATGTTCAGTTCGAAGGCTTCTTCCAGCAGGTCAGCCGGCACGATCTGCTTCTTCTCCGTACCGGACGCGCGGGCAGACTCGGTCGCCTTCACCGATTGCTCTTCCATCTCGACGCCCTCGGTTTCCAGCAGGTACTCCGTGCGCCGGATGGGATCGCGCAGCGTACGGTAGGCATCGTTCAGCAGGGAGGATTTCTCGGTGGCAGCAGCCTGCTCTTCCGCCGGCTTTGAGGCGAAGCGGTCCGGGTGGAACTCGCGCGATAGCCGGTAGAAGCTCTTCTCCAGCGCAGCCGCATCCAGGCCCAGCTTCGGCGGCAGCGAGAACACTTCAAAGTAAGTCATAAGCCCTCAGATGCGCGTGGCACGCCGTGGGTGTCAAGGCAGGCTTCAGGGCATCGGTTCTTTGCGGGCTGAAGGCCCGCGCTATCCGGGGCCCGACCGGCCAAGAATCTCCAGTCCACCTACTGGCAGTTACACGCGCCTTCAGAGTCGCGCACCCGAAGCAGGGCCGGCAGCAGCACCGCAGCCAACAGCATGCCCGCGAGGGTTGGCATCAAGTCGTATGGGCGTCCACCGATGCGGATGCTGGGTCCCGAAAGCGATGCCGTGCTGCACCAGAAAAGCATCACGGCTGCGAGGACCGCCGCTATGCGCACAACGGTTAACGCGCGACCGCGCTTGCGCAACGCGGCCACGACTGCGGCAAACAACGCGATCGTGGCAAGCAAGTACAGCAACTGCGGCGCAGCATGCTGTCTCGCAACCATCCGGCACGCCATCGCACATTCAACGAACGCGAACAACATCAGCAAAGCTCCCGCCGCATACCGCGCGCCACGCGCAGCCGGACTCTCCGCGGCAGCACAGGGCTGCATCAACGCTTCAGGCATCCGTGCTGCCCTCCTCTGCCGTGGCAATCCGCAAGGGTATGACTCGGTGCGGAAACAAACGATGCTGCAGTCGATTTGCCGGCGTCTCAATCAGGCTGTACGTGGCCCACGACAGCGGCACCGAGACCACTACCAGCAAGGGGTAGCCGGTCATGCTGCCATCGAGCGGATAAGGCCACACGAGCCGCAGGCTGCCATGCACCAGGTACAGCGAGTAGCTGATGCGTCCGAGCCACAACAGCACCGCGGGGAACTGCCGCTGACGCAGAAAAAACACCGCGCCGAACACGGCAAACCCCAGCGCCCAAGACAGCAGCGTGCTCGAAGCCCCGCTGGCATACGAGCCATCCTCGACTCCGCCGAGTGCAGTCACTTCGCGTGTCCGCGCCATAAAGCCGACCAGCGCAAAGAGTGCCGGCAACGGCCAAAGCACCGCCGCTCGCGACACGGTGCCGTCGAAACACCGGAAGACCACCGTGCCATACAGCGCCGTGACGACCAGCCCCAATGCCGTGGCCGCGAGCGCATGGTGCGACACCGCGCGGTAACCCGCCGAGGCGGCCAGCGACAACGCCATGCCGGTCCAGAGCCAAACTGTCGACCGGGCCTGCACACCCGCCGCAAACAGCACGGAACACACGACGTAAAAGGCGACCTCGTAGGTCAGCGTCCAACTCACATCCACCGCGAACGGCACGTGCATCGCGTGCTGCAGCAGCAGCGCGTTTGCAACAAGGTAGCGATCCCAATGCATATGCGAGGTGAACAGCGCGCCGTAGCGCTTCACCATGAGATAAGTCACAAGTCCAGCGCACACGTAGTACAGCGGAGCGATGCGCAGAAACCGCCCCGTCCAGAAACGCAGCAGCGATCCGTACCGCTCAAGACTGACTGGAATGATGAAGCCGCTGACCAGGAAGAACGCCACCACGCCGCCCAGGCCGAAGCTCAGGTGAGTCTTCGCGAAGCGCATGGGACTGTGCTGCACAACCACCAGCAGGGCGGCGAGCCCGCGCACCACATCCAGGAACTCCCACCGGCGGCGGTGTTCGCTTGCCTGCGGTTCCGTTGCCAACGTGGGCCTTAGGCCGTAAAGGACGAGCCGCAGCCGCAGCTCTTGGTGCTGTGCGGGTTGATGAAGTTGAAGCCCTGGCGCATGAGCGTCTCTTCAAAGTCCAGCGTCATGCCGCTCAGATACAGGAAGCTCTTGGGGTCGACGAAGATCTGCACCTTGTCGCCCTCCTGGTCATACACGTACACGCGGTCACGCTCACGAGGCTGGGAATCAAATCGAATGTTGTAGCTCAGGCCGCTGCATCCACCGCCGGTGATGCCAACGCGCAGCCCGCCCTGCTCGCCGTTGACGTTCTCCTTGGCCATCGCGGAACGGATCCGCTTCAGCGCCTTTTCGGTCACGGCGATGTTCTGCGCCTTCGCATTTGCCTCTGGCTGCGACACGGGCGTAGCGATGGGGCTGGAGTAGACCGGAGCTCCTGCCTGCGGCGCCGGCGCGCTCATCTCGTTGCTGGTAGTGCTGCTGATACCTACCACGGACATACTCCTACTCCCATACCTCGTCATCCTGAGCGGAGCGTAGCGAAGTCCAAGGGCCCGCTTCTCTTCTGGCAGCCGTGGCCGTTTGGAGGAAAGCAGATCCTTCGGCTACTTGCTTTGCCCTTCGCTCAGGATGACGAGGCAACCGGCAACAGAGGCTCTTAAGCTAATGCGCCGGCGAGCGCAGGCTCTGCCTCGGCGACGTTGTTCTTCTTCTTCCAGTCACCGATCGCGGCGCGAATCGCGTCTTCCGCCAGCACCGAGCAGTGGATCTTGACCGGCGGCAGCGCGAGTTCCTTGACGATCTCGGTGTTCGAGATGCTCAGGGCCTCGGCCACCGTCTTGCCTTTGACCCACTCCGTGGCAAGCGACGAAGATGCAATCGCCGAACCGCAGCCGAAGGTTTTGAACTTCGCGTCTTCGATGACCTGCGTCGTCGGGTTCACCTTGATCTGCAGGCGCATCACGTCGCCGCACTCCGGCGCGCCAACCAGGCCGGTGCCCACTTCAGACGAGCTCTTGTCGAGCGTGCCGACGTTGCGGGGATTTTCGTAGTGATCAACAACCTTATCGCTGTATGCCATGGTGCTTCTCCTGTTAAGCGAATGCGTACTGTTTAGATGCCTGCCGGTCTGGTGCTGACTCGCCGGCTAAAAGTGTCTTGAACGTTCTGTAAAAGTGGCTCTTCGTCTGTTGCTGGTCTACGAATTACTGGAGCTTCCTGCGCCCGCGAATAATTGATCCAAAGCCATTCGCGAAAACGGCGCTCACTTCTGCTGCTCCAACGTGCTGATGCGAACTTCATGACGCGACTGTTCACCATAGAACTCCCGCATGTCGCGCTGTATCGAGTCGAAACGAGAATTCATTTCTGACCGTAGCGAGCCAATCTCACTCCGCAAATCGCTTCGCAGTGAAGAGATATCCTGCCGATTCATCAGAATGCCTGCAAAGATAGCAACAAGTGGGATACCAATCGTTAACGCATCGTGCATGGTGAGCTCCTATTGCGAATCCTACTCCTAGTGCGCTGCCCACTCGATCTTGGTCAGGTCGATGCCTTCCTTGACCATCTCATACAGCGGAGACAGCTCGCGCAGCTTCAGGACGGTATCGATCATCT
>CAZZVI010000118.1:0-9953 GCA_964657335.1 uncultured Terriglobus sp.
AGATGCCAAAGCCCACCGCGACCGGCAGCGAAGTGTACTGCTTCAGCCGCTTCACAAGCCCCTCCGCGTCGCTGGCAACCTGGTCCTGCGTGCCGGTGATGCCGACACGCGAGATAGCGTAGACAAACCCGCGGCTGTGCTCGGCAATCGCCCGCAGCCGCTCTTCGGGACTGGTGGGCGCGGCGAGGAATACCGGCGAAAGATCGTTTGCTTTCATCGCTGCCAGGTACTCGTCCGCTTCTTCCACGATCATGTCCGTCAACAGAACGCCGTCGGCTCCGCTTGCCTTCGCAGCAGCGCAGAACTCCGCAACGCCCATGCGGACGACCGGATTGAGGTAGCTGAAGAGGATGATGCCGCAGTCCAGCCGAGCCCCGCGAATGCGCTTCGATAGCAGCAGCACATCACTCAGCCGAACGCCGCGACCCACGGCGCGTTCACTGGCGCGCTGAATCACCGGGCCATCGGCGAGCGGATCACTGAATGGCACGCCCAGTTCGATCACCTGCGCGCCGTTGTCGATTGCCGCGAGCGCGATATCGTAGGTTGCTTCGAGAGATGGATCGCCTGCAGTGAGGTAGACGACGAGTCCAGGTTTGTTGCTGAAATCAATCGGCATAAGTTCAGGCACTCTCATTCGATTCGCGTCTGAGACGTTCAGCATGGGCAACAATCTCTCGACATCTTCTGTGAACCGACTCGGCAATCTCCTCCGGCTTATCGGTCTTGTAGTTGTACCCGCACTCGTTGTTCAAAAGGAGATTTCCAGATGAATTGAAGTGCTCGAGGATAGCCTTCTCATTAGCTCTCGGATCTGAAACGCGCTTGTGCCGTGCTATGACTCTCCCATTGAGACTGACACAGAGATAATGAATGGCCATACCAACTTTGAAGTCCGTGGCAGCCGAAAACATCGCCCAGAAGTAGTCGTCCATGCGGCCATGGAATCGTGTGCTCTGTCCGACGTAGAACGGAACCTCGATGCCGTCTTTACTGAAGAGGAGGACGTACACATCGCCGTGATGCTCGTCATGCTTTGGCGTTAACTCAATGTCGTCAAAACCCGCGAAATCGTAGCTCATATCTTTGTGCTCCCGATCATTAGTCGTCACTGGGTGCCGCGGTTTTCGGCCGGCGCGCCACCGAGGTCCAGCTCACGACTGATGATGCCCATGTCCTTATCGCCGCGGCCACTCAGGTTCACCATGATGGTCTTGTCCTTGCCAAGCGTTGCCGCGAGTTTCATCGCGTGCGCAATGGCGTGGGCCGACTCGAGCGCGGGCACGATACCTTCCGTGCGCGACAGCACCTTGGTCGCATTCAACGCCTCGTGATCATTGGCGGAAACGTACTCTGCGCGCTTCTGGTCGTGGAGCATGGCGTGCTCCGGGCCAACGCTGGCGTAGTCCAGTCCCGCGCTTACAGAGTGCGTCGATGCCACCTGTCCCGCATCGTTCTGCAGCACGTAGCTGTAGGTGCCCTGCAGCACGCCGGGCAGGCCGCCACCCTGCTTGCTGAAGCGGGCCGCGTGGTCACCCAGCGCCGTGCCTCGGCCACCGGCCTCTACGCCGATCAGGCGAACATTCTCGTCCGGGATGAACTCGTAGAAGGCACCGATGGCGTTCGATCCGCCACCCACGCATGCGACGACGACGTCAGGATAGCGGCCCACTTGCTCCGCGAACTGCCGCTTCGCTTCGATCGAGATGACGCGATGAAAGTTACGAACCATCGTGGGATAAGGGTGTGCTCCAAGCGCCGAGCCGAGGATGTAGAACGTGGTGCGGACGTTGGTGACCCAGTCGCGCATCGCCTCATTAATTGCGTCTTTCAGCGTGGCGGAACCTGCACCGACGCCGCGCACGTCGGCACCCAGCAGGCGCATGCGGTAGACGTTCAGCTCCTGCCGGCGCATGTCTTCTTCGCCCATGTAGATGACGCACTCCAGGCCAAACAACGCGCAGACCGTGGCCGTTGCAACGCCGTGCTGGCCCGCGCCCGTCTCCGCGATGATGCGTTGCTTGCCCATGCGCCGTGCCAGCAGCCCCTGGCCGAGCGCGTTGTTGATCTTGTGCGCGCCGGTGTGCAGCAGGTCTTCGCGTTTCAGCCAGATCTGCGCGCCGCCGAGCCCCTCGCTCAACCGCTTTGCGTAATACAGCGGAGTCGGGCGCCCAACGTAATGCTGCAGCAGACCGTTCAGCTCTGTATGAAATGCGGGATCGCGCTGCGCGTCGTCATACGCGCGCTCCAACTCGAGCAGCGCCGCCATCAACGTCTCGGGCACATAGCGGCCACCGTACGCGCCGAAGCGTCCTGTACCGAGCGAGCGGGAAACCTCTGTAACTTCTTCCAACACCGGCATTGCTGTTCCCTTTCGCCCTCACGCCATGAAGGCTGCTTACACGAGAAAACCGCGGCTCGTGGGCCGCGGCTGCTGAGAAACTCTGCTCAAATCTGTCTGCGTTGCGTATGCAGCTTTCGAGAGCGTGTTCCGTTAGCGCCGCGGGAGTTGCCCGTTGCGGTAGGGAAATCGCCAATAGAACGTGAGTGCCATTCCGGACAAGACTACCGCAGATTTCGCCGAAAGGGAAGAAACCGTTGAGTTGCCATGCGTCATCCATGTACCAGACACAACCGCACGAGCGGCGGCTGATAGCAAAGAGGGAGCGCAGTTGAACGTGCTTCTCCCCGATCAGCACAAACGTCGCTTCAGGAAAGGCATCGTCACCATGGAACTGAAGAGAGCGTTTGCAACACTGAGCATCGCCGTCCTACTGGCTGCGCCCATCGCCGCCTCGGCACAGTACACGCAGAGCGAGCATGACCGTGCAAAGGCTCAGCAGGAGCGCCATGACGCGCGCCATCATACCAAGGCGAAGATCGTCGGCGGCTCGGCTGTGGGCGGAGCTGTTGTCGGTGGATTGGTCGGAGGTCCGAAAGGTGCTGCAATCGGCGCAGGCGCCGGTGCGGGAGGCGGCCTGCTCGCCAACAAGGCACGCAAGGATAACGGCATCAAGAAGAAGGAACAGCGCGAAAACGGTTATTAACCTTCAGATTCGTAGCGTCCATTGTGAAGGGCTGTACACGACTCGTCGCGTACAGCCTCTTCTCTTGCGCTCCTGAAGTTCTGTCGCTTCGATCAAGTTTTAGTGGGCCGCAGCGTTCTGCTGCTTGAGCCATGTGTAGAGCGGTGCGAAGTAATCCAGCATCGGCTGCGCATCGAGGTGGTCCGTACCGGTCATCTCCTTGAGGGTCTGCTGCCATGGCTGCGACTGGCCCTTCTCCAGCATCGCGTTCAGCTTGTCACCTGCGGCCTTTGATCCGTAAAAGCTGCAACGGTTCAGCGCTCCCTTGTAGCCGCTCGCATCGCACATTGCCTTGTAGAACTGGAACTGATAGATACGCGCAAGGAAGTAGCGCGCGTATGGGACATTGGTTGGAATGTGGTTCTTTGCACCTGCATCAAAGTCGGCCTCAGTGCGGTCGACGGGCGGCGCGACACCCTGGTACTTCGCTCGCAGCGACCACCATGCCTTGTTGTAGTCGGCAGGCTTGATCTCTCCGCTGAACACCTGCCAGCGCCACGTATCGAGCGCGAGAGCGAAGGGCAGGAACGCGACTTTATCAAGCGCCGTGCGAAGCTGCAGCGGGATGTCTGCTTCGGCGGGCGGCTCGCTCGTGGCCAGGCCGAGTGTCTTGAGGTAAGCGGGCGTGATGCTCAGCGCGATCGAGTCGCCGATGGCCTCGTGGAAACCATCATTCGCGCCGTTGCGGAAGAGCATGGGCTGCTTGTCATACGCGCGCTGGTAGAAGTTATGCCCAAGCTCGTGATGCACCGTGGTGAAGTAATCCGCATTGACCTCAATGCACATCTTCACGCGCAGATCGTCGACCTGATCGATGTCCCACGCGGAGGCGTGGCACACGACGTCACGATCGCGAGGATGGACAAACTGTGACCGCTCCCAGAACGTCTTCGGCAGCGGCGCGAAGCCAAGCGAAGTGAAGAAGTTCTCGCCGTAGTGAACCATGTCCTTCGCGGCGAGCGTGTGTGCCATCTGCATGGGATCACCATGCGCTGTGGCGCACGGTGGATCAGGTTTGCCCATGTCGGCGTTGATCTCCTTCTGCTGTTCGCACTGAACATAGGCCTTCGAACCGGGATCCTTGTCCATGATCTGCTTCAGCAGAGCGCCTTCCAGATCAAGCTGCTTGAACTGTGAAAGCTTTGGATCGGTGGGCGCGACGATGTCGTAGATGTTGCCCCATTCCTGCGCCCAGGTGTTGCCGAGCAGTTGCGCGGGGATCATGCCGTCCTTGCGGTCTGCCGCTGCGCCGTACTTCGCGATGAGGCGATGACGAACGTAGGTGTGCAGCTCGCGGTAGAGCGGCTCGAGCTGCGTCCAGGCGCGGTTCAGCTCGGCGGAGAACTGCGCGGGAGTCATGTCGTAGCCCGCGCGCCAGAGCTCGCCGGTGTCCTTGTAGTTCTGCTCGCGTGCGCCGATGTTCTGCAGCTCGATGAAGCGCGTGTACTTGTCACGCATGGGCGCGCCCACGGCATGCCAGCCGACCCAGACATCCGTCAGCGCCTTCGGATCGCGCGACTTCGCCATGAAGGTGTCGACATCATCCACACTCATGCACTTTGCGTCTGCCGCGGGCGTTTGGCCGGCCGGGACTCCCGGACAGTACTTCCCTTTGCCGTACATGCCGGTCAACTGTGCGGCAATCTGTGTCTCTTCCGCGAGCAGCTTCGGATCATGCGGCGCGGCCGGCGCGTTCACCTGCAGCAGCATGATCTGGCGGCGCAGGTCCGCGGGCAGCGTCAGCTTGTCAAAGCGATGGCTTTCCTCGATCAGCTTGAGCGTCAGCGTCGCGACCTGCTCGCCGATCAGGGCGGTCGTTGCTTCGCTGTCTTCGTTGATGTCTGTCTCCGCGAGCCACTCTGCGTGCGAGCCGTCGATCGCTGCCTTCAGCAGTTGTGCGTTGGCGCGGTCGACGAAGGAACGTGCGTCCGCGACAGTTGGCGCAGTCTTCTGCGCCGCTGCTGGCACTGACAGACAAAAGAGCAGAACGCAAAGTTCGCGAAGTTTCCGCGAAGGGCGCTGAGAAACGACATCGGTGGAGGATTGCATGGCCGGAGTGTACCAACGCAGGCACAGCATCAGCTAGCCACCAAATTGGCCTTTGGCACGTTGCGAACGTGGACGCGCGCTTGCGACCTGCGTGTCCGCCGCCGCAGACGCGGTGTGATCCAACGCCGGGTTCTGCGCGATGTACGCCTTGCTGTTGAACTTGCGTCCGCTGCTGGCGGCGCTCATGTAGCGAATCTTGCCGAAGATCCTGCGCTCGCCCCAGGGCCGGTCGAACTTGCCGTAGATGGCCCACGCGATGCCCGCGTACCCGCCTGGATCGCGGCCATCGATGAAGTATTTGTCATTCAAATAGATTGCCGTCTTCATCGCGGTGGCGTTGTCGGGAGACCACTCGAGGATCTTCTTTGCCCAGTACATGCGCATGAAGTTGTGCATCCAGCCGCGGCGGACCATCTGCCGCTGTGCCGCATTCCACAGCTCGTCGTAGGTCTCGGCGCGCTCCATCTGTTTCGCTGTGTAGAGCGGATCGCGCGAATCGTGTTCATGCTCCGCGATGGTCTTGCGAGCCCACGGCTCGGCACATCCCGGGTTGTCGTAGTTCGGGTCGTATTTGACCCAGTTGACGCACAGCTCGCGCCACGTGACCAGCTCATCAAGGAAGCTGTCGGCGCTCTCGCGGAGGCTGCGATCCTTTTCCACCGCGGCCTCGATCGCGAGATAGATCGTCAGCGGGCTGATGTGCCCATAGTGCAGGTACGGTGACAGCATCGATGTGGCGTCCTGGTCCGGGTGGTTGCGGTTGTGCGCGTAGCCCGGCAGCATGGCGCTAACGAAGTGCCGCAGGCGCGCGTGTGCCGCGTGCGCTCCTCCGCACAGATCGTCCACCGCCGGTACGCTCCGGTCCAGGTCCTTCCAGCCCGCAGTCATGTCTTCCGACACGTCGTCGGCGTAGAAGCCGCGCGGCTTCTGCCACGCGTGCGTCGCGGATGGGTTGTCGCTTGGCGTGAGGTAGTCGGGCACCATCTTCCACAGCCTGGTGCGGATGGTATAGGCCGCGTACTGCGCCTTGTCGAAGCGGTTGCTCGGCACGATCACGTCGGCATCGACCGTCCAGAAAGGCACTTTGATCTTCTCGGCGATGGTGCGTCGCCAGCTTTCGGGGACGCGCATCGGGTTCTCATCGCCGATTACGATGGCTGCCTTCGCATCCGCGAACATTGCGAGGTGATCTTCGCGCGGGGCGTTTCGAAGGACGAAGCTGACGTTCCGCCGCTTCAGATCTTCCTGAACGTCGCGCAAACCCTGGTTCAGGAAGACATAGTGCCTGAGGTTGGCGTGCGGGAAGTTGGAGATGCCAGCAAAGTACACGACGACCGGCAGGCCCAGCACATTGGCGACGTTCACCGCGCAGTCGAGGGCTGGATTGTCAAAGGCGCGCTCGGCACGTTGCATCCAGTACACGACGGCCTTGCCGTTCGGGTCGGGAGCGCCGTCACGGCGAACCGTCACGCGGTCCTCTGTGGCAATCGCTCGCAGCTCCGGCGACAGGTCAGGCGAGAGCCTTGCGGCGGCGGCGGACCGGCGCGTCTCGGCTTCGCTGCCCTTCGCCGCGGAGGACTTGCGTGAGCCTTTCCGCGTCTTCTGCGTTGCGACAGTCCGCTCCTTGACTGCTTCCGAAGCAGCGCGAATCGCTTTCTCGCGCGCGGGATGGTGCGACAACGCCTGCGGGTCGCCCTCGCTCAGGCCTTTCGCCGCTTCGTCCCTGCCGGACTCACCTGGCGGCGTCGCCACGCTTTCCTGTGCCGCTGCCCGCGTTCGCGCTTTGCTCATCGCGTCTCCTCGTCCTCTCTACCCATCCGATGCCGATCGGGGCAGCGTGCCTCTTCGTCCGGCCGATGCCGCTGCGTGTCGACGAAAAGCCACGACGTCTGCTGCCGTCGCATGAAGGCGCGTACCGCAAGTATGCTGGGATCATGGCTCCTGGTTACCATCTTCGGCTGTGTACGGCAGACGACTCGGCCATGCTTTCGCTCGTCGCGGGCGCCGCGTTCCTTGAGGCATTCGCCCACGACCTGTCCGCTGCCGACCTGCTGGCGCACTGCCGCAGCCACAACTCGCCCGAGGCGTTTGCCAAGTACCTTGCGCAGCCCACGACACGTTGCATGCTGGCTGAGATCGAGCCGGGCGATGCGCCGGTCGGATACATCGTGTGCTGCGAGCCCGACCTGCCGGTCGACCTGACACCGCGGGACTATGAGCTTCGGCGCATCTACCTGCTCCATCGCTTCCAGGGTCTCGGTATCGGCCGCGCGCTGATGGATGCAGCGGTCGAGCACGCGGGCCGGCTCGGCCGGACGCGGCTGCTGCTCGGCGTTTACGGCAAGAACGTCGACGCGATCCGCTTCTACGAGCGGGCAGGCTTCACGCAGGTTGGAGAGCGCGAGTTTACCGTGGGCTCGACGACGCACCACGATGTGGTGATGGCGCGGCCGGTCTGATTCCCTGACGGTTCCGACGTGGTAGGGGTACCTCTCTCATGTTTCCGTAACATATTCATTCGAGGCGAGATAGCGAATTTCCTGTCTGTAAACTCCTCATTCGAGGAAATTTAGAGGCAAACTATTGTAAGTAGGAGACTTGCGCCTCAACTTCGCGGGTGACCGCTGTTCCCATGCATTCTTTTCCACTGACCGGGACAGCAAAGCAGCATCCCTGCACTTCGTTGCGGGACGACAGCGTACGGAAGGTTTGATCTCATAATTCAATTATAGAAACTCTGGAGAAATACCATGCCAACTCTATTTCTTTTGGAATGAAAGGCTTAGGGTGGTTTGGGGCTTGACAGCTTTTCTGCGTGAAGCGGCACAGCGGGTGAGACTCGAGCCCCTTGTCGGCCCAAACGGCGTATAGCGCAGGCCTTCAGCCCGCATTCGTGGTTGGTCCTGGACTTAGGGCTTCGCCCCAAGCTGTTACAGCGCGGGCCTTCAGCCCGCATTTTGATGTCTGGCATCGAACGGAGATTCTCACCTCGGCGGCTGAAGCCGCTTCGTGCGGAAGACTCTGTTGCTACCTCGGCGGCTGAAGCCGCTGCCTTCAGAATGGTCTGGCCTATCTCGGCGGCTGAAGCGCTTCTCAAAGCCCTGTTGCTCGCCCCGGCGGATGACGCGCTATTGCTCACGTTTTATCGCGGGCTGCATGCCTCCTTGCGGGTCTAATGCTGAATGGTGACGCTTCGGATGGTGATTGGCGTTGTTGGCCGGTTCTTTGCGTTGCGTGGAACGCGGGCGATCTCGCTGACCAGTTTCGTGGATGCTTCGTCGCACTGGCCGAAGACTGTGAACTTGTCGTCGAGGTTGTGTGCCGGGGCGTCGGTGATGAAGAAGGAGCTGTCGTTCTTGTCGGGTCCGTCGTTCGCCATGGCGAGGCGGCCGGCGCGGTCAAAGGTGAGTCCAGGCACTGTCTCGATGCTGTAGTGGAAGCCCGCGTCGGGCGCGTTGTCCGGGTAGTCCTGGTTCTGGATCATGAAGTCCGGGATGACGCGGTTGAAGTGCAGGCCGTTATAGAAGGGCTTGCGCTCCGTCACGTGGGTTGCGGGGTTGCTCCAGGGACGCTTGCCCTCGGCGAGTTCGGTGAAGGTCGCCGTTGCAACAGGCGCTTCCCTGCTGAAGAGTTTGCAGGTGAGCGTACCTGCCGTGGTGTCGATGACAGCAGTTGGGCCCGTCGGATCGGGCGGCGGCAGCGTCGGGATGACGGGCGGGACCGGTTGCGGCACGATGCTGTACGGCGGCACGTCTTCGGCCACGGGCGGCAGCGGCTCGCCCGGCTGCACAATGCGCAGCTTGTTGATGGCGATGGCGTGGGTGGTCCGGTTGCCGACGCTCATCATGGCGTGCGATATCTTCGCGGCGACCTCGACGGAGGCGTCGTCGCATTGGCCGAAGATCGCTCCGCGCTGGCTCTTGTCGAAGTCCTCATCGGCGTGGAGCGTGATGAGGAAGAAGGAGCTGCTGACCTCTCCCGCGTGCGTTGCCATGGCGAGCCGGCCGGGCCGGTCAAAGGTGACTCCGGGGATTGTCTCGCGCGCGATCGGCGGCCCTGCCGGGCCTTCGCCTCCACCAAAGCGATCACCGCCGCGGATACCGTTGGCGATGCCGGCGATTGCGGTGCCATCGTAGAACGGTTTGTTGTGGACGGTGGTCAGGTTCAGCGCGTCGTGCCAGTCCTTCGTGCCCTGGGCGAGCGCGATGAAGTTGGCTGTGGTGTTGGGCGCCTGCTTGCTGTACAGGCGGCAGGTGATGCGGCCCATGGTGGTGTCGAAGACGGCGGTGGGACCGGTGGGTTCCGGGGCGCGCGTCGCTGTGGCATGCACTGCGTGCGTCTGTGCATCAAGGCTGCGGGAGCCCAGCAGTGCTGTGATCAGCAGTGTGACCGGGATTGCAAAGCGACAACCGCGGGACAAGCGCATGTCTATCTGGTATCACAAGCGGTGTTGGTGTTGCCTATTCCATGCGAGGCAGTCAGATCCCATGTCTCAGAAGCGAGACATGGGGCACCAAGCTGTTTACTGCTATGAGTCTGTGGCTTCGGCGTGCGCGATGGCGGCGTCGAGCGCCGCGGCGGCATTGGTGATGAACCGTCCGTGGCCGGTTGCAATGCGCTCCGGCCGCAGAGCCGCGAGCTTGCGGGCGGATTCAAGCGCCAGCCCTTTGTTCCACGTGGCGAACTTGGGGAGTGGGAAGTACCACGGCGGGTCCGTGACGACGTGCAGGCCTCCGATCGATGTCAGCGCGTCCCCGGCGTAGAGTGTGCCGTCGCGCTCGTCGAGGAAGCTCATGTGGCCGGGGGTGTGGCCGGGGG
>CAZZVI010000119.1:0-9743 GCA_964657335.1 uncultured Terriglobus sp.
ACCAGGACGACCACGACTGCAACAACCATGCCAAGGCCTCGGACGACAAGCGCGACCGAGACGACGAGCGCGAAGATCACGCCAACAGCCTGAACGACGAGCGCCACCAAGAAGCCGAATGCGACGATCCCGCCGAAAGCCTGGACGAAGAGGCGAACGAGAGGAAGGGAGACAGGAGCAGGAGCAAGGACGACGACGATGCCTACGTCGAACGTGCCCTGAGAGAGTTTCGCGCGCAGGTGCGTGACGCGTTTGGCCCGAAAGCAAACCGCATCGGCGTACCGTGCCCTGAAACGCCTTGCAGCGTTTAGACCCCGCGGCTTCAGCGGCCGAGATGATGTCAGCCAAAACTCACGTCGACATCCTGGGTGCCCCACACATGCGCCCTTTGCGCATGTGTGGGATTCCCAACCGCCAATGGAAACAACGATGGTCCGTGCCTCGCACGAACGTCCCATTCATCCGCTGTGTGGAGGAATCGGGCACCCGATCATGTGAAGCGGCACGGAACGCGGGTGCGCCTTGCCTTCCTTCATCCCCCGGGAACGTCTCGTCTCGATAAGTATTGACGTTTGAATGATTTACGTCTAAGCGCAGAAGAATGAGGATTATACACACAGTCACCGGAGAAAGGTAGTGGAATGAAGAATTTACAGAATTGAGCGGAAGGGTGCATCCCACTTTGGCATTGCCGCGACCGCGCGAATGCTCTATAAAGGCGTATTCTCCCCTTCCCCCGGTCGAGTGATGCACAAAACAAATCTGGACGTTCTTCGAGCGCTTGCCGTTTGCTGCGTGCTTGCGCACCACCTCGTGCTCACGCTGCACGCGTACACCGGCTTCATGCCGGTCCGTTACCTGGACTACTTCCGCGCGCTCGGCCACGCCGGCGTGCTTGCCTTCTTCGTGCACACCAGCCTTGTGCTGATGTACTCGCTGGAGCGCATGCACCGCGCGGGTGGAGAAGTCACGATTGCCTTCTACATTCGGCGGTTCTTCCGCATCTATCCGCTGGCGATCGTGGCGATCGCGATCGCTCTGGCCTTCGGCTTCCCTTCCAAGACGTGGGACACGCCGGACCCGATCACACACAAGGTAGTCGCGGCGAACCTGCTGCTGGTGCAGAACCTCTTCACCAAGAAGCAGGTTCTCGGCCCGTTGTGGAGTTTGCCCTACGAAGTGCAGATGTACGTCGCGCTGCCTGCGCTCTTCCTGCTGGCGCGCGGACGGCAGCCCGTGCTCCGGCTGCTGCTGCTGCTTGGCGCGTTCTGCTGTCTGGGAGTTCTGATTCAGACGAAGACCGGCCATCTGAATATGGCGGAGTACGTTCCCTGCTTCATCGCAGGCGTGTTGTGCTACGCGCTGCGGAACAGAGTGCGTCCGAGGATCGCGGCGTATGCGTGGATCCCGTTCCTGCTCGTTCTGGTGGCCGTATTCGTGGGCACCATCCGGCAGGGCGATGAACCGCTTTATTGGAGCGGATGGATCTACTGCCTTGCCCTCGGCTTCGCGATCAACCAGTTTCGCGACTCCAAGGTTCGGCTGCTCAACGTGTCCGCGGAGAAGATCGCGCTCTATTCCTACGGCATTTATCTGCTGCACCAGATCGTGCTGTCGATCGTCTTTCAGCGGCTGGGCATTCGGAATGTGCCGCTCGGCAGCGCGCTGTTCCTGCTGATGACCGCTGTGTTCGCTGTCATCACATTCCACACGGTCGAGTCGCCATTGATGGATGTTGGACGGAAAGTGAGCTCACAGGAACTGTTTTGGCCAGCGCCCGATCCGGACAGCCTGGAACCGGCTCCGTAGCTTGCAGCTTCAGCGAACTAGACCGCGATGGTGAAGGTGTCTTCTGACCGCGTGACGCGGTTGTAGAGCGTGTCGCGCTCGACCGGCTCGCGGCCTGCTTCGCGGATCAGTCGCTCGAGTTCGGCGCGGCGCATGCCTTGCGGCGTGGTCGCTCCGGCTTCGTGGTAGATCTTCTCTTCCACCACGGTTCCGTCGATGTCGTCCGCGCCGAAGCGCAGCGAGATCTGCGCCATCTTCGGCGTAACCATTTGCCAGTAGCTCTTGATGTGGGCGAAGTTGTCCAGCATCAGGCGTCCTACGGCGATCTGCCGCATGTCGTCGAAGCCCGTGGTGCGCGGCAGGTGGCCGAGCACGGTGTTCTCCGGGTGAAAGGCCAGCGGAATGAAGGTCTGGAAGCCGCCGGTCCGGTCCTGCACCTCGCGAAGCTTCAGCATGTGGTCGACGCGGTCTTCCTCGTTCTCAATGTGGCCGTAGAGCATCGTCGCGTTGGAGCGCATGCCCGCGTTATGCACCATCTCGGCCGTCTCGAGCCACTCGCTGCCGTCGATCTTGTGGTCGCAGATGATGTGGCGAACGCGGTCAGCGAAGATCTCCGCGCCGCCGCCGGGGCACGAGTCAACGCCCGCTTCCTTCATGCGGACCAGAGCTTCGGGGATCGACAGCTTCGCGCGCTTGGCGAGGAAAGCGACCTCGACCATGGTGAATGCCTTGATGTGGACCTTCGGGAAGCGGACCTTCAGGCCTTTGACCAAGTCAAGGAAGTACTCAAACGGCAGGTCAGGATGCAGGCCGCCCACGATGTGGAACTCGGTCACAGCTTCGCTGTAGCCCTCGCCCGCGGACTGCCAAGCCTCTTCAAGCGCCATGGTGTAGGTTCCGCTGTCGCCCTTCTTCTTGCCGAAGGCACACAGGCGGCAACTCGCCACGCAGACGTTCGTGGGATTGATGTGGCGATTGACGTTGAAGAATGTCAGGTTGCCGTGCATGCGCTCGCGCACCAGGTTGGCGAGCCAGCCGACCGCCAGCACGTCCGGCGAGCGGTAGAGCGTAACACCGTCCTGTGCACTGAGACGATCGCCTGCGAGCACCTTGGATGCGATCGGCCACAGAGCCGCGTCGTCAGTCTGAAACTCGTGGCGAGGACGTCCTGTGGGCGATGCGTTCATGTTCACCAGTTTAGACGCCCGAAGCACGCGTCGCGCTTCGAAACGTGAACCTTGCCGTGAACAAGCAGCCCGCTTAGTTGCTGCCCTGCTTCACCGACGCCGAATCGACCATGACCGGTTGCAGCAGGACGCCATCGTTGCGGGTGACTCCGACCAGGTGATCGCCCACCGCGCGCAGCGTCGTCATGCCCCAGCCCGCGGTGAAGTAGCTGACCTTCAGGTCGGGCGTGTGCACGGTGAACACCGGCGTGTCAGGCGAGTTGGAGCTGATCAGCACGCGGCTGCTTGCCGCGTCATACTGCAAGCCGCCCACATTCGGAACGAAGAGGTTCGGCATGACATGCCACGAAGCACCGCCGTTCTCTGACAGAAAGACGCCTTCGGCGCCGCCGACCCACAAGCGGCCGGTGTTGTCGATCGTCATCGCAGTCAGATACATGTCCTTCGGCAGCGTTACTGGCTGAAAGGTCGCCCCGCCATCAGACGAAAGCGACATCGCATGCGGATCGGCGACCGCAACGTGAGTTCCCTGCGCCGCGATCATGCGCCACGGCTTGTCGCTCGCGGCCGGTACATGTTGCCAGGTCTTGCCGTTGTCGGCGGACGAAAGTAAGCCATCTCCGGTGACCGCGTAGACGTTGCTGTCGCCCGTCGCCATCGCGTAGGCACCCGTCTTAGCTTCCTCGGGAGGCGTGCTGCGGACCGGCGCTGTGCGGCTGGCGGTTGCACTCTTGCCAGCGGTCCTTGACCCGGCAGTCTTGGTTACCGCTGCCGTTTTGGCGCCTACTTTGCTAGCTGTCGCGCGACCCTTTGCCGGAACCTTCGCAACCGGCTCGGCGGCTGCGGCCTTCGGGTCGGGTGGCGGAGCAAGCACCAGGCCTGAGTTCTGCCAGGTGTCGCCAGCCAGCCGGAAGATGCCGCGGCGCGTGCCTGTGAGCAGCGTGCCGTCGGGCGCCTGGCCCAGCGAGAAGACATCCGCGCCTCCGAGGCCGTCGCTCTTCTGCGTCCAGTGCAAGCCGCCGTCTTCACTGGCAAAGACGCCGCCCGCCTCGCGGTCATTCATCACGCCGACGTACAGGTGCGATGGGTTGGAGCGGTCCTGCACCACCGTGGAGATCTCGCGGGCCGAGAAGCCGTCGTTCGAGGAGGAAAAGGTCGCACCGCCATCGTTGGAAAGCATCACACCGTTGCGATCGGTGGCCAGCAGAATGTGCTTATCATCCTGCGGGTCGACAAAGATGTCGTTGATGATCCAGTCCTGATTGGAATTGCGGGCCCATGTCTTGCCAGCGTTCGACGTGTGGAACAGACCTTCGGTGGTGCCGGCGTACACCGTATCACGCGATACGGAATCCTGCATAAGCACGCGCGTCCGGCTGGAATCATGCGGTATGCCAGTGATCTTGCTGAACAAGGCGCCGCCATCGCTGCTCTTGTAAATGCCCGAGCAGGCCGACGCGTAGACCGTCTCCGGCGACTTGGGATCGATGATGATTGAGAACACGTCAGAGTCTTCGGCAACGCCCTTGTGGATGCTTTCCCAGTTTTCGCCGCCGTCCTTCGTCTTCCACGGCAGATGCCACGTGCCGACGTAGATGATCTTGGGGTCGCGCGGGTCGATGGCAACGGACTCTACTTCGTAGAACTCCTTCTGTTGCGGGCTGATCTTCTGCCATGAGGAGCCGCCGTCCGTGCTGCGATAGACGCCGTCCACCGCGCCCGCCACCAGTGTCTTCGGGTCGGAAGGCGCCTGCGTCAGCGCACGCACCGAATGTCCTTCGAGCTGCTTGTTCGATGTCCAGGTTCGGCCGCCGTCCTCGCTGACGAAGAGGCCGCCGTCAATGCTGTCGATGCTCCATCCACCGATCAGGAGCCGCTTGGGATTGGAAACGTCGACCACGATGTTGTCGAGCACGAGGTTCCTGCGGTTGCCGATGCTTCCGACGCGTTTCCAGGTGGAACCGCCATCGTGCGAATCAAACAGCGTGCCGGTCACCGATCCCAGATAGAGATGTTTGTGATCGACGGGATCCATGGTGATGGAGCGGGCATCGCCGCCATTTGGGCCGGAAGGAATCCAGGGGCTCTGGGCGGTGGCAAGCAGCGGTGTGGCGGCAGATAGAAAGAGGGCAGAAAAGTGAAGCAGTTTCATGATGGTCCTTAGTTGGAGAAACCATCCTGATTCTAAGTTGCCCGGGCGCAACGCGGAACCGGGCCGTACCTGCGTGGATACCCAAAACGCATTTAATAAGGAAGCTGGCGCGGACCGTCCTCAGTGCAAACGCAAAGAGCCGGCCAAATGGCCGGCTCTTTGCGTCGTGCTGTGGTCGCTTACTTCTTCTTGTGGCGGACGGCAGGCTTGACAGCCGACTCGTCAACCGGGGTGATGCCGGAGGGCAGAACATCGCCCGGCTTCTGCAGGTACACCGCAACCGACTTGGAACCGCTGGTGCCGGTGTAGATGCTGATGGCCGAAGGATCAACCGATGCCGGCTTCGCCTCGAGGACCTTCTTCGAGTTGATGGCGCGGAGGGTTGCGGTGTTCGGCTTCTCGCTGCTGTCTGCGTTGCCGACGAGGATCAACTTCGATCCGCCGCTCAGCGACTGCTTGGACGCCTGGTCGATGAGGCAGGCCTTGGCATCGTTATCCACGCGCACCGGACGCTTCTTGTCCTTGTCGAATGGAGCGTTGCAGACCAGCGATGCGTTACTGATGGCCGGCGGACGCACAACCGGCGGTGCCGGGATGGTCACGCTGGTGGACGCGGTGGCGGTACGACCCAGCGTATCCGAAGCGTTGCAGGTGATGGTGATCGTACCCGGCTGAGCACCCGTGGTCGACAGGGTCACCGTGGAACCGGTGCCGCTGACCGAGCCGGAGGTCGGCGAGTAGCTGTAGGTGAAGCTGGTCGCCTTGCCAGCAGAATCCGAAGCCGACGCGGTGATGGTGGATGTTCCGCCAGGCTGGACGGTGTCGGGGCTTGCCGAGCAGGTCAGCGAAAGCGCCGGCAGCGGGTTCACGGTAAACGGAGCGGAACAGTCAGCGAACTGGCCGACCTTCTGGCTCTCGGTTGCAGTGCCCTTGACGGTGTAGCTGCCAGGCGTCAGGCCGGTGGTGTCAACCGTCGCAACATTGCTGGTGCCCGAGACCTTGCCGCCGGTCGAGGTCCATGCGTAAGTCACGGTCTTCTTCGGCAGCGCATTGGTCACGGTGCCGGTGACCGTGACTGCGTCACCCGGGTATACCGAGCTCGGGCTGGCGACGCAGGCGTAGGTCAATGGCGGAGGCGGAATGATGTGGCCGAGGTGCAGCAGAATGCCGCTGCTCAACTGCGCCGAGCTGATGTTTGCACGTCCGCCCAGGACGCCGGGCGTCGGGATGCCGGCGTATGGGCCGTAATCCTCATGGATGTACACGTAGTCAGCCTGGAACAGGCGAAGACCGAAGGCGTGGTTGAAGAAGGGCAGGTCGTAATCCATACCGCCGCCGACGGTCAGCGAGGGACCCCACTGATACGGCTCGTGATAGGTCGCGCCGACCACTTCGCTGTTCGGTCCGCCGAGGCGAGCCGCACCGGCCAGGGCGTGGCCGAAGAAGGTCACGGTCGGGGTCGGCAGACGGAAGATCGGACCGGCTTCAGCGAGCGGCTGCAGACCGTCGTTCGTGCCATCCGGATGGAAAGCAGCGGACACTTCGACGCCCGCATACTTGCTGAAGTAGTAGGCCCCGGAGCCGATCGCCCCGTAATTGACCGAAGAGTAGCTAACGCCGGCAGGCTTCAAAGTGCCGTGGCCGCTCCAGTATGAATACCCAAGGAACACGTCGACGCGCGACGGGTTAGGGCCTGCGGGCGGTGCGGCTGGTGTTTGCGCACCCAGGCTTGCGGCGCCCAGGCTGACTGCGCTCACTGCCAGTAGCGACCGGCCTAGTTTGCGAAACGGCTGAGAAAACATGCGACTTTATCCTCCGCGGAATGTATCTTTCAAAAATTGCGAGCTCTACGACTCTTTGCTCGATGAATTATCGGTTGCGATTGAAGTGTATAGCAGCAATTCCCCTTAACAAAGGAATTTTTTGCCGACACCGGATTCCAACATCCTTACTGATGCAGGTTTACCTCACAGCAGCCTATTGACGCCTTGATGGAACCCAAGAAGTTAACATTCCGCTCGGGCGCAGCTTAGGTTATGCACTATGCGATGTTCAAACTGTCTTTTATGCTGCCCCGTTCCCGCTGTATTTTTTCCTGCAGCAGTGTAATCGCATAAAGCAATTGCTCGGGGCGGGGCGGGCAGCCCGGCACATAGATATCCACAGGAATAATCTGGTTCACGCCCTGCAGCAGGGCGTAGTTGTTGAACACGCCGCCGGATGTCGCGCATGCCCCCATGGAGATCACCCACTTCGGTTCGGGCATCTGCTCGTACAGGCGGCGGATCACGGGCGCCATCTTCTGCGAGACACGGCCGGCCACCACCATCAGATCGCTCTGGCGCGGCGACGGGCGAAACACCTCCGCACCAAAACGGGCAATGTCATAGCGCGACCCGCCCATGCTCATCATCTCGATGGCGCAGCAGGCCAGGCCGAAGGTCATGGGCCAGACCGAGTTCTTGCGGACCCAGTTCACCGCCGCATCCATCGACGCCAGCACCACACCCTCCGGCTGCTGCGGACCCCAGGTCACCTCACGCAGCTTGTCCTGGTTTTTGCCGAAGGAATCCAGCGTACTGAAGAAGTAGCGATCTGTGCCCTGCGGCGTGGCCGGACGGCCGTTGCTGGAGGTCTCCGTGGAAGGTGTGCTCATGATCCTCATTCTATGTCACAAGGTTTCCGTACAGATGGAGCTTCGGCCTCGTGCCTTCCTTATGGGATGCGGCTTCGGTCCATGAGCGTGCGAGCCCCTTGATTCCCTGCCCGAGCGTTTCAGACGATCTGATTACGAAACGAACGGAACCTTGTGTACAGTAAACAAAACGAACCACCCATATGCACCGTTTCGCCGGCACGCCCGCGGCGATACCGCGCCGCTTTGCCGGTGTGGCAGACTCCCTTCCTTCTCGAGTTATCAGGTGAACTGCACTATGTGTGATCTGCTCAAGCGTCTTCGCCGCCAGACTTCCACCTCCTTTGTTGTTCTCCTGCTGGTCCTTGGCTTGGCGTCTCACGGGAGCGCCTTTGCGCAGACAGCCGCCGGTCCCGGTCCGGAGCTGCATGGCGTCTCAGGCACACCCGCCGCGGCACCGGCATCCGAAGCACGCCTGACTGCCCTTGAAAAGCAGAATGCCGACCTGCAGACGTCCGTCTCCGCGGCGCAATCGGCGGGCGACAACGCGTGGATGCTGGTCTCAGCCGCCTTTGTCCTGATGATGAGCGGCCCCGGCCTGGCGCTGTTCTACGGCGGCCTGGTGCGCAAGAAGAACATCCTCGGCACCATGATGCAGACCTTCGCCTTGATGGCTATCATCACGGTGCTCTGGGCGCTGGTCGGCTATTCGCTCGCGTTCGGCGAGAACACCGGGCACCTCGGCCCGTTCATCGGATCGTTCCAGAATGCCCTGCTGCACGGCGTCGGCCTGCTGCCCGACAAGGTGTACGTCACGACCATTCCGCTGCAGACCTTCATGGTCTACCAGTTGATGTTCGCCATCATCACGCCCGCGCTGATCAGCGGTGCCTTTGCCGAGCGCATGAAGTTCTCGGCCATGCTGGTCTTCATGGTGCTGTGGGCGCTGCTGGTCTATAGCCCGATGGCGCACATGGTCTGGGGCAAGGGCGGCCTGCTGAATGCGGCGCTCGGCGGCAAATTCCCCACGCTCGACTTCGCTGGCGGAACGGTGGTTCACGTGACCAGCGGCGTCTCCGCGTTGGTCACTTGCCTGTATATGGGCAAGCGGCGCGGCTACCCGAAAGAACCCATGCCGCCGCACTCGCTGGTGCTGAGCTTTATCGGCGCCTGCCTGCTGTGGGTAGGCTGGTTCGGCTTCAACGCCGGCTCTGCCTTGAACGCGAGCGGACTGGCGACGTCGGCCTTTGTGGCGACCCACTTCGCCGCCGCTGCCGCTGCCTGCGGATGGACGGTCGCTGAATGGATCAAGACCGGCAAACCCACCGCACTGGGTGCGATCTCAGGTGCAGTCGCCGGGCTGGTCGGCATCACGCCGGCAGCGGGCTTCGTGACGCCCATCTCCGCGCTTTGGATTGGCGTGATCACCGGCGTCTTCTGCTTCTGCATGGTCTTCTTCGTCAAGGCGGCGTTCGGCTATGACGACTCGCTGGATGCCTTCGGCGTGCACGGCGCGGGCGGGACCATGGGCGCCATCCTCACTGGGATCTTCGCCAACTCCGTCATCAACCCGATTTTCGGTGCAGGCAAGGCGACGGGCGTGCTGGAAGGCAATGCGCACCAGCTGCTCAACCAGGTCGCGGGCATCGGCATTGCGTGGACGCTGTCGATCATCGGAACGCTGGTGATCCTGGTTGTCGTCGATAAGACCATCGGCCTGCGCGTCTCCGCCGAGGATGAAGACACCGGGCTGGACCTGTCGCAGCACGGCGAAGAGGGCTACCACGTCGAACCGGCCTATTGATATCCAACGGGTGCTGTCGTTTGTTCGTGCAAGACAGGACAGCACCCCTCCCTTTCCGGCACAATGACGAAGCTTCGCGAGCATCTAACGCGAGAAGGGCAAAGGAATCATGCAGAAAATTGAGGCAATCATCCAGCCGGGAAAGCTGGACGCAGTCAAAGAGGCGCTGATCGAGGT
>CAZZVI010000120.1:0-9678 GCA_964657335.1 uncultured Terriglobus sp.
GCAACAGAGATGCGAGGCACCTGCTCCCTGTTCTTTATTGCAAAAGCTGAAAGCCAACGTCGTAACGGACGGTGGACAGTGACGTACCCGGGTGTCTTCCCGCGGCGCGGTCTCTTTGCACGGGTTTCGGGTACTTGTCCCGTTTTCGTTCGATGCAATCCCCTGTGCCGGCAAGTATTTGGCCAGGTATTTCTTCGTGCGCCCCATGCTCATCCAGCGCCACGCGGCGTCCACCGGTCCTCCGTGATGAGGAAACAGAGGATTAGATACCGGAGCACTCGCTTTCCCCAGACTATGCGGGGGGCGAACTTTTGGCGAATATGGCAAAATGGCAACGAGGGTGGGATGCGTTCACTGAGCACTACGGCATGTGCGGACGGTGCAGTGCATGAATCTGGGGCGGCTTCCGTCTTTGGCACACGAAAGATCGTCCATGTTGATATGGACGCCTTCTATGCCTCGGTGGAGCAGCGGGATGACCCGATGTTGCGCGGACGACCCGTAGTCGTTGCATGGAAGGGCAGGCGCTCAGTCGTATGCGCCGCCTCATACGAAGCGCGACGATTCGGCGTGCGGTCAGCAATGCCAGCCGTCAGCGCCGAGCGTCTGTGCCCTGAGGCGATCTTCGTGCCGCCCGATTTCGTCCGCTACAAGGCGGTCTCGGAGGCAGTGCGCGAAATCTTCCAGAGGCACACGGACGCTATTGAGCCACTGTCACTCGACGAAGCGTACCTGGATGTCACCGGGAACAAGACAGGGCTGCCGACGGCGACGGCAGTCGCGAAGACGATCCGTCAGCAGATTCATGAGGAGCTCAACCTGACGGCTTCCGCGGGCGTCGCTCCCAACAAGTTCCTCGCAAAGATCGCCTCGGACTGGCGGAAGCCGAATGGTCTATTCGTCATCCAGCCTCACGAAGCGCAGAGCTTCTTGCTGACACTTGCAGTGGGTCGCATTCCGGGCGTGGGCAAGGTCACAGAAGCACGCATGGCAAAGGCAGGGATTAAGACTGTCGGCGATATTTACGCGATGGAGCTTGGCGCGTTGGAGCATCATTTCGGCGGTTACGCGCAGCGGCTTCACGAGCTGGCTCGCGGCATCGATCACAGCCCGGTAGTGTCCAACCGCGTGCGCAAGCAAGTGTCAGCCGAAGACACCTTTCCCGATGACATTCCGCTCACCGAGTGCGAGATACACATCCGACGGCTGGCTCAGAAAGTCTGGAATGCATCCCAGGAAAATGCGCGTCAAGCCAGGACAGTTGTACTGAAGTTGAAGACCAAGGAATTCAGTTCGCTCACACGCAGCCTGACCTCGCGCACGCCGGTATCGTGCTGCGAAGCCCTGGCGAACATCGCTCTCGGACTCTGTGACCGAGTCGATCTGCCGGTGCAGCAACTGTATCGCCTGGTAGGTGTGGGACTCAGCAACTTCCAGCACCAGGACGATGCGGGAGCAGGCGTGGCAACCGCGGATTCACTTCTTCCAGTCGCGGAGCTGCTCCTCTAAGCGCGGCAGTAGGAGCCGCTGTTCTTCCCGGATGAAGAGTGCTGCCTGGACGGGTGAGAACCATGCCCCGCGGTCTACTTCAGGAATCACGACGCGCTTGCCGGACCGTGGCGGCCACTCCACCTCACAGGTGTTGCTGATGAGCCTGGCAGGATCACAGTCTCCTTCGAAGGCCCATGCGAGAACAACCTTGCCAGTCTTCTGGCGCACTGATCCAAGTTCGATGAAAGGGCCATTGGCGCTGAAGCCCGTCTCTTCGTGAAACTCGCGTTGTGCGGCTACCAAAGCTTCTTCGTCTTCTTCGTACTCTCCCTTCGGCAAGGTCCACGAGCCCTCATTCTTCCCGGCCCAGTAGGGTCCACCGGGATGGACCAGGAGAACCTCGAAGGAGTCTTCTGTTCGACGGAACATGAGGAGTCCGGCACTTTGTTTATGTCGCGTGGTCATTGGTATCTCGCAGATCTGTGCGCTTCGTGCCATTTCCGCGGGTCGATACGCTCGGGCCTAACCCGCAAGAGTCGATTCCACTGTCTGCCGTGGCTGTTCCGGATTAGGATAGTCGTCTCCAGAACAATCTGAGATTCCCAGCCGAGGAGAGACTATGCGGAACATCGTGATCTGCTGTGATGGCACCGGCAATGAGTACTGTGACGCGAACTCAAATGTAGTGAAGCTATATCACGCGATGGAGCAGAACGCGCAGCAGGTGGTGTACTACCACCCCGGCGTGGGGACGATGGGAGCGCAGCAGGCGTTGACTGCCGCAGGCAAGACGTGGACGAAATGGCTTGGGCTGGGCTTCGGCTACGGGCTGTCAGAGAACATCGCGGATGCGTATGGCTTCCTGATGAGGAACTACCAACCGGGTGATCAGGTGTTTGTGTTCGGTTTCAGCCGGGGAGCGTATACAGCGAGGGCGCTGTGTGGGCTGCTGGAGATGTGTGGATTGCTTCGGTCCGGCAACGAGGGGCAGATTCCCTACGCGCTGCGCCTGTTTAAGAGACAGGCAGGTCGTTTCGACGCCGTGCGCGGCGTACCGAGCAAGTTTTACATCGCAAAAGGCTTTAAGTCGACGTTCAGCGTGGATTGCAAGCCGCACTTCGCGGGGCTGTGGGACACGGTAAGTTCGGTGGGATGGTTCCTGGACCTAAGTGGTTTGAAGAAAGGCTCGATGCCGTACACGGCGAAACTGGACCAGGTGGATGTGGTACGTCATGCCGTGTCGCTCGATGAGCGACGGTCCTTCTTTCGACAGAATCTGGTGGATGGGATGCTATGTCCCGGAGATCAGCCGAGGGATCTGAAGCAGGTCTGGTTCGCGGGTGTGCACTCGGACGTAGGCGGCAGCTATCCCGAGGCGGAAGCAGGGTTGGCGAACATCACGCTGCGTTGGATGCTGAACGAGGCGGAGGCTGCTGGATTGAAGCTTGTCTCGGGACAGAAATGGGCGTTGCTGGGCGGGAGCGTTTATCACGCGAGGGCACGATATACGGCAAAGCTGCATAAGTCTCTGCATGGATTCTTTTGGAGTTTGGCGGAGTTGTATCCGAAGGCGGTGAAGCGGCTGGTCTCGCCGCCATGCGTCAAGCCGGCGGTCTACAACGGGTTTGTGCGGGCAAACCTGTTCCGGCGTCGCGTGGTGCCCGAGGGAGCGACGATCCATGAGAGCGTGCTGAAGAGGAAGTCGGCTGTGGCAGAGTACACGGCTCCGAACCTGCCAATGAATCACGTGATAGCCCCGGACCACGAGACAGACCCCGAAGAGATCAGGCTGAAGGTGGGCGACACGGTCGAGTTCGGAATTTTCGCCTTGCTGCGGTGGAACGACACGGCTTTGCAAATGCTGAAGGGCGAAAGCTATCTGCTCACGGCGGATGGGAAGTGGTATGACGCGACCATCAAAAGCGATGCCAATGGATATACGAGCAACCTTCTGAAGCACCGGCTGACGGCGCGGTTCAAGCGAAGCCCGAAACAAGACTGGTTCTTGCTGATGGGATCGCTGTCGATGGACGATGGTAAGGCGTTCGCCGTTGGCGCCGGACCGACGAACTACACAGCCACCGAGAACGGAAAACTGTACTGTTTCGCAAACGATTTGCGTCGGTTCTACTTCAACAATAGCGGTCTGGTGAGGCTAACGGTGAGGCGGCTGAGCTGACGGGCAGGTGTTCAGGAGAACCTGCGACATTCGAGCTGCCGACTCACAACGGATCATCGTCGCACATCATCCTGCGCTTCGAAATGGAGTCGCCCACGACCGAAAGTTTCTCGTCTACCGTTCATGAAAACTGTCGGGTCGGGCGCAGCCACCGCGCGGTAAAGGCTGACCCTTTCGGTTGGTGCCGGGAGGGGGGGTCGAACCCCCACGAGGTTGCCCTCGGCGGATTTTGAGTCCGCTGCGTCTGCCAGTTCCGCCATCCCGGCGCATCGTCATTCTACCAAGAGTCGACGCAGACCTATCGCGTAGAATTGGGGAGCCAAATGCCTGCCGCGGAGAGCCCTCTTCTGTTTACGACTGTCCAGACGCTTGCGATCATGTTTCTCCTGCAGCAGCGCGGTCTGAACCACTACTTCAAGACCCACTACATGCAGAACACGTTCAAAGGCATGTACCACTGGAATGCATTTGATATCTCTCTGCTGGTGCCGTACTTCGTGGTAATGGTGATCCTTGCCTTTTATGGCATTCATCGCTACCAGTTGGTTTGGCTTTACTACCGCAACAAGAAGAAGGCCTCGACCAGCGGCAATCCTCCGCAGGTGTTCGCCCAGAGCGATCTGCCGTTTGTCACCATTCAGTTGCCGATCTTCAATGAGCAGTACGTCATCGACCGGCTGATCGATGCGTGCTGTCGCATTGAGTATCCTCGCGACCGGTTTGAAATCCAGGTGCTTGACGACTCGACTGACGAGACCGATGAGGTCGCCCGCGGGATTGTGCAGCGTTATGCGGCCGGCGCCGCGGGACTTGCGCCGCAGCCGATCTACTACCTGCATCGCGAGGATCGTTACGGCTACAAGGCCGGTGCGCTCGATGCCGGTTTGAAGTCGGCGAAGGGCGAGTTGATCGCGATCTTCGATGCGGATTTTGTGCCTCCGCCGGAGTGGCTGAATAAGGTGATCCACCACTTCGCCGAGCCGGGCGTGGGCATGGTGCAGACGCGTTGGACACACCTGAATCGCAACTACAGTTTTTTGACACAGGTGGAAGCCATTCTGCTGGACGGTCACTTTGTGCTGGAGCATGGCGGCAGGTCGCGCGCGGGTGTGTTCTTCAACTTCAACGGCACGGCCGGCATGTGGCGTCGAGCTGCTATCGATGACGCGGGCGGATGGCAGCACGACACGCTGACAGAAGATACCGACCTGAGCTATCGAGCGCAGTTGAAGGGATGGAAGTTCAAGTACCTGCAGGACGTTGAATGCCCTGCCGAACTACCCATCGAGATGACCGCATTCAAGACGCAGCAGGCACGCTGGGCCAAGGGCCTGATCCAGACGGGCAAAAAGATTCTGCCGCGTGTGCTGAAGAGCGATGCGCCGTGGCACATCAAGCTGGAGGCGTGGTATCACCTCACGGCTAACCTGAGTTATCCGCTGATGATTGTGTTGAGCGTGCTGTTGATGCCGGCCATGATCATTCGAAGCTGGCAAGGTTGGGTGCAGATGCTCCTGATTGATTTCCCGCTGTTCATGGCGAGTACCATGTCTATCTCCAGCTTCTATCTTGTTTCGCAGAAGGAGTTGTTTCCCAGGCGATGGTACAAGACGTTTTTGTATCTTCCCTTTCTTATGTCCCTCGGGGTTGGACTTACCATCACAAATACCAAGGCCGTCATGGAGGCGCTTTTTGGCATCAAGAGCGCCTTTGCCCGCACGCCGAAGTACCGAGTGCAGAAGAAGGGCGAGAAGAATGTCGCGGCGAAGAAATATCGCAAACGGCTCGGCATTATTCCATGGATTGAGCTCTCGATCGGATGTTACTTTGCCTTTACGGTCTGGTATGCCATCACCAGCGAGAACTACTTCACGGTACCTTTTCTGCTGCTGTTTGTGATGGGGTACTGGTACACGGGACTGCTGAGTCTGCTGCAGGGGCGGTTTGAACGTGGCGGCGGCGTGACAGGCGGCGAGTTGCATGAAAAGCCCTATCCAGTCGGCATCTAGTCCTTCGAGCATGTTAGAAAGAGATTGATGCAATCCACTCCCCTATCTATCCCCGACGTTGTATTGCTTGAGCCAAAGGTCTTTGGCGACGAGCGCGGGTTCTTCCTGGAGTCCTACTCCGAGCGCACATTTCAGCAGCTCGGCCTGCCGACGGCGTTTGTGCAGGACAACCACTCCAAGTCAATACGGAGCGTTCTGCGCGGTTTGCACTATCAACTCGGCACGCCGCAGGGCAAGTTGATCCGCGCGCTGCAGGGCGAGATCTTCGACGTGGCCGTCGACCTGCGCCGTTCTTCGCCGACCTTCGGCAAGTGGGTAGGGGAGATCCTGAACGACACGAACCGCCGCATGCTCTGGATTCCGCCTGGCTTCGCGCACGGCTTTTTGGTGCTGAGCGATACTGCCGAGGTCGCCTATAAGGCTTCAGAGTTCTACGCGCCGCAGCAGGAGCGCTCGCTGCTGTGGAACGACGAGCAGGTTGGTATCGAATGGCCACTGCACCTGATCGAGCCCGCCGGTCCCCTGCTTTCGGCCAAGGATGCGGCTGGTGCGCGACTCGAAGACGCGGATGTCTTCCCATAGACGCTGCCCTAAGTAGGGCTTGACGATTACGTCGCGCTTGGTAGCATGGCTGGCAACCTCACAAACAGGTGCGCAGCGATGCCCGACGAGCTGTATCCAGCAAAGCCCGACCTTAAAGAAGGCAAGAAGAAGATCATCCTTTGCCTGGACGGCACTGGCAATGAGTTCGGAGACACGAACTCAAACGTGGTTCGGCTATACACAGCCTTGCTCATCGATGACGCGCAGGTGGGCTACTATCATCCCGGCGTCGGCACGATGGGCGATCCCGCGATCAGCGGCAGCGTGCGGCGGTGGTTCTCAAAGGTACGCGGGCTCGCGTTCGGGTATGGGTTTAAAGAGAACGTGCTGGACGCCTACCGCTACCTGATGGATAACTACAACGACGGGGACGCAGTCTACTTCTTCGGCTTTTCGCGCGGAGCGTACACGGCGCGCGCGTTGGCCGGGCTGCTGGATGGCTACGGGTTATTGTGCAAGGGCAATGAAGGTCACTTGCCATATGCGTGGCGGCTATACCTGGACCAGTTGAAGAATCGCGATCGTCACGATCTGGATCACGGCATGGCGAGCGCCGCGGCCTTCAAAGAAACCTTCTCGCACGAAGGCTTCCGCATTCATTTTGTTGGATTGTGGGATACAGTTTCCGCCGTAGGTTGGGTCTCGGCGCCACTGCGACTTTTTAATGTCGCGCAGAATCCCACTTTGAACCACGGCCGCCATGCAGTCAGCATCGATGAGCGCCGTTGCTTTTACCGGGACAACCTTTACGGCGAGCCGTTGCCGAAGCAGACCATACAACAGGTCTGGTTTGCGGGCGCGCATTCCGATGTGGGCGGCAGTTACTCGCAGATCACCAGCGGCCTCTCGAACATAACCCTGCAGTGGATGATCGATGAGGCGAAGCATGCGGGTCTTGACTTTTCTCCGGAACGCATCGACATGCTCTTTGGGGAGCCCTGGCACAAGTATCCCAAGACCAGTGAACTCTACCGACCGTGCGCGGCAAAGATGGTACATCGCTCGTTGAAAGGTCTTTGGAAGGTACTGGAGGTGTTGCCACACCGCTATTACGACAAAGACGATGATGTAGAGCAGATGCGTGTTCCCCTTGGGGCCTGGCGTACGATTCCTCCGGGTTCGCTCATTCACAGCACCGTGCGGGAACGCTTGTTGGACAAAGAAGCGAATTACCGTCCTGAAAACATCTCTCTCGACGACCTGCAGGAACTTGCACCATCGCTGCCCTGGCGGCCGTCTGTCTTCTACACCTACGTGCCGCGCCGAAATTCGGAAGAGAACGACTTCACGCGCGTTCTGGGACTGATTGTCTCGTGGCTCGTAATTCTTTTTCTAGGTATGGCAGCGTTGTATCTTGCGATCTGTGCCGTGTGTTACCTGCTTGTGTTCGTGCACTATCTCTTGTCTCATGCCGCCTGTCTACCGCCGCACCTGAAAGCAGCACGGCATCACTTACATCTTTTTAGAGGCCCGCTGCGGCAGCGATAACAGGCTGTGCGGGCTTTTTCTTAAGCCAGAGATACAAAGGGCGGGCAAGCAGGATCACGGCAAGTACCGCAGTGTCCTTCCACGGTCGAAGCACGCCCTTTTTCACCATCCACCAATAATGAATCACGCCGAGGATCGCGGCGACATATACCATCCGGTGCAGCGTTTGCCATGGCTTGCCGCCCATCTTGCGTAAAACCCACTGCGGCGAACTTAGCGCGAGCGCAAGCAGAATCACGTATGCCAGCAGCCCCACCTGGATGAAGCGGCGCTTTGTGATGTCGTCGACCATCGTTGGCCACACGGCGAGCCAGTCCTCTTTGAGAACGTGGATCTGGCCGGCGCGAAGCGCAGTAATTGCCCCTGTAAGATCGAAACCCGAAAAGAGCAGAACATACGTGAGCAGGTGCAGTGTCGCCCAGAAGAATGCGAACAGACCGAGCATGCGACGGAACCGGACAAGCCAGGCCAGTTTTGGGGAGAGCCGGCGGACCGGCGTAATAGCGAGCGAGAGCAACAGCATGTAGACGGTCCAGTTGCCCGTCTCGTGCGTGAGCGTATTAACGGGGTCTGCGCCGAGATTGCCTGTCTGGAACTGCCAGATCATACCCGCGAAGGGCACGACCGCCAGCAGAAAAACAAACGGCTTCAGGATGCGGATGGCGCGATTGGTCATCTCTGCCTAGTAAAATCGATTCAGGTCCATACCCGCATACAGTGAGGCGACTTCGTTGGCATAGCCGTTGAACGGCAGCGTAGGGATGGTGCGAGGAAAGACACTGGCATCGATGCGTCGTTCGTGCGCCTGGCTCCAGCGTGGATGATCATGAGCAGGGTTGACGTTGGCGTAGAAGCCGTATTCCTGCGAAGAAATGTCGTTCCACGTTGTAACTGGCTGCTTGTCGGTGAACTTGATGCGGACAATCGATTTTGCGGACTTGAAACCGTACTTCCACGGAATGATGACGCGCACCGGCGCGCCCTGCTGGTTTTCCAGTGTCTGCCCGTAGGAGCCGAAGGTCAGCAAGGTGAGCGGATGCATGGCTTCGTCCATGCGCAGGCCCTCGGTGTACGGCCAGTCAAAGCCGGCGGGCAGCTCCATCTGGCTGTGGTCTGCAAGTGTATAAAACACAAGGTGCTTCGCCTGCGGCTTGGGATCGGCGAACTTGATCAGCTCCGACAGGGGATATCCGACCCAGGGGATGATCATGCTCCATGCCTCGACGCAGCGGAAGCGATAGGTGCGATCTTCGAGCGGCTTGTAACGCATCAGCGAGTCGATATCGATCGTCTGCGGTTTGTTGACCAGGCCTTCGATCTTCACCGTCCATGGCCGCGTGTGCAGCTTGCCGGCGTTCGCCTTTGGGTCGGCCTTGTCCGTGCCGAACTCGTAGAAGTTGTTGTAGCTGGTCGCCTTGCCTTCCGGCGTGACGGCGTCCTTTACGGGAGGCGCGTTGCCCGGCACGGTCTGCAGCTTGTTGGCTGCCATGACAGACGGCGTGTAAAGCGGCGGCATCTTCTGGTGCCATTCGTATGCGAGACCGGCAGCGGCGAGTCCGCCAAAGATCAGGTTGCGGCGGTTCAGAAACTTTTCTCGCGGCGTGATCTCCGACGATTTGAACTCTGGTGCTTTGCCGATCAGCATGCCGCCTCTTTCTGCCCTTACTTACTTATATGACGTATCGGAGTGCCTTCGCGGTTTGCGTCTTCGATTCGATTGCGCAAGACTGGGTAACGGCAACACGAAAGGTACATCCGGGATGAGCATCACCGCAGCACGAGAGGCAGCGCTTCAGCAGACCGCTGACGCGCTTTTAACAGCGAGACGCACCAACGCGCCGATCGATGATCTGCCGGTGAGCCTCGCTCCCGCAAATGAGGCCGAGGCCTTCGCCGTGCAGGACATCG
>CAZZVI010000121.1:0-9674 GCA_964657335.1 uncultured Terriglobus sp.
CACGCCCACAGCAGCCTGGCGAGTCGGTTCTTCTTCGAAAAGGCCGGCCGCAGGTAGGGATCCGCATTCGTTTCCGCGGAGATGTTGTCGAGCGCGTTGTAATCGGCAGGACCGGGCATTACTGCGTCTCCCGGTAGCTGTCGCGATCTCTTTGGGTGCTCTCGAACAGCTCGATGAGATGCTCAACGCTGCTGTGCAGATCGAACCGCGTGTGAAAGCAACGTCCGGCGGCGGCACTCATGTGGTCGCGCTCCTGTGGGGTCAGCGAAGTCCAGCGGCGCAGCAGGTTGCGCGTGCCTTCGAGTGTATCCGGCTCGATGAGCGAGCAGCCCGCGTCGCCAATGATGGAGGCGATGTTGACCTGGTCCGACAGCAGCACGGGCCGGCTGCAGGCGAGCGCTTCAGCGACGGCGATGCCGAAGTTCTCCTGATGCGACGGTAGGATAAACGCCTCCGATGCGAGGAACGCACCCCACTTCGACGGGCCGCGCAGCATGCCGGGCCAGTGCACACGGTCCGCGAGCCCCGCCGCGGCGGCCATGGCCTGCAATCCTTGGGCCCACGCTTCGGATGGACCGGCCATCAGCAGGTGTAGCTCCGGGTCTGCCTGTGCCGTTTCGCAGAAGGCCTTCACCAGCAGATCGCAACCTTTCTTTGGATGAATGCGGCCAAGGAAAAGCAGAAAACGGCGGCCATCAAGATCGGGGACGGCGGCGCGGAACGCTGCGCTGTACTCGGCCTCAGGCAGGTCTGGCGGATGCACGCTGTACGGCACGATAGCTGCCTTCCACTTCCATAGTGCAAAGGTCTTCTCGGCAAGGACGCGCTCGGTTTCCGTGATGAAGAGAACGCGCGCAGCATTGCGCAGGACCCAGAACTCGACGGGATACCAGTAGAGCGCTTTCTTCAGGTGCTTGATTGCGTGGCGCCGCTTGAAGTAGGGGTCCAGCATGCCGTGCGGGAACACCATGTAGGGCGTCGTCCGCCCCGCCGCCAGCATGGTTGCCAGGCCGCACTGCCACAGGCCGTTCACGAGGAATCCATTGAAGCGATGCCGGTTGGACCACAGCCAGGGGTACAGCTTGCAGGTGATGCTGAGGGTGCCGCGCGCCGGTCCAAGAGCGTGCACCGGGAAGGGCAGGCCGCGAAGGAACGATGAGGCGGGATCGTCAACTGTCACGACCTCTCCCGTCCACTGCTCGCTCGTGATGGATAGCAGCAGCCGCACGCCCTCCGCGGGCCCTCCTAATGCGGGATCGAGCGACTCGATGATGTGCAGGATGTGCATCAGCTTGCGGCTGCCCCAGGGTGGTATTGCTTTCGACGTGGCACGCGAGCACTCATCGATCGAGATCCTGCGAGCTTTGCAAAAGATTCTTCCGCGTGACGAAGCGCAGTGCCGCTCGCAGGCCTTCGATGTCTTCCGCATAGCTCCAGTGCGAGATGATCGCGCGACTGCGTTCGCCCATAGTTGTGGCGCTCCCGGGTTCAAGCGCTGCCGCCAGTGCATCGCGCAAGGCATCGACATCGCCCACGGGATACACAAAACCATTCTCACCGTCGACCACCAGATCGACTGCGCAGCCGACATCGTCGGAGACGATCACCGGCAGACCCGCTGCCATGGCTTCGTTGGTGATCAAACCCCACGCCTCGTGGCGCGATGGCAGCACGAACACGGTGCTTAGATCGAAAAAGCGCGGCAGCTCGCTCTGGTTGCGAAAGCCGGCGAAGATCACTCCGTCTGTGCCGTCTTCACGAACGCGTTCTTCCAGGCTGCCCCGCATTTCGCCATCACCTACGATCAGCAGGTAAGGCTTCGGCCCTGTCGTTTCCAGGCGCAGATATGCCTCCAGCAGGTGATCGCAGTGCTTGCGTTCCTGCAGCTTGGAAGCGAAGAGAATCACCGGCCGGCCGGTGTGGAGTCCAAGCTCGGCCTGCAGTGCCGCACGCGACTCCGAAGCCGACGAGGCACGCGAGGCGAAGTAGTCGTTATCGACGGCGTAGGGCATGAGGAAAGCAGGGAAGCGCTTCCCGAGGTACGCCGACCAGTATTCCGCGTTGCGTGTGCCGATCGGGAGTACCGCATTAACGACGTGACGAAGCGCGGCGAAGAAGATCCGCTTCGCCAGCAGCTTCAAGCGAGAGCGCGAGCGGTCGTGCAGCCAGGATTCAGCCCGCAGCAGAACGGGTATGCCCAGCGCCTTCGCAGCGAGCATGGCGTGCAGCGTGTTGATGGTGGAGTAGCCATGCACCCACAGCGCGTTGAATGGTTGGCCGCCGATGCCGCGTCGCAGGTGCCGGAAGATGCCGTAGGCGATGGGCCGCGTCACGCCCGGATGGTTTGTGTCGCGAAGGCGCGGCAAAATGACGGAACGATATCCCTCGAGCAGCGGCACGTCCCATTGCACGGACACGCCAAAGCCGCTGTCCTTGTATTCCTTCACAGAGAAGTCAGAGCAGAAAAAGACGGTGAGATCGATCTCAGGATCGGCTGCGATCCGCCGCAGAAGACTCGCCTGGTACTGAATCGGATGGCTGACAACGTAGGCCAGCCGAATCGTTCGCGAATCTGCGCTCGACGGCATGCGTCTCCATCATAAAGAGAAGTGGGAACCGTTCACGCGGCGGTGACAAACCCTAGCGAAGCAGGCTCACCAGGGCGAGCGCAGTCGCAGCGATGCTGAAGACACTTCCATTGCGGATCAGGTTCTTGATGGCGCTGGTTGGCACCAGGACGATGTCGTTGGACTCGAGCGGGATGTCCTCCGACTCGCCGCGCATGACTTTCGCGAGCTGAACATTGATCACCGTTTGCTTGTCGCCTACCGTGCGCACGATCTTGGTGTCGTTGAGCTTGGCGGCATAGTTGGTTCCACCGGCTGCAGTCACTGCCTGCACCACGGTGGTTGGAATCGAACCGTTGAGCGGCTCGACACCCGGCTTGCCTACCGCTCCGACCACGTAGTAGAGCCCGACCGAACCGACCGTGATGGTGTCGCCATCGAAGATCGGAATGTCGCCGACCGCGCTGTGCGCCGGGTCGTTGCCCACATCGATGACGATGGGGTCGACATTGCCGGGACGCGTGATGGACAGCGTCGTACTGGCGGTTGGCGGCAGGCCACCGACCTTCGCCAGCACGTCGTATAGGCGCGTGTTGCCGACGACGGGAACGGACCCTCGCACCACGCCAATCACCGTGACACTGTGCGCGGGGGCTTCAGTCACTTCGATGGAGACCTGCGCGTTGTGGAATGTCTGCTCCTGCTCAAATCGAGTGGAGATGGCCTGTTCCGCTTCCTTCAGCGAAAGCCCTTGCACCGGCACAACGCCGGCAAGGTTCAGCCGAATGGAGCCGTCCAGCGAAACGCGTTCGGCGTCCGTGTACGAGGGTGTGACCCCATAGATCGAGACGCGCAGCAAATCGCCTGCCATGATGTGCATTTCACGGTTTGGCGGATACAGGATGGCTGCATCCGTGGTGAGCTGCCTGCGCACGTTGAGTCCCGGCGCCGAGAGGGGCGTCGTGCCGGTGAACTGCGCCAGCAGAGCGCGCGCGCCGCTCGACAGCAGGAGCAGGAAGCACAGAATGGAGGCGTGAGTGAGCCGTTTCATTCGTTCTCCTCCTTGCGTGCGTTGCGAGGCGGCGTGCCTGTCTCCCACGTTTCGGAATCGACATTGGAGTAGCTGTAGCCGGAGTAGCCATAGTAGCCGTAGTACTCCGGTGCCGTGATGTCGACCGAGTTGAGCACAACACCCGTGAGTGGAGCGCCCGAACGGACCAGCAGTTCGCGCGAACGCCGGACGACGTTGCGTGTGCTCTTGCCGTAGCGGACCACCAGCACCACCGCCTCCGCATCGCGGGCAAGAATGACGCCGTCTGTGACGGACAGGATCGGTGGCGTGTCGATGACGATATGCGTGTACCGTTCCCCGCAGCTGCGCAGCAGGTCCTTCATTGCGCCGGACGAAAGCATCTCCGTCGGAAAGGGCGGCACAGGTCCGCTGCAGAGGATGTCGAGGTTCGGCACCTCCGGCACGGTCATGACCGCCTCGTCGAAGCTGATGCCGCCGGACAGCACCGTGGACAGACCGACTCGCCCATTAAGGCCGAAGCGGTGGTGCACGTTGGGCCGGCGAAGATCGCCGTCGATCAGCAGCACGCGGGTATCCCTCTGCGCGAGGATCGCGGCAAGGTTGGTCGAGACGGTTGTCTTACCCTCGGTGGGCGTGGAGCTTGTGACCACGATGAGCTTTGGCGGATGCCCGGTGCGGGCGAGCAGGAGCGAGGTACGCAGCGAGCGAAAGGCCTCGGCGAACTGGGACTTTGACATGGAGAGCACGCCCACGTTGCTGCGGGCGACACTCATACCGCCTTCTTCGCCTGCTGCGCGGCGGATGCGCGGGATCACGCCGAGCGACGGCAGCTGCGTGATCCGTTCCAGCTCCGCGACACCGCGAATGCCGGTGTCAAGGCTCTCAAGCGTGAAGGCGAGCACCAGGCCGATTACAAGGCCGATACCGATCGTCTTAAGCAGAATGCTCTGGCGCGACTCCATCGTCAGAGTCACAGGGCGGTATGCCTGGTCGACGACGTCGATCTCCTGCGACTCCAGGCCGGCTTGCACGCTGGCCGCGCGCAGGCGAGAGAGCAGGCCTTCATAGAGGGTGCGATTCGCCTCGTAATCGCGCTGCCGCAGCGTGTATTCCACGAGGTCATCGCGCAGGCGATAGGCGTCATTCTTTTGCTGCTCCAGGGCGGCGCCGGTCTGCTGCTCGTTGGCCTGCGCTGCCACCAGCGCCTGTTTCGATTCGGTCAGCAGGCGAGTCTGTTCTGTCGCCAGCTCCCGCTCCGACTCGCGCAGATGTGCTTCAAGGGCGAGAATCGTGGGATTCTTCGGGCCGAGCAGAATGCTGTTCTGCGCGATGGAGGCCCGCGTTTCCGCGGCGTCGTTGCGCAGGCGCGACAGCTCGGACTGGCCGCCAGCCACATCCAGGTTGCTTTCGAGCAGGTTCGGGTCAGAGGAGCTGAGGACGCGATAGCGGGACTCCGCAAGGATCCGGTCAACCTTCGCCTTGCCTGCGGCCGCTGCCAGGGCATCGACGGCGGAGGTGGTCTCCGTGCTCGTCTGCCTCGCCGAACCGAGGTCGAGTCCCAGGACGCCGAGCTTCTTTTGCAGGTCCAGAAGCTGCTCTTGAGACGTTTCAACCTGCTGTTTCAAGTCATCCAACTGGCTCGAAAGCCACTTTGAAACCTGCTGAGTGGACTCGAAACGCGATTCGTACGAGCGCTGCCGGTACGCGTTGATGACATGGTTGACGATGTCCGCGGCGAGCTGCGCCTTGGACGCGACGCAGGTGATGCGGATGATCTCCGTCCTGGGAATGAGGGAGACACTGACCGAGCCGCTGATCCTTCCCAGCACCGCGTACCGGACGTTGGCATCGTTCAGGTCGTGGTACCGCGCTGCCGACGCGGGGTCATACTCCATGAAGTCGGCGTTGTTGGCCAGGTTCATGTCACGCGCGACGTTCAGCAGTAGCGTGTCGCTGGTAATGATCATCACCTCGGTTTCGAGGTGACTATCCGCGCGACCGGAGACGGCCGCGCCCACGGAATACTCGCTTGCGGTGCTGGAGGAGCGAACCTGGATGCGCCCTACGGCCGTGTAACGGATGGGCTGCGTGGACGACATATAGATGCCGACGATCAGGCCCGCCAGAACGCAGGCGAGTACAACCCATTTGCGCTTGCGAACGACTGCAAGTGACTCGCTTAGCGTGTTTTCGCCAGCTGTATCGGACGGTGGACTGCCGGCAACAACAGGCTCCTGGGGGTTTGTTGCGGGGTCCATCTGCTTGAGTGTACCCGAGATGGCACAGGTTGAACTACGGCGCCGCGGTGGTATCCAAGTGGATGGAAAACGATCCAACCTGACCGGATTTGCGAGCAGACCGGATGGCACCTGAGGTAACCTGTCACAATGAGCAAGAGCGTCGAAATTGCAGTTGTAGGCTCCGGATATGTGGGCCTGGTCGCGGCTGTCTGCTTCGCTGAAATGGGGCATCAGGTCACGTGCGTGGACAACGATCCGCGCAAGGTAACAGCGTTGCAGGGTGGCGACTCCCTGATCCACGAAGAGCATCTGCCGGAGTTGCTGCAGCGCTATCGCAACACACGGGTCCAGTTCACAACCGATCTCGGTGCCGCGACCGCCAAGGCCGAGGCGATCTTTATCGCGGTTGGCACGCCACAGTCTGAGACGGGCGACGCCGATCTCTCCTACGTCGAAGCCGTCGCCTGCGAGATCGCGCGCCACCTGGACAGCTACAAGGTCATCGTGGAGAAGAGCACGGTGCCCGTATACACCAACGAGTGGATCCGGCGCTCCATCGAGCGCAATGGCGTCGATCGCAAGATGTTCGATGTGGTGTCGAACCCCGAGTTTCTGCGCGAAGGTTCGGCTGTCTCCGACTTTCTGCATCCTGACCGCATCGTGGTGGGAGCGGATAGTGAACGCGCCGCAGCCGTGTTGCAGGCGATTTATGCGCCGCTCACCGACGGCTCTTACTACGACGGGAAGAACATCATCCCCGGCCGCTTCCACAGCGCCGAGCCGCCTCCGCTGCTGCTCACCAGTACCAAGAGCGCGGAGATCATCAAGCACGCATCCAACGCCTTCCTTGCGCTGAAGATCTCGTTCATCAACGCGGTCGCCAGCCTGTGCGAAGCCACCGATGCCAACGTGCAGCAGGTGGCGAACGGCATGGGACTGGACAGCCGCATCGGACCCCGCTTTCTGCGGCCCGGCATCGGCTATGGCGGTTCCTGTTTTCCGAAAGACGTTGCTGCGTTTCGATCCGTTGCGGAGCAGATGGGCGTGGACTTCTCGCTGCTGACCGAGGTGGAGAAGATCAACGTGGCGCAGAAGAAGCGCTTCCTCGCAAAGGTCCGCGCGGCCCTTTGGACGCTCCGCGGCAAGCGGCTGGGCGTACTTGGCCTTGCCTTCAAGGGCGATACCGACGACATCCGCGACAGCCCCGCCATCGATATGGTGCGCATGCTGCTGGGTGAAGGCTGTTCGGTAAAAGCGTTTGATCCGGCTGCGATCGACCGTAGTCGCGAGACGCTGCCGCCCGGTCCCAAGCTCGAGTACGTCAGCGATGCCTATGCTGCCGCCGAAGAGGCCGACGCGCTCCTGATCCTGACAGACTGGCCGGAGTTCGGCAAGCTGGACCTGGACCGCCTGCGAACGACGTTACGCTACCCCATCCTGATCGACGGCCGGAACATGTACGAGCCGGCCGATGTCGCGGGTGTGGGACTCACCTATTACAGTGTCGGCCGTCCTGCAGCGCACCCCGTGCGCGAAGGCGTCGCCGCCCACGCCTGATTCCGCATAGAGACGGAACAGCAGCCCCATACTTTTCACTTCTTCTCCGGAGACAAACAACATGGCGCAGTGGCGGCGGGTCCTCATTACGGGTGCGGCCGGCTTTCTTGGATCGCACCTTACAGACGCCGTCCTGGCGGAAGGCGCGGAGGTGATCGGTGTCGATAACCTTTGCACCGGAGACACCGGCAATCTCGCCCACCTGAAGCACGAGAAGCGCTTCCAGTTCGAGCAGGCCGACATCTGCAAGCCATTCGACTTTGGCGAAGTGGACTTTGTCTTCAACTTCGCGTCGCCGGCAAGCCCGGTGGACTACATGAAGCTGGGGCCGGAGACGCTGCGTGTCGGCTCAGACGGAACGGTGAATGCGCTGGAACTTGCGCGCCGGTACCGCGCTGGATTTCTCCACGCCTCCACCTCGGAGTGTTACGGCGACCCGGAGCAGCATCCGCAGACGGAGAGCTACTGGGGTAACGTAAATCCCATCGGACCGCGGTCGGTCTACGACGAGGCGAAGCGCTTCTCTGAGGCCACGGTCATGGCGTATCACCGCTACTACGGCGTGCAGACGGGGATGGTGCGCATTTTCAACACCTACGGCCCGCGCCTGCAGCCAAACGACGGCCGCGTGATCTCGAACCTGATGATGCAGGCCCTGACCGGCGATGACCTGACCATCTACGGTGATGGCAAACAGACGCGCTCCTTCTGCTATGCGAGCGATCTGATTCGGGGTATCGTCGCTCTGGCGCACTCCGGCGAGACGATGCCGACGAACATCGGCAATCCTGAAGAGTGGACCATCCTGGAGTGCGCGAAGACCGTGCTGGAAGTCACGGGTTCAAGCAGCCGCATCGTCTACCGGCCCATGCCGACGGACGACCCCAAGCAACGCCGCCCGGACATCACCAAGGCGCGGAAGTTGCTGGGCTGGGAACCGGCGATCCCGCTCCGGCAGGGCTTGGAAATGTCGCTGGAGTATTTCCGCGGGCGTGTCAGCATGTTGCAGGCGGCTGGCTAGAAGGTTGGGATAGCGCGGGCCTTCAGCCCGCAGATTTTTGTGTGCGCTGCACCTGGGGCTGCGCCCCAGGCTGTTACAACGCGGGGCCTTCAGCCCGCAGATCTTCTGCTCCAAGTGACTCGTCGTCCTGAACGGAACGAAGCGTTGCGTAGTGGAGCCGAAGGATCTGCTTTCCCTTCTGCTACCTCGGCGCTCGAAGGAAAGCAGGTCCTTCGGCTTCGCTGCGCTTCGCTCAGGATGACGAATGAAGAGGCACTGCGTGCTCCGTTCAGGATCACGATGCTGTGGTAGCGCGCTCCCGCAGTATGACGATGCTGGTGCGCAGCTTGCTCCGCACAGAATGACGCTCCCTCTGAGCGTGTGTGCAGCCCGTTAGAAATGGGCTGTCGTGTGCAGCTGCGGATACCACGTGACCTGGAAGGCCGCAGTCGTGCTGCCTTGCTGGCCCTGCTTCCAGATCGGGGCCTTCCACTGTTCTTTCTGGAACCACGCATTTAATTCCACATCGCGCGTCAGGCGCTTTACGAGATCCACGCGGACGATGTCCTGCGTGGTGCCGCCGTTGATCTCACGGTTGTTATGATCCAGGCCGCTATAGATGAAATCCTTCGAGTTCTTCTTACGCAGGTATTGCACCGCGATGCTTTCGTTCCCTGACAGGTGATACGTGAACCAGGCCTGGCCTCCCTTGGCTTCGCGGCCGATCCAATCGCCCATCAGGAAGCCTTTGTTCGTGTAACCCTGTCGTTGGATGGTTTCGAAGTAATTGCCCTGACCGTTGTTGCTGCGTGACGTGACGTAGTCCGTGTAGACGCCTTCCACGCGAAAGTCCAGCTTGGGAGCGTAGGGCAGTTGTGTGAAGTACAGTCCGGGCCGCCAACCTGCGCGGCGCGGCGCGCTGATGGGAAACACGTCATCGTGCGTGATGGAGTCCGCATACAGCGTGACGTACTTGCGCACGAACGGCAGGCGGTACGAGAAGGAGGTGGAGCTGAAGCGGGCGCCGGGGTCTCTCGTGGAATATTTCTGATCCGCGGTGGTGTCGCTCGTGTTGACGAAGCTCTGCAGGAAGGTGTGAATGGTAATGGGTTCGTGACCCTGGCCGCCAAAGATCACGGTGCGCTGAAAGGCGACCTGAAAATTCTTTGTTGGCGCGAGGGAGATGATCTCCGAGTGGGCCCACGGCGCGTGCGGGTAGGTGTGGCCCTTCAGGCTGCCAATGAAGAAGTCGTAACGAAAATCGCCGAAGACACGGC
>CAZZVI010000122.1:0-9667 GCA_964657335.1 uncultured Terriglobus sp.
AAGCCCCTCCATCGGAAGAGTCCGATTCAGCGGGCTAAAGCCCGCTGCTTTCTCCATCGCTGCGCGACCCTTTACCGGTGTGGTGCCTGCCCGGTAGATGTGGGCTGATACCAGCAGGGCTGCGGCAAAGACCACGGCCAGGACCGCGATCTGGGGCATGCGCAGCCATGTCCAGCGCTGTTTTGCTGGAGACGCAGCGTCGTGTGCGCGCAGGAGGGCTGCGGTGACGCGCTGCTCCATGCCCGGCGCGGGCTGCGCCTGGCGCAGCGCCCGGAGCACGGTGTCAATGCGTCCTTCGGTTGACCGATCGGCTTGGCTCATCTTGAAGTTCGTTTCGGGGCTCATCGTCTTGACCTCCGGTCCAGGCGTTCGCGCAGCCGCGCGCGGGCGCGGAACAGCAGCGCGCGGACTGCCGATTCACTCTTGCCGAGTACCACGGCGATCTCCGCCGTCTTCATCTCTTCCACAGCCGAGAGCAGAAGCACGTTCTTCTCGGCATTCGGCAGGCGATCCAACTCCTTCAGCACCAGCCTCAACTCGCCGGCTTCTGCAATGGCCTGGTCCGCGGGCAGGTGGCCGGCCACCAGGCTGCGCGCGAAGACGTCGTCCATCTGGTCAGGCGTCGTCCTGCGCTTGCGATCGAGCGCCAGCCGCCACGCGATGCGGACGAGCCAGACGCGCATGTCCTGCACCTGCGGCAGCTTCTCGCGGTGCGCCAGGACGCGGAGGAAGGCGTCCTGCACGGTATCTTCCGCCTCGGCGGCGTTGCGCAGCACGGCGTGCGCCACGCGAAAGAGCAGGGCGGAGTAGGTCGCGACCAGCGCGTCGATATCAACGGCGGACTGCGCCTCTACATCGTCCGCAGCGCCACTCGACAAAATCAACCCGCACCCTTCAACAGAGGTCATTCCAAGTCTCTCTATTCGTACTGACGGGTGAGTTGCGATTGCGCTCGGAAAAGATCGGTACAGTCATTCGACCGAGCGGCACCACGAATCTGTCATTTCGACCGGAGCGCAGCGGAGTGGAGAAACCTGCTTTTTGAGAGCTCGCGGCAGCACGAGAAGCAGGTTTCTCCACTACGCAGGACGATACAGCCGTCCTGCTCCGGTCTAAATGACAGGTTCTTGGCAGGGGCGACGATACGGACGTCCTGCTCCGGTCGAAATGACAGGTCGTGGGAGAGGTGACGATGGGCCGTCCTGCTCTCGAAATGACAGGTTCGTGGGAGAGTCGACGATAGGGCCGTCCTGCTCCGGTCGAATGAGAGATACGTGGAGGGTGCTCCGGTCGAGGTGACAGATTGTTGGTGTGAACCGGCCGATGAGACCCTAGAATCGTCGTGTTCCTCGCGAGGCCCAATCATTGGGCCTCTACCTGACCGCGTTCTTCTCGCCGCTGGATCGGATGGGGGCTAACCGCGAGAGTGGCGCGTTTCGCGCCGGACGGAGCCTCTATGCCAAACAACCAGCTTTCGTACCTGGAACTGCCTTCCACCAATGTAGCGAGTCTCAAGAAGTTTTACGGCGCACTCTTCGGATGGACCTTCGAGGACTTCGGCGAAGACTACGCCGCGGTTCACGGCTCAGGGCTCGAGGCCGGCTTCAACGGCGATGCGGACAGTCAATCGAAGGCGCCTTTGGCGATGATCGAAACGAACGACATCCAAGCCATGGAGGCGCGCGTGCGGGACGCGGGCGGCACCATTACCCTACCAACCTTTGCTTATCCGGGAGGGCGGCGGTTTCACTTCGTCGATCCGGACGGGAATGAGTTGGCGGTCATGCAGCCTGACTGAAGCGTTCGCATCTCCGTGGTAGTTGAGCCTTCAACGAGCAGAACGCAAAGTACGCGAAGGTCTCGCAACGTACGCAGCGATGGATCGCTTCGACGTTGACCACGCAGCTGAACCTTCGCGTACTTCGCGCAACCTCTGCGCACGTTGCGTTCTGCTTTTATGAGCGCATGGCTCATGGTTTCTACCGCGAGTACGTGATCTTGTACAAAATGCCGTTCTGCTCGTCGCCGAGGATGATGCTGCCGTCCTTCATCTGCGCCAGGCCGAAGGGGCGTGCGAAGCGTGCCCATCCGCTGCCGCCTTTGGCGGGCATCAGGAAGCCTTCGACGAACGGCTGAATGTTGGCTGCCTTGCCGCCGTCGAAGTGGATGCGGACGACCTCGTAGCCGCTGGGCGGGTTCGCTCCCCAGGAGCCGTGCATGGTGGCGAGCGCGTCGCCGTTGTAGTCGGCTGGCAGGCTCCTGCCGCCATTCAGGAAGATGAGTTGCATGCCCGAGGCGTGTGCGTTCCATGTGAGCACGGGCAGCGTGGTCTTCGCGGCCCATTGGTCCAGGGTGACGCCGTGCGGCGGGGTCAGGTAGAGGTTCTTCAGGCCGGCGCCGAGGATGTACGGCCAGCCGTATTCCTTGCCCTGCTGGATCAGGTTGACCTCCTCGCGCTGCTCCTTGTCGCCGAGCCAGTCCACGCCGTCGTCCCATCCGTACAGGTCGCTTGTGCCCGGCTTGAAGTTGAAGCCGATGGTGTTGCGCAGGCCGGTCGCGAAGGTCTCACGGCCGCTGCCGTCGAGGTTGAAACGCTGCATGGTGCTGTTGATGTGGTTGCGCTCTTCGCAGGTGTTGCAGGTGCTGCCCACGCTGACGTAGAGCTTGTTGTCAGGGCCCACGGCGAGCGTGCGGTCGACGTGCTGACCGGCGTCAGGCAGGTCTTTGATGATGAGCTTCGAGGTGCCCAGCGTGCCGTCAGGGTTGATCGGCGCGGAGTAGACCTCCTTGATGGTGACGTAGTACATGGTGCCGTCGTGGACCACCAGGCCGTGCACATTTTCCAACTCCAGTACCTTGGTTTGCTTGCCGTCAGCGCCGACCATCGTGATGGTCCCGGCGTCGCGGCTGCTGACGTAGAGATTGCCCGCGTCGGAGACCACGATGACGCGCGGGCTCTCGAGGCCTTCGGCGTATTTGCTGATGTGGAAGCCGGCAGGCAGCTTGAGCTTTGCGATGTTTTCGGGCGTCGCGGGCAGCGGCGCAGGCAGCACCACGTTGACATTGTGGCTGTCCTTGTTCGGCAAGGGCATGGTCTGCGCGAAGGCGGCAGAGATAAAGAGCAGGGATGTTGCAGCGACGGCAAGATGGGCGGGAACGAGCTTCATAGGGGGAGGGATGCGAAGCCGTCCAGCAATTGTTGCACTGCTGACGACGGTCGGCGGAAGACGGCAGCCGGACAGGTCTGCGGCGGCACCGAAGGCATCGATGCTCTGAACATCTATTGCGCCGTGGTCCGTTTTGTCGCGGACTGGAAGAGGTAGACGCCGAGCACGCAGATGCCCGGCTCCAGCACGTGGCGGAAGCGTGCCTGCACCGTGACGGCGTAGTACGGCAGCGGCAACAGAAGCATCGTTGCCGCAAAGAGCTGCCAGCCGGGAAGGCGCCGCTTCACTGCCAGGGCTGCTCCGAGGATGCCTGCCAGCGAGAGGAACTGGAAGCTCATCAGTCGGCCGTATTCCAGCACGCCCGCTTCTTCGACGGACTTCGGCACGCCGGCCCAGAACATGTATGTCCGCTTGATGGTTAACTCTGTGAACTGCCGGGGATGGCTCCTGATCCAGGCATTGGCGCGGGCTCCGCGGTCGGCGACCCACGCAGGTTCGCCCATCGCGGCGTACTCGGCGATGACGCGGTGGTTCTCGAGCGGCACGGTGCGTCCCCAGGGAAAGCCGACGGACCAGGGTGAGTTGCCTTCGAAGTTCTCCGCGCCGAAGTTATCGCGCAGCGGAATGAAGCGGTGCAAGACGGCGTAGTTTCTTGCGGTCCATGGCGCGAGTACCAGCAGGAACATCATTGTTGCGAGAGCAGCATGCTGCAGCCGGGTGCCCCACCTTTGCAAAGCTAAGGTGGGATTTTCGCTTGGCGAAAGCAGCGCATAGAGAGCCGTTACCGGAAGCATCAGCAGCGGTGTCGGGTTGAGCAAGGCGAGGATGCCCCACAGCAGGCCGAATGCGGTCCATTGCTGCCATGTCTGAGCTGGGTGAAAGCTGACCTCGGCGGGTAAAGCCGCTTCTTTCTGCGGGAGCTTTACGGCATGGCTGAAGCCATGCCCTTCCGAAAGACCATCCTTTGAGAGATTGTTGCTTCCCACACCGCGCATGCGCAGCGTCAGCACGAGGATCGCGGTGAAGACCGCGGCGGACGCGGACATCTCCCACACCCAGCGAACGGCGTACTGCATGGCGGCGGGGTACAGCGCCCATAGCCATCCGCTCCACCACGCGACGCGCCGGTTGCAGCAGCGCAGGCCGATCTCCCACACCAGCACGGCGGTCCACGCGGACAGCAGCGAGTTGATCGTCAGCAGAACGAACGCCGACATGCGCGAGTACACGCCGAACACTTTGAAGACACCGCCGATCAGCATGGTATACAGCGGCGGCGCCCACGCCGTGGGTCCGGTGTGGCCGGTGAAGGGGTCGCTGTAGCCATAGCCGGTTGCGAGGGCGCGGCCGATGCGGCCCATCTCCCAGCCGAACTCGAAGTGATCGTCGGAGGGACGAACCTTGAACGTGTGCGCCAGCAGGATGTACAGCACGCGCACCGAGAAGGCCGCAGCGAAGATCTGCCATCGCAGGCGACGGTTCGCGTGGCTGAGCTCGTTCCGCAGGGTCGACATTCGTCTCTCACCTTACCGCGTTCGCGCGATACAGTGAGGCATGAACCCCTACGCAAGCTACCTCGATAGCCGTCCCGTGCTCGACATCCTCCGTGCGACTCCGGCTGCTCTGCAATCGCTGACCGCCGGGCTGACACAGATGCAGATGGATACGCCGCCAGCGCCGGGCAAGTGGAGCGTCACGAACATACTCGCGCACCTTGCCGACTGCGAACTGGTCTTTGCCTTTCGCCTGCGTCAGGCGCTGGAGAAGCCCGGCTCCGTCATCACGCCGTTCGACCAGGACGTCTGGGCGACTCGGTACAGCGCCTACTCTGCGGCCGATGCGCTGCGTACCTTCATTGCAGTACGCGAGTGGAACCTGGCGCTCTTCACAACGGTGTCAGAAGCGGACGTTGCCAACACGGTGACGCATCCCGAGCGCGGCGAGATGACGTTTCAGGTGCTGGTGGAGACGATCGCCGGGCACGATCTAAACCATCTGACCCGGTTGCGGGCGCAATGGGCGTAGCGGTTCAAACATAGGCAGGCTTCATCGTGTCAGTGAAGTCCGCCGGCTCGGCCTACCTCAAGATTGTCATTTCGACCGGAGCGAAGCGGAGTGGAGAAACCTGCTTCTCTACAGCGCCGAGGCGCTCAGGCGCGCTTCGCGCGCGATAAGCAGGTTCCTCCACTTCGCGCTGCGCGCTTCGGTCGGAATGACAGACTTGCTATAAATCGACTACTTTACTCCGCCTCTTCAAACTTCAGCGAAGCCGAGTTGATGCAGTAGCGCATGCCGGTCGGCTTGGGACCGTCGGGGAAGACGTGGCCCAGGTGCGAGCCGCAGGTGGCGCAAACGACTTCGACGCGGCGCATGCCGTAGGCATTGTCTTCAATCGCGTCGATCGCGTCCGGCGAAACGGGCGTGTAGAAGCTCGGCCAGCCGGAGCCGCTTTCAAACTTGGTGGACGACGTGAACAGCGGAGCGTTGCAGGCGCCGCAGTGATAGATGCCGTCGGCGTGGTTCTCCACCAGAGCGCCGGTGAAGGCGCGCTCGGTGCCCTTCTGCCGCATGACGTGGAACTGCTCCGGTGTCAGCAGTTCGCGCCACTCGGCTTCGGTCTTGTGTACGCGGCGCGGTGCTTCGGTCTTTGTCTCGGACATGATGTTGTTCTCCAATGGATTAGATGTCGGAGCAGGCGGTTGCGATGGAGGCGGTGCCTCTTCGGAAGTTTGTTATCCGTAGCGAAGCGGAGGGACCTGCTGAAGTGGGTGCCCCACATCTCGCTTTTGAGATGTGGGATTCTCGGCCTCGGGAATACATCGATCCCATGTCTCAGAAGCGAGACATGGGGCACCCGTAGCCGGGGCGAGGATGACAAAGCAGATCCCTCCGCTGCGCTACGGGATGACAAACCTATGAGGCGAGTTGAAGCGCGGCAGAACCTCCGCCTACCGTGCGTCGCTCTTCTTCCGCGCCGCCTCAAACTCATCTCCCGCCACCCACTCCACGCGCTGCGGCTGCGCCATCACCAGCCAGCCCAGCTCGAAGCCGAAGCGGGCGATGTGGGCGTTGCCGGTGAAGTCCATGCTGTCGCTGTAGACGTCGGCGGGCGTGTGGTATTTGTTCGCGCCAAAGTCGCGGCTTTGCTGCTTGCTCCACTCCTCGTCGTGGCCCACGAACGGGCCGCCTTCACCAACTGAAAAGGCCGGCACGCCCACCCGCGCCAGGCTGAAGTGGTCACTGCGGAAGTAGCCTCCGCCCGTGTCCGCTCCGCCTTTCTGAACCGTCAGATTGTCTTGCTTGGCCAGAGCCTCAAAGAGCGGATACACCGTGGTGCGTTCCGCCCCGCTGGCACGCACGCCGGTCACGTCGCCCAGCGGCAGCAGCTCGTCGTAGTTAAGGTCAAGCGACAGGTCGCGCGCGGGTACCGGCGGATGCATGCCGAGATACTGCGATCCCAGCAGGCCCTGCTCTTCAGCGGTTACGGCCGCGAGGATGACGGTAGACGGTGGCTGAATCTTCTTCGTGCCCCAGGCACGCGCCATCTCCATGATGATGGCGGTGCCGGTGCCGTTGTCGGCCGCGCCGTGGAAGACCGGGTCGCCCTTGCGTGTGCGGTCGATGCCGAAATGGTCGTAGTGCGCGGTGTACATCACATCATGGCCGGGCTTCGCGCCCGTGACCTTGCCGATAACGTTGGCCGAGTCATACATGTGAATCGCGCTGACGATATGGGCCTTCAGACGCACGGGCATCTCGACTGCCTTGAAGCCGCGCTGATTGCTGGCGTCGATGGCCTGGTCCGCGGTCATGCCGATGCTGGCCAGCAGCTTGTCGGCAACGTCATGCTGGATCCAGCTCGCAGCGGTCAGGCGCGCATCCGGGTCGTTGCGCAGGTAGCTGTGCTCGCCCGACCAGGAGTTCTGCACCACCTGCCAGCCGTAGGCGGCAATGTCGGTGCGGTGGATGATGAGCACGCCGATGGCGCCATGCCGGCCGGCTTCCTCGTACTTGTAGGTCCAGCGGCCGAAGTAGGTCATGCTCTTGCCGTTGAAGAACTTCGGATCGTCGCTGGGCGGCTCGTTCACGACGACGAGCGCGACCTTGCCTTTGACGTCGATGCCCTTGTAGTCGTCCCACCCGTACTCGGGCGCGACGATGCCGTGGCCGACGAAGACGATCGGCGCATCGATGTTTGCGCTTTCCGTGTGGAGCTGGTTGTTCACGACATAGTCCGTGCCGAAGGCGAGGTCCATCGGCGCGCCATCTTTCGGGACGAAGGAAAACTTCGTGGCCGTGGCATCGGTCTTCACGCCGACCAGCGGGACCTTCTGGAAGTAGCTGCCGTTGTCGCCGGCGGGTTCCAGGCCGGCTGCCTTGAAGGCGTCGGCGATGTAGCGCGCCGCCTTCTCGCCGCCGGGCTGGCCGGGTGCTCGGCCCTCGAAGGCGTCGCTCGCCAGCGTCTTGTCATACAGGCGCAGGCGCTCGGGGTCGATGCTCTTCGCCTCTTCCTGTGCGGCAGGAGGAAGCGTCAGGTTCACCTGGGCGATGAGGGTAGGGACAAACAGCAGGGCAGACAAAAGGCAGGGCACCAAACGCATGAAAGGACTCCAAAAAGGGAAGCAGGAGCAGTTTACGGGATTCTGCTGCAGGTGCGGGATCGCGGTCGATTGAAACGGAATGGCCATCCCTTGCATCCATTTACTCAGGTCCATCGATCATGCGAAGGCAAGGCACGTGCCGGAACGATCGCGCGCCCTGTCCCGTACACCGGAGTGAGAGAAACGAATGCCCAGCCAGAGTGAAGTGAAGTGGTCGCAGTTAAAGGTGGGAGTGATCGTTGCCATCTCTCTGGTCATGCTGGTGATCCTGCTGTTCCTGATCACAAGTTCGCAGGGCCTGGGCCTGTTCTCGAAGAAGATCGGCGTGGTGACCTACTTTGAGAATGCCGCCGGCATAAAGGACGGCGCTGCGGTCAATCTTTCGGGTGTCACCATCGGCACGGTACAGAAAGTCACCGTGGTTCCCGATGCGAGCCGCAAGTTGACGCCGATCAAGATTGAGATGAAGCTTGACGGCAAGTATCTGCCCGAACTGCACAAAGACACGAAGGCCGCACTTTCAACGGTAGGCGTGCTGGGCGATACCGTGATCGATCTGAACAGCCAGGCCGCGACCGGTCCGCAGCTGCAGGACGGTGACGAGGTAAAGACGCTGGAGAGCCCAAACCTGCAAGACGTGGTGAAAGCCAGCCAAGGCACCATCGAGAGCGTGAACGTCATCCTGGCCAAGATGGATCGCATTGTGGATACCATCTCTTCGGGTAAAGGCTCCATCGGCGGCATGATCTATGACGACACGCTGCTGAAGCGCGCGAACGCCACCGTCGCCGAGCTGCAAAAGCTGGAAGAGAACCTGAACAATGGGCAGGGAACCATCGGCAAGCTGTTGAAGGACGATTCGATGTACAACAACCTGAACGCGACGACCGCAAAGCTGCAGCACATCGCCAACGACCTGGACGCTGGCAAGGGCAGCGCAGGCAAGCTGCTGAAAGATGACGCGCTGTACAACAACCTGAACGCCACGCTCGTGCATGCCAACAGCATCATGGCCGACGCCGACCAGGGCAAAGGCGCGCTTGGCCTGCTGACGAAAGATCAGGCCTTCGCGAACAAGCTGAACGACACCGTCTCTCGCGTGGACAACATCATGACCGGCATCGACAAGGGCGAGGGAACCGCCGGGCTGCTGATCAAAGATCCCGCGCTGTACCACAACCTCGACAAGCTGGCGGTTGACTCGCAGAGCCTGGTGAACACCATCCGCAGCGACCCGAAGAAGTACCTGACGATCCACTTCAAGGTCTTCTAGTCCCGCTCGTGGACGGCCTCGCGCCATTTTGAGGCACTTACCAGGGTGGTCAACCAGGGTCGTTAAGACCGCCCTTACATAGGTCTATTCCGTTCAATGGCGTCAGATACCGTTCGCTGCAGAATATTGCGTTTCAGTTAATCAGGGTGGGCTGCTGTATGCCCTGCCTGTAGCCTTGAACAGGCGCAAGCTATTGCAACGGCGCGGGTTCCATACGCAGAAGGTTGCAGCCCAGTAAGGGATTAGGACATCCTAATCTTGACTCGCACCAACACTTGCAAGGCAGATTCACTCAGGAGAAACATGGCCAAGGCATCGAAGCTCGCAGAGAAGTCCATTACGCTGGTCGCAAAGGCCGGATGGGCAGTGTTCGAAAAGCTGAACAACATCAGCCCCAACGCATCGTTTACACCGCGCTGGTCGGACAAGCCGCTGCTCAAGAGCTACCAGAAGGAAAAGCCGCCCCTTGGCTGGCCCCGCACCACGGACTCGCTCTGCCCACGCTGCGTGCCTGAGATCCGGCAGCAGATCATCGACGGCAAGCTCCCTCACGAGATCCTGCTGAACGAGAAGGTCGGCGAGATCAAGGCGCAGATCATCGAGCGCGACGGCCAGATCCTGATGGT
>CAZZVI010000123.1:0-9666 GCA_964657335.1 uncultured Terriglobus sp.
CGGACGTACTGGTCCGGCGTCAGCTTGTATTCCTTCACGACCAGCTCAAACGATGTCACGGTTGGTACGACCGGGCCGATCGGCTCCGGCTTGCCCCAGTTCGGGTTTCCACGACGCTTTGCCATGCTTACTCCCTGTCCAGATTGCGTGTGCTTCAACGGCGACGGGCTTGACCCACGCACCTCAGCAAACACCCTAGTTTACCGCATTTTCTTCGCTTTTCAAAGCCCGCGTTGCGGGAGCTGCGAGCCATGACGGTACGGTTTGAATCACGTGCTCCTCCTGTTCATGCAGTGCGAAGGCCAGCGCCCCAAGCCGCGGCGGCAAGCATCTCCCCGGGAGCCGGGGCACATCACATATCCGTCTACCCGCCGCACTTTCACCAACGCAGTTCTGAGGCCAAGCCTTCCATGAGCATCCCCAAGTGTCAGGAAATTGAAGACACCACGCAATCTGAACCGGCCGAGCCCGCCGCGCGCCACGCGTGGGAGGTGAGTCGACGGACATTTCTGCAGTCAGCGACCGCTCTCGGCGCGGGTTTGGCGGCAGGTGTCGCTCCCTCCGAAGCGAAGGCGCAGGCGCCGGGAGCGGCCTTTACCAGGTCGCTGACCCTCAACATCAACGGCGAGAGCCACACGGTGAAGGTGGACACGCGCACCAGCCTTCTCGACACGCTGCGCGACCATCTCGGCCTGACCGGATCGAAGAAGGGCTGCGATCACGGCCAGTGCGGCGCGTGCACCGTGCTCGTGGACGGACGCCGCGTTAATAGCTGCCTGCTGCTCGCGGTCTCGGCCGAGGGAGATGCGATTACTACGATCGAGGGCCTCTCACACGGCGAGGAGCTTTCCCCTATGCAGGCCGCGTTCCTGGAGCATGATGCGTTTCAGTGCGGCTACTGCACTCCGGGCCAGATCTGCTCGGCCACCGCGCTGCTCGAAGAGATGAAGAAGGGCCAGGCCTCGGTCGTCTCGTTTGAAAACTGCACGCAGGATGCGCCGAAGCTCACCGACCACGAAATCCGCGAACGCATGAGCGGCAACATCTGCCGGTGCGGCGCATACCCCAACATCGTCCAGGCCGTTCGCACGGTCGCAAGGCAGGTGAACCTGTGAACCCATTCGCATACGAACGAGCCAAGGTGCCCGAAGGGGCGATCCACTCGCTCGCCGGCAACAAGAACGCCAAGCTGCTCGGCGGCGGCACCAATCTGGTCGACCTGATGAAGCAGAACGTGGAGCATCCCACCACGCTGATCGACATCACGCGCCTGCAGATACTGGCGAAGGTGGAACCGGCCGACGGCGGACACCGTGTTGGAGCGCTGGTCCGCAACAGCGACCTGGCCAACACGCCGGATGTGCGCAAGACCTATCCCCTGCTCTCTCAGGCGCTGTTGGCGGGTGCATCGGCGCAGTTGCGCAACCTGGCTACCACCGGCGGCAACCTGATGCAGCGCACACGCTGTTACTACTTCTACGATCCGGCGCTGCCGGCCTGCAACAAGCGCGTGCCGGGCTCAGGATGCGCGGCGATGGAGGGCTTCAACCGCATCCACGCGATCCTCGGGCAGACGGACGAGGGTCCAAGCAGCGCGCATACCTGCATCGCCACGAACCCGTCGGACATGAATGTAGCGCTCGCGGCGCTCGATGCGCACGTGGAGATCAGCGGCCCGAAGGGCCATCACGTCATGCCGGTTCGCGATTTCCACCGGCTGGTCGGCAAGACGCCGGAGCTGGATACGAACCTGCAGCATGACGAACTGATCACCGGCGTGCATCTGCCGGCGTCTGCGGCGAAGTTCGCGGGCCACAGCTACTACCTGAAGGCGCGTGACCGCCAGAGCTATGCGTTCGCGCTGGTCTCTGTCGCAGCCGGGCTGGAGCTTGAGGGAAACACCATCAAGTCCGTTGCCTTCGCGATGGGCGGTGTCGCGCACAAGCCCTGGACAAGCAAGGCAGCGGAAGGGGCGCTGATCGGCAAGCCTGCAGCCGAAGCAACGTACAAGTCCGCAGCCGAGGTTGCCCTGCAGGGCGCGAAGGGCTACGAGCACAACGCGTTCAAGATCGAACTCGCAAAGCAGTGCATCGTGCGCGCCTTTACCCTGGCCGCCATGGGCACGGCCCGCAGTACAGAAGGAGCCGCAGCATGACGGAATCGACACTGGAAGCGCTGCAGGAACAAGAGAAGCCCGTGGGCAATGGCAAGGAGCTGCCGGTCCGCTATGACGGCAAGCTGAAGGTCATGGGCAAGGCGAAGTATGCCGCCGAATTTGGCGAGGAGTTCAAGTCCAAGGGCCTGCTCTACGCCAGCCTGATTACCTCGTCGATTCCCTCCGGCGAGATCGTTGCGATGGACACGACAGACGCGGACCGGGCATCCGGCGTGGTAAAGATTCTCACGCCGTTCAACGCACCCAAGCTGCCGGTGGTGCCCGCGCAGCCGCCGGCGGTGCGCAAGCTGTCGCTGCTGCAGGATCGCAATGTGTACTACAACAACGAGCCCATCGGCGTCGTAATTGCGAAGTCACAGGTGGAAGCGGCGCATGCCGCTTCGCTGGTCAAGGTTCGCTACAAGCAGACCGATGCAAAGCTGCACTTCGACAAGCGGTTGAGCGAAGCTCGCATGCCCAAGCGCGTGAGCGCGCCCAAGGCACAGACGCATGGCGATGAGGCTGCCGCATGGGCAAAGGCGACCACCGTCTTCGAGCACACGTACACAACGCCCTTGCAGACGCACAATCCCATGGAGCCGCATGCGACCGTCGCCTCATGGGATGGCGAGAAGCTGACCGTGTACGACGCGACGCAGTACATCTCCGGCGACAAGCAGACCCTGGCGAAGCAGTTCGCATTGCCTCTGGACAACGTGCATGTCATCGATCCCTATGTCGGCGGCGGCTTCGGCTCGAAGGGCTCCACGTGGTCGCATGTCGTGCTGTGCGCCATGGCCGCGAAGGTGGTCGGCGCGCCGGTGCGCCTGGCGATGGAGCGGACGCAGATGTTCGGGCCCGTCGGCGGCCGGCCGGCAACGGTGCAGACCATCAAGCTCGGCACCGACGCAGCCGGCAAGCTGGTTGCGATGAAGCATGATGTGATCCTGCCGGCTTCCGTCATGGAAGACTTTCTGGAAACGGCAGCGCAGCAAACGACGATGCTCTACCAATGCGATCAGATCACCACATCGCACAAGATGGTGGACATGAACATCGGCGTGCAAACCTTCCAGCGCGCGCCCGGCGAGTCGGTCGGCACCACCGCGCTCGAGTCGGCGATGGATGAGCTAGCCATCATGCTGAACATGGATCCGCTGGAGCTGCGCCTGCTGAACTACGCGGAGAAGGATCCGGGCGAGCAGAAGGAGTTCACCCAGAAGAACCTCCGCGAGGCGTACACCGACGCCGCGCAGCGCTTCGGCTGGGCCAATCGCAACAAGACACCCGGAGCCATGCGGCAGGGCAACAAGCGCATCGGCCACGGCATGGCGACAGCGACGTATCCCGCAAATCGTTCGTCGGCGATGGCAGTCATTCGCCTGATGCCCGGCGGACGCATCTTCATCGGCAGCGGAACGCAGGATCTCGGCACCGGCATGTACACGATGATGGCGCAGACCGTGGTGCAGGAGATGGATGTGCCCTGGGAGATGGTGGACGTGAAGCTGGGCGACTCTACGTTGCCGAAAGCGCCTGTCTCGGGTGGCTCGCAGTCGACCGCATCGGTCGGACCGGCGGTTAAGGATGCGTGCGCGCAACTCACTCTGAAGCTCGCGAACATGGCGATCAGCGATCCTTCGTCGCAGCTTTACAACGTCAAAGCAGAGGACATCGTGGTGCGCGGCGGCATGCTGCAGCACAAAACCACGCCGTCACGAGCGGAGGCGCTTGCGCTTTCGGTCAGCCGCAACAAGGGTATGCCGGTCGAGGAAACCGGATCGGGCGAGCCAAGCCAGGAGGCGCAGCGTGCGCTCTCGTCACATTCCTGGGGCGCAGTCTTCGCCGAGGTGGCCGTGGACGACACAACTCATATGGTCGAGGTGCGCCGCGTGGTTGCCACCTACGACATCGGCAAGCTGCTTAACAAGAAGACCGGCATCTCGCAGTTGGAGGGCGGCATTGTCTGGGGCATCGGTACGGCGCTCACGGAGGCTACCGAAGTGGACGACACCTACGGCCGCATCGTGAACAACAACCTTGCCGAGTACCACGTGCCGGTGAACGCCGACACGCAGACCATCGAAGTCTCCGTCATCGACAAGCCGGACACGAAGTTCAGTCCGCAGGGCGCGCGCGGCATCGGCGAGATCGGCATCACGGGGATTGCAGGCGCCATCGCCAACGCGATCTACAACGCAACCGGCAAGCGCGTGCGCGACTTTCCCATAACGCCCGACAAGATCATGATGGCGAGCTGACAGGCCGGCTGAGAAAAGCAGAACGCAACGTGCGCGAAGGTTGCGCGAAGACCGCAGTGTAATGAACCTTGCGGTGTACCCTTTGAGAACTCTGCGGTTCTTTGCGTCCGTTGCGTACTGCTTTTCCGGCGAACATCATGCGAAACTATCCACACGCGCATGGCTTCCGTCGACCTTCAGCAACTCCTGCACAGCACCTTCGGCTTCCCTGCCTTTCGCGCAAATCAGCAGGCGGTATGCGAGGCTGCGGTCGCTGGCCGTGATGTTCTGCTGGTGATGCCGACCGGCGCCGGCAAGAGCCTCTGCTATCAGTTGCCGGCGCTCGCACGGGGCGGCACGGCGCTGGTTATCTCTCCGCTCATCGCGCTGATGGATGACCAGGCGAATAAGCTTACCTCGCTCGGCCTGCTCGTCGGACGCATCCACTCGGGCCTGGACCGCGAGCACAGCCGCCAGGTGTGCCGCGAGTATCTTGACGGCTCGTTGCAGTTCCTCTTCATTGCGCCGGAGCGCTTTCGCGTGCCGGGCTTCGGAGCGATGCTGGCCAAGCGGCCGCTCGCGCTGATTGCGATCGACGAGGCGCACTGCATCTCGCAATGGGGACACGACTTTCGCCCGGACTACCGCAATCTCGCCTCGCACCTGCAGGCGCTTCGGCCTGCTCCGGTGATTGCGCTGACCGCCACCGCGACCCCGCAGGTGCAGCGCGACATCGTCAGCGAGCTTGCGCTCGATCAGCCGGCGCAGTTCATCCAGGGCTTTCGCCGGACGAACCTTGCCATCGAGGTCGTCGAAGTTTCCAAGCCGCGGCGAACGGAGCTTGCACGCAAGCTGCTGCGCGATGCGGCGAGCCGCCCCGCGATCATCTACGCCCCATCGCGCAAGAACGCAGAGGAACTCGCGTCGGAGCTGAACAGCGACTTCCCTACCGCGACGTACCACGCAGGACTCGACCCGGGCACGCGCGACCGCGTGCAGCGCGCCTTTCTTGCCGGGGAGACGCAGGTCGTCGTCGCGACCATTGCCTTCGGCATGGGCATCGACAAGGCCGATGTGCGCACGGTGCTGCACATGGCCGTGCCGGCGAGCGTGGAAAGCTTTTATCAGGAGATCGGCCGCGCGGGACGCGATGGCAAGCCCGCGCGCACGGTGCTGATGTACAGCTTCGCCGACCGCCGCATGCATGACTTCTTCCTGGAGCGGGATTACCCGCCGACCGACACCCTCGCGCGCATCGCGACGGCGCTGCGTGATGAGCCGATCCATGCCGATGACCTGCGCATCGCGCTCAAGCTCGACCTTGACGTCTTCGGACCCGCGCTCGACAAACTGCTTGCGCAGGGCGCGGCCCACATCGACCGTGGCAACCACGTCACGCGGGCGAGCGACGGCACCGGCGCGTGGCGGCGGAACTACGACACGCAGGTCAACTTTCGCCGCGGGCAGATCGACGCGATGATGCGTTTCGCCTCGGCTGCCGAGTGCCGGATGGCCGCGCTGGTTCGCCACTTCGGCGACGCGTCGGACGCGAACCGCACCTGCGGTCTGTGCGACTTCTGCTCGCCCGAGCGTGCGTCGGCACAGAGCTTCCGCGAAGCGACTCGCGACGAAGCTGGCGAGATCAAACGCATCCTCCGCGCGCTTGCAGCCGCGCCGTCGGGCAAGTCCACCGGCAAGCTGTACACCGAGCTCTATCCCAAGGCCGAGCTCGACCGCAAGGAGATGGATGCCCTGCTCGACGCGCTGACCCGCGCGGGCTACACGACGGTCGAGTCGGCAAGCTTCGTCGCCGAAGATGGGCGCGAGATCGCCTACCGGCGCGCCAGTCTGACGCACGAAGGACGAGAAGCCGCTGATGGTGAACCGCTCGCCGGCCTGCAGATGCGCGATGCCGAACTGGTGAATGCGGGCCGCACGCGCAGTAAGTCCAATAGCACAGGCAAGGCGAAGCAGGCCGCCGACAACACGCCGTTGACCGCCGAGCAGAAGTTGCTCGACGCAGCCCTCCGCGCCTGGCGTGCGGCCGAAGCCAAGTCGCTCGGCAAGCCTGCGTTTGTCGTCTTCGGCGACCGCACGCTGCGGCAGATCGTGCTGGAAGCGCCGACGACGGCTGACGATCTGCAAGGTGTCTCCGGCATCGGCCCTGCAAAGGCAGAGCGCTGGGGAGCGGCGATCCTCGCCGTTGTGAACGGGACGGCACCGCCGCAAAGCATGGCGCCGTCACTTGCCGGACCTTCAAGGAAACGCGAAAGCGCCGGGAAAGGCGCACCGCAACAGCTCAGACCCACGGTGCAGACGACCATTTCGTACCTGCAGCCTCGCACCGCGCAGCCGACCGCTTCCGCACCCACCACTTCACTCGAACACGCACTGAAAGTCTGGCGCATGCGCGAGGCCCAGCGCCTGAATAAGGCTCCGTTTGATCTGTTGCGCGATCCTGCCATCGTTGCCATCGCCGCCTCCATGCCGCGGTCGCTCGAAGCTCTATGCGATGTTGCAGGCGTCGACGCCACGTGGGCCGAGAGACACGGCGACGCCGTATGCGCCATGGTGACTGACTTCCATGCTTCCGTTCACAGCGTGAAGTAAACCTGCTTAACCAGGTTTAGCTGTGCGCAAATCGCCCACGGTTGTTGCACATGGCTGCTAAACTGGCAGTGCTTTCTCGGAACACGCATCGCGTGTTTTCCGCATACCCGGATACATCCAGGCACCACCCGAAGGAGCTTTCGCCATGGCTGACCTTTCTTCCTCGAACGGCAATTACGCACCGCACGGTCTGCGGCTGAAGACTGGCCTGGCTGAGATGCTCAAGGGCGGCGTCATCATGGACGTGATGAACGTGGAGCAGGCGCGCATCGCCGAAGAGGCGGGTGCCGTCTCCGTCATGGCACTCGAGCGCGTGCCCGCAATGATCCGTGCCGAGGGCGGCGTCGCCCGCATGGCGAACCCGAAGCTCATCAAGGAGATCATCGCCGCGGTATCGCTGCCCGTCATGGCAAAGGCCCGCATCGGCCACTTTGCCGAGGCGCAGATCCTGCAGCAGCTTGGCGTTGACTTCATCGATGAGTCCGAGGTTCTGACTCCGGCCGACGACACCTATCACATCGACAAGCACGCCTTCACCACGCCCTTTGTCTGCGGCGCGCGTAACCTGGGCGAGGCGCTGCGGCGCATCGCCGAAGGCGCGGCGATGATTCGCACCAAGGGCGAGCCTGGCACCGGCGATGTCGTCCACGCGGTGCAGCACATGCGCCAGATCACCCGCGAGATCAAGGGCCTGACAGTCCTCGGCGAGGAAGAACTCTATAACGCGGCCAAGGTTCACGGCGCGCCGTACGAACTCGTCCGCATGGTGGCGCAGACGGGCAAGCTGCCCGTGCCGAACTTCTCCGCAGGCGGCATCGCAACCCCCGCCGACGCGGCGCTGATGATGCAGCTTGGTGCGGAGACCGTCTTTGTCGGCAGCGGCATCTTCATGAAGGAACGCGCAACGCCGCTCGACGTGGAGAACAACCCGAAAGAGCGCGAGGAAGCCGTCTCTCGCGCCCGGGCCATCGTCATCGCGGCCACGCACTTTGACGACCCGAAGATCCTCGCCGAAGCAAGCGAAGCTGTCACTGGTGCCATGAAGGGTCTGGCAGCGATGGCCATCGAAGAACAGCACCTGATGCAGACGCGCGGCTGGTAATCCTAAAAGGCAGAACGCAACGGACGCGAAGTAGCCCGCGATGTGCGCGAAGAACGTCTTTGCGTACTTTGCGAGCAACTTAGCGTCCTTGGCGTTCTGCTCTTAAGCGAGCACCGGGCGATCAAGCCGCTATGATGACGTATGGCCGACAGCTCCACCGTATCCTCGCAACCCATCATCGGCATCCTCGCGCTGCAGGGCGCGTTTGACGCGCATGCGCGCATGCTGCAGACCATCGGCGCGAAGACTGTTCTGATCCGCAAGCCGGAGCAGCTTGCCACGGTCGACGGACTGATCATTCCTGGTGGCGAATCGACCACGTTCCTGAAGCACCTCGAACGCGCGGGCTTCTTCGATGTCCTGAAGACCTTCGTGCAGAGCAAGCCCACCTTCGGTACCTGCGCCGGTGCGATCCTGCTGGCGAAGCATGTGCTCAGCCCCTCGCAGACATCGCTCGAAGCGCTCGACATCACGGTCGAGCGCAACGCTTACGGACGCCAGAACGACTCGCGCATCCTTGAAGCCCAGACTTCCCTGCCCGGCGGACCCATTGAGATGGTGTACATCCGCGCGCCGCGCATTACGCAGACCGGTGCCGGCGTCGAGGTGCTGGCTGAGCGCGAGGGCTCGCCCACACTGGTGCGGCAGGGCAATCTGCTGGCTGCGACCTTCCATCCGGAACTCTCGCACGACACGCGCATCCACCAGCTGTTTGTTGATGCGGTCGTCGCCGCAAAAGGGACGGAAGCACTCGTCCGCTGATTCACGCCGCATGGTGTGCAGGGCGGCGCGAACCAGAGTAATATCTGGCCAGAATCCTCCGTTATGCCAGCCATCCTCCATCCCGATGAGGTGACGACGCAGCTGCCACCGCGGCGCGTGGACGAGGGGGATACTGGCGGAGGCCGGCTGCCTCCGGTCGACCCGAAACACACCGGCGGCGGCGGCGAGGGTGACAACTGGAACAATCGTCCGGTCGGCAGCCGCGGTCCGCGCGAGCGCCTGCAGCGCTACCGGCTTGGACTGTTCTTCGCTCTGGGCGGCGACCTGATGTTCTTCGTGGCGATCGTCAGCGCATTCTTCGTGAACAAGCACTCCGGCCACATCGACGTGTACAACCGCTGGGTCAACTCCTGGGTTCCCATCGTCATTCCATCGATCCTGTGGCTGAACACGCTCGTCCTGCTGCTGTCCTCGCTGACGGTGGAGGCGGCGCGGCGCGGCATCTTCCGCGAGATGGATGTGCTGGAGGAGTGGCTTGGCCTCGGCCGGCCGACGCGCCGCCGCGTGCTGCCGTGGCTGGGTGCGTCCATTGTGTTCGGCGGCCTGTTTCTGTGGGGCCAGCTCCTCGCATGGAAGCAGCTTGCGGCGCAGCGCGTGTACATCCGGGACAATCCATCAACGCACTTCTTCTACCTAATCACCGGTATCCACGGCGCTCACCTGCTGGTGGGCCTGCTCGCGCTCGTCGCCGCGCTGGTCGGCATGCAGACCGTGCGTGGGATCGAGTCTCGCCAGATTCTCGTGGACTGCGCCGCGTGGTACTGGCACACCATGGG
>CAZZVI010000124.1:0-5936 GCA_964657335.1 uncultured Terriglobus sp.
CCGGCAGACATGCAGATCCCTCCGCTTCGCTACGGGATGACAAACGTAGGAGGGTGTCAACCAAAAGGTGTGTGCGTGGGATGTTTGTTGGTTCAGTTCACCCGCTGCAACCGGGCAATCAACTTCTCTGCCAGCGGCTCGCCGCTCTCCGTCCACAACAGGCGCGAGCTGATGCCGCAGTGCTTCTCGACCGACAGGGTGAAGGCGAGCAGCTTTTCGACGTTCTGCTGCAGCCGCTTCTTGCCGTCGTCGTCGAGATCGTTCTCGTCCTGCACCCACGGTGTGTCCAGACCGAAGTCGATGCGGATGTGGCCGTTCTGCTCGAAGCTGGCGTCGTCGAATTCCGGGCCGAAGCCGGTCACCTTGACGGTCGCGGGTTCCAGCCGCCAGGTCGCGTCCAGACCCTCGCCGGCAGCTTCCGGCTGCCATAGCTGCCACTTCACCTCGAACTCGTAGGCCGTGTCGTCGTGCAGTTGCTCGGTCGCCTCGGCGACTGCGTTTTGCGCGAGTGAGTCGTCGGTCGGCTCAGATCGGTCGTCGTTCACGAAGATGCGCTGGAAGACCGGCGACTCGTTCCATCCCAGGGGAATGGCGGATGCGACGCTGACGCGGTAGTTGCCGCTCACCTTGCCGAACTGCTGCAACACCGCGGTGAGCTTTTCCGGCAGCGCTGCCAGACGAAAATTTGGGAACCACACACTGAGGTAAAGCTGATCCGTCATATCAGGTGATTGGATGCGACAGCCCCGCGAAGGATTTCGCAGACCGCGTCTGCAGCAGCGGTCGTCCGCGCGGTGAGAAGATGAATGGGATGGCGATGGGCGGACAGGTGAAAGCAGGCGGTGTTTCCCTGGCCCGGTTGCGTCGATGGCTGCTGGCCGGTGTCATCCTGCTGCTGCTGGTGCTCGGTGGACTGCTGGGATACGCACGGTATCGCACCCGGCACTTTCTCGACCGTTTACCGGGGAAACTCGGTCTCAACATCAAGTCAGAGACGGACGGCTTTACGCTCTCGCAGTCGGTCAAGGGCCGAACCGTGTTCACGCTGCATGCCGCGAAGGCCGTCCAGCATGAGAATGGCAAGACGACCCTGCACGATGTCGCCGTCACGCTGTACGGACCGCCGGGATCGAACCGGACGGACAGCATCCGCGGCGACGACTTTGAATATGACCAGCCGAATGGCGTCGTGCAGACCGTCGGCATCGTCCATCTTGACCTTGCCGGCCCCGCGCAAACCACCACGGCCCCAAAGGACAATGCAAAGGTCGCCAGGCGCATGCAGGTGACGACACGCGGGCTTGTCTACCTGCAGAAGCTCGGCGTGGCAGCGACCGATGCGCCGCTGCAGTTCGTCTACGGCGACCTGAACGGCAGCGCCGTCGGCGCGGACTATGACAGCGATCAGGGGACGCTCCGCCTGCGCAAAGACGTGCACATGGACGGCGTGCAGGAGGGCAAGGTTCTCCACCTCGTCTCGGCCGATGCCGAGATGGAACGTGACTCGCAGACAGCGAAGATGCATGCCGCGCACGTCCACAGTGGCGACAGCAGCGCGGCCGGCGACCTTATGACACTGCACATGACGAAGGACGGCAACATCGAGGCGATCAACGCGGACGGCCATGCCACCGTCGGCGGAGCCAATGGCGTGGGTGCAGAGTCGGAGCGAATGGTCGCGCACCTTACCCCGGCAGGCAAGCTGGGGAATGCAGCCATGGATGGTGGTGTCCGCTTCCATGACGAGGGCAGCACCGGGTCTGCGGAGAGCGCTCTCTTGCACTTCGACGCGGCAGGACAGCCGTCGCAGATCGACCTGATGCGGGCCGTTCACGTCAACAGCACCAACGCTTCGGGAGAGCAGGATGCGCTCACCGCGGACCGCGTCGTCGCGCACCTGCTGCAGGATAGCCATCGCACCGCGCTGCGTGATGCGGTTGCGACCGGCAACGCGACGCTGCACAGTGTGGGTGCAATCACTTCCAGGAGCAAGGATGGAAAGCCGATGCCTGGCACGCAGACGACCGTGGTCCGTGCCGATGAACTGCATGCGGTGACGGCGGCTGGAAGGCCGAAGCGCTACGTTGCATCGATCGACGGCACGGGCAACACGCACATCGACCAGACAAGCTCGACCGGCGAAGCGCGCACCAGCAGCGGAGATACGCTGCACGCCACCCTGCGAGCGCCCGGCACTGCGGCTCCTTCGACCAGCACAGGGCAACTGCAGACAGCGGTCCAGACAGGCCATGTCGTCGTGACGCAGCATGTCCCTGCGGCAGCGGCAACCGCCAAAGCGGCCGCGACGCCTGCGCAGGACACGCGGGCCACGGCGCAACGCGCGGAGTTCGACGGTGGCACGCAGCGGCTTGTGCTGACCGGCACGCCCGTGGTCACTGCCCCCGGCGTGCAGCTTGCGGCGGACCGCTTTGCCCTGACGCAGACGACCGGCGACACCGAAGCAACGGGGGCCGTGCGAGGCACCTTCGTGCAGCAGCCGGCGCCTGCGACCGCGTCCGCTGCTCCGGCTGACCCGGTGCATGTGCTGGCAGACCGCGCGCTCATCGCCGGTGCCGGGGGGCTGGCAAGTTTCTTCGGAGCATCGAAGCCCGCGCGCATGTGGAGCAGCACCGCCCAGATCGACGCTCCGGAGCTGGAGCTGGACCGCAGCCGCGGAACGCTTGCGGCGAATGATCCGGCAGCCGCAAAGCCTGCCATCCACCTGAGCCTGCCACCTTCGCCCAGGTCTCCGACCGGTAAGAACGGCGCCGTGCAGATCACCGGACAGCACGTCACCATGACCTCAGCAACCGGTGCCGCGCCCGGCCAGCTCGTCGTCACCGGGCAGACGCGCATGCGCACCGCCGACACCAACGTCACTTCGGACCGCATCGCCGCGGTGCTGCACGCTGACCCAAAGAAGGAAGGCAGCGCTGGCGACAAGACCGCCGCATTGCTCAGCAGTGGCGTCGAATCCGTCACGGCAACGGGCAACGTGCTTCTGCAGCAGCCCGGCCGCAATGGCTCGGGCACGAAGCTGCTGTACACGGCGACCGACAGTCGCTACGAGCTCACCGGCACGCCATCCGCTCCGCCGCGTATCAACGACAGCGCGCGCGGCACGGTCACGGGCGCCTCGTTGATCTTCCACGGCGAGGATGATAGCGTCGAAGTGGCTGGTGAACCGGGCCATCGCGTCCACACGGAAACGGAGGCGGGCCGCGGCACACGCAGCCGCTGAACCCGTAAGGATTGCTTGGACACGATTCCCGAAGAACCCGCCGGCACCGCGACACCGCGCACGCTTTCCACCCACAACATCATGAAGGGCTACGGCGGCCGCGAAGTCGTTCGCGGCGTCAGCCTGTCGGTGTCAGAGGGTGAAGTCGTCGGGCTGCTCGGCCCCAACGGCGCGGGCAAGACGACCAGCTTCTACATCATGGTGGGCCTCATCCGGCCTGACGATGGACAGGTGCTGGTCGGCGCCGAAGACATCAGCCGCACGCCCATGTACCTGCGCGCGCGCAACTACGGCATCAGCTACCTGCCGCAGGAACCGTCGGTCTTTCGCAAGCTGACGGTGGAAGAAAATATCCTCGCCATCCTCGAGACGCAGCCCATCGAGTGGGAGACGCGCCGTAACCGCACCACCACCCTGATCGACCAGTTGAACCTGGGCCACGTGCGGCGGACGCAGGGCTATGCGCTCTCCGGCGGCGAACGGCGCCGCGTTGAGATTGCTCGCTGCCTGTGCATCGACCCATCGTTCATCCTGCTCGACGAGCCGTTCAGCGGCATCGACCCTATCGCCGTGCTGGAGCTGCAGGAGATCATCATCGGCCTGAAAGACCGCGGCATCGGCGTGCTGATCACCGATCACAACGTGCGCGAGACGCTCAACGTGACGGACCGCGCGTACATCATGGCCGAGGGCAAGATCTTCCGCCACGGCACGCCCGGCGAACTCGGCCGCGACCCCGATGTGAAGCGGATCTATCTGGGTGAGAGCTTCCGGATGTAGCTGGGTTCGCTTCTCGTCCTCATCCGCCTGTCATCCCGTAGCGAAGCGGAGGGATCTGCATGTGTGCCAGGCGGTTGCACTCAAGCGAGCTGTGGGCACGACGATCCACGGCTCCGTGGCACACTTTAGCGTCCGTGCCGGTGCGGGCGGACATGCAGATCCCTTCGCTGCGCTACGGAATGACAGCGGTTGTGGGATGACAAACGTTAAGAGTGGGCCAAAGAGCCCTCACGGCGTCTGCCGGTACGCCTTGATTGCGATACTGTTCGGCTTTGCGCCCGCAGGCAGCATGGTGAAGAGCTCCGGTCCGTTGTTGCCCTTGGTATGGATGACCGCAACATCGCCGCTCTTCGCATCTGCCACCAGCAGCAGTGGCTGCTCCATCGAGAGGGCCATCGCCTGCGGCTCGGGGCCGGTGTGCACGCTGGAGGTCATGCGGCCATCGTCAATGGAGTACAGGCTGACCGAGTCCGCTCCCGCGTTGGCAATCCACAGCGCCGAGTTGTCGGCGCTCACGAGGCCCTGCGCGGGCTCCGTGCCGATCCTGTATGTACCGCCCACCTCGTTGGTGAAGGTGGAGATCTCCGTGATGCTCGACGAGCCAAAGTTGCTGACGAAGAGTTCTCCGCTGTCCGGCTTGAGCGCGAGATGGACAGGCCCTTTGCCGACGCGCAGCCGCGCCAGCAGGTGGTCCTGCATGGAGCTGGCATCCTGCTTCGCGGCCCACGAGCCGGGAGCGCTGGCCAGGCTGATGGACAGCACCGCATCGTCTGAGGAGCACGCGATGAAGGCCTTGGAAGAGTCGTTCAGGATGGCAACGTCGCTCGCACCCGCGCAGCCCGCAAAGGTGGCGCGAAGGCGAGGTGCGGGCGCGCCGGTAATGTCGTACACGGAGACACTGCCGCTGCCGCGGTTCGAGACGACGAGCGTGCGTCCATCCGGCGACACCTGCGCCACGGCGGGCTGCTCGCCGGTCCCGACGGTCGCAAGTTCACGATGATGCACGAGGTCCAGCACACTCACGGTGTTCGCGCCGGTGTTGGTCACATAGCCGCGCTCGCCCTTCGCATCCACGCGGATAGCAGAAGGCTGTCGATGGACGGGTATCGTCGCGGCGACCGAGTTGCCGTTCGCATCGATCACGCTGACCGTTCCGCTGGCCGCGTTGACGACGTACACCTCGTTGCGAACAGGATTGGCAGCGACACTCACGGGGTCGTCGCCCACACGCAGCGTGCGGTCCGAGCGAAAGTTCACCAGGTCCAGAATGCTGACGGTGCCTGCTCCGCCATTGGCGACGTAGGCGTATTCGCGGTAATTCTCCGCGAGCTGCGGAAAGCGCACACGGCGGCATCCGCCGGCAAGCAGCAGAGGCAACATCGTCATGCCGCAGGCAAGTCGCGTGAATCTAGTCTTTCGCGGCACGGGATTTGACCCAGCGTGAGCGAAGCAAAAGAACATAACCGATGTTCGCCAGGGCCACCAGGATGTAGGCGGCCCAGAGGAAGTGAATGCTGTTGACGCTTGGCTCCATCTAGACCTCCAATGCCTGCAGAGCGGCGCGTTCCGCCACCTGCTGCTCGCGGCGGACGATCGCGTAGCGCGCCCACACCAGCGTCAATCCCCAGAAGAACCACGCGAACATGTTCCAGTAAAGCGCCGGCCGCATGGAGGGATCGAGTGACCCTTCGCCCGTCAGCACCGGCGCGGGATGCTGCGTGCGCCACCAGCGGATGGACATGAACACGATCGGCACATCGATCCCGGCAAAGACGCTGAGCACGGCCGCGATCACCGGCGTCTGGCTGCCGCCGGAGAAGTTCCGCACCAGCAGGTAACTCACGTACAGCAGGAATAGCAGGAGGAAGCTGGTAAGCCGCGCATCCCACGCCCACCAGATGCCCCACACCGGCCG
>CAZZVI010000124.1:6036-9623 GCA_964657335.1 uncultured Terriglobus sp.
TCAACAGGCGCAACGAAGATCGCCTCATAGAAGCCGATGCCGAGGAGCACAAGACTGAACAACAACAGCGCCGGAAAGAGTCGCTTCATAAGTCAAGGACAGTCTATCGAAAGAGCGAACGCAGCGTGCGCGGCGGTTTCGCCACGTACGCAGTGGCACCATCCAAGCTTTACGGCGCGCAAGAGCTGCGCAGGCTGCGGCAACGTTGCGACCGCTGCGTTCGCTCTTCACTCCGCATTCAGAACCGTCTCGAACAACAAAAGGCAAGCCGTCGTGAAAATCACGTCGAAGCCCAACAGCATACGCACCCAGATCTGTGGCTCAAACTCTCCGGTGATGATGCCGGTGGTCGCCTGCACCACGCCGAGCAGGGCCGGGATCGACAGGGGAAACAGGATGACCGGCAGCATCAGTTCGCGGTTGCGGCTGCGCAGGCCCAGCGCCGCGAAGAACGTGCCGTTGACCACGATGGCCCACGTGCCCAGCGGCATGACCAGCAGAAGCCACTTCACCTCGCCCAGCGGATGCAGGTTGTAGAAGACGATGAAGACCGGCGCCAGCACCGCCTCCACCACGGAGACAAAGATCAGGTTGGCCAGCGCCTTGCCCAGGAACAGCGCGCTCGGTGCGCTGGCCGACATGCGGTGCGCGTCCAGCACCTGGTTGCGCCGCTCGCGCTCCCACGAGATATTCAGCGCGGTGGTCGCGGCAAACAGCAGACCCACCCACAGCAGGCCGCCACTCATCTGCCGCGCCAGCGTCGGAAAGCCCGTGGGATCGAACGCCAGCGCAAACACGACAACGATCAGCAGCGTGAAAAACAGCATCCCTGACAACGCTTCGCGGCTGCGCCACTCCAGTTGGAGGTCTTTGCGCAGGTGCAGCCAGACGGTGCGGAGATAGATCATCAGACCGCGACCCGTGTCAGGGCGGCGACGGTGGCTTCGGCAGCCCTCAGGTAATCCGCAGGCGACAAGATCAACTGCAGACCGCGCATGCCGGCCGAAACGCTGATCGTGTCAAACAGCTCGATCGCTTCATCGGCAAAGGCTCGATAGGCCTTCTTCGCACCCATCACGGTGACGCCGCCACGCACATAGCCGGTCAGCGGTTCGACATCTTTCAAGGAAGCAAGCTCGGCCTTCTTGCTCTCTGCCGCGACAGCCAGCTTCTTCAGGTCGAGTTCCGCATCGCCCGGAATGACTGCGAAGGCGTACTCGCCCCCTTCGGCAGAACCGCTCAGACGGCACAGCAGCGTCTTGAAGACCTGCTCGGCCGGCATGCCGATCTTCTTCGCGACGTTCGGAGCGGAGAGGTCGTCAGGATCGACAAGGTACTCGCGCGTTTCGTACGCGATGCCAAGGCGATCGAGCTGCCGTGCTGCATTCGTCTTCACGCCCCGGCTGCCTCCGCAGTCTCGGAGGGAGCAGTGGCCTTCAGGCCACTGACATCAGGCGAACCTTGAAGGGGCTTTAGCCCCGGTGTGGCTTCGTCCGCAATCGCTCCATTACGCATGGTGACGACGCTGTCGGCCACGTCCTGCACCAGGTCGAACTGGTGCGTCGTCATGATGACGGTGCGCGCAGCTTTGCCGCCCGCCATGGGCCAGCTACGAAAGTCCAGCAGCAGCGCCACCAGTTCGCGCGCGCCGCCCACATCCATGTTGCTGAAGGGCTCGTCCAGCAGCAGCAGTTCGGGGTCGGCCACAAGCGCGCGCGCCATGGAGACGCGCTGCCGCATGCCCTGCGAAAACTGCGAAACAGGACGCGTCATCGCGGGATCAAGACCAACTGCGCGCAGCGCCATCTCCGGCGACCCGCTGCAGTCGCACGTGGCCCCCGGTTGGCTCAGGCGCGAGAAGTAGCGGAGGTTCTCCATCGCCGAAAGCTCCTCGTACAGCATGGGCGCGTGGCTCATGTACGCCATGCGCGAGCGCACGCTGTGCGGGTCGCCCCCGAGCACTTCGACGCTGCCGCTGCTCGGCGAAACCAGCCCCGCAAGTACGCGCAGCAGCGTCGACTTCCCTGCCCCATTCGGCCCCAGCAGCACATGAAAGCCGCCCGCCGCGAACGAATGCGTCACGCGGCGAAGCGCGGCAAAGCTGCCGTACAGCCTTGAAACGTTCTGGACCGTCGCCGCCTGCATGACAAGCACCCTATGCGAGTATATGAGTCATCTCCGGGGAGTTCCTGCATGAAGAAGATAGCTGCACTGATGCTGTGCTCGGTAGGCCTTTGTGCGTCCGCGCAGAGCGCCAACACGAAAGAGGCACGCGACATCTTCCGTCAGCTCATCGAGATCAACACGACGGACTCGGTCGGCTCGGTGACAAAGGCGGCGGAAGCCATGCGGCAGCGGCTGCTGGATGCGGGCTTTCCTCCAGAGGACCTGAAGCTGCTCGGGCCGAATGACCGCAAGATGAACCTCGTTGCGCGCTACCGCGGCGTCCCCGGCAGCACGCTGAAGCCGATGCTCATCATCTGCCACCTCGACGTGGTCGAAGCCAACCGCGCGGACTGGACCACCGATCCGTTCGTCTTCACCGAGAAGGACGGCTACTTCTACGGGCGCGGCGCCATCGACATGAAGGACAGCGATGCAGCCGCGGTGGCGGCCTTCCTGCGCATGAAGCGTGAGGGCTTCCGACCGGCCCGCGACATCATCCTTGCGCTCACGGCAGACGAGGAAGGTGGCGCCTCGAACGGCGTCGAGTGGCTGCTGAAGAACCATCCCGAAGAGATGAAGGCAGAGTTCGTCATCAACCCGGACAGCGGCGGCCTGACGACCGTTGCGGGCAAGCCGCTGACGCTCGACGTGGAGGCGACAGAGAAGACTTACGCCGACTACGTCCTGACGACGACCTCGCCCGGCGGCCATTCGTCCGAGCCGATGCCCGGCAACGCGATCTATCGGCTGGTCCACGCGCTCGCCAAGGTGGAGGCTTACCAGTTCCCGTTTGAGCTGAACGAGGTAACGCGCTCGGAGATGGAGGCGCTCTCGAAGCTGGAGAAGAGCCAGCGCGCGGCAGACATGGCCGCCCTTCTGCGCACGCCGCCCGATCCCGCGGCCCTGCAGCGCGCGACGGCGGATCCCACCTTCAATCCCGGCCTCCGCACCACCTGTGTCGCGACGATGATCTCCGGCGGCCATGCACCCAACGCGCTGCCCGCGAAGGTCGAGGCGAACGTGAACTGCCGCATCCTGCCCGGCCACACGCAGGAAGAGGTTCGGCAGGTGCTCATCGGCGTCATCGGCGACAAGGATGTGACCGTGCAATACATGAGCGACGCCCGCGTGGTGAGTGCAACCGCGCCCGATCGCAAATCCGCCCCGCCGCCGGCTCCGTTGCCCGTCGTATTCGACCCACTGAAACACGTTGCGAACTCGATGTGGCCGGGCGTCGCCATCGTTCCCACCATGAACGCGGGCGCGTCCGACAGTATCTACACGACGGCGGAAGGCCTGCCGAGTTACGGCATTGCAGGCATGGGCATGGATCGCGACGAAAACCGCGCCCATGGCCGGGATGAGCGCATCAAGGCTTCGGACTTCGATGCGGGATGCGAGTTCTTCTACCGGTATCTGGA
>CAZZVI010000125.1:0-3411 GCA_964657335.1 uncultured Terriglobus sp.
GAACACATCGGCGCGCTGATCTTCGACTCCATCGTGCGCAAAGACGAGCATTACAACCTGCAACCCGCGCTGGCAACGGACTGGAGCTGGCGCGACCCGCTCACGCTCGTGCTGAACATCCGCGATGGCGTGCGCTTTCACGACGGCAAGCTGCTCGACGCGGCGGACGTTGCCTGGTCCATCGACAGCATGCACAACGGCGCGATCGTCACGTCGAAGAGCGGGAACTTCGACAGCGTGGACCACGTCGAGGTGGCCAGCCCGCTTACCTGCATCGTGCACCTCAAGCGGCCGGACGCCAGCCTGCTCTTCAACATGAGCGATGGCCTGAGCGCCGTCGTCGAGAGAGGTGCGGGCAAGGGGATGGGCGAGCATCCGGTCGGCACCGGACCGTTTCGCTTTGTGAGCGAAACCCAGGACAAAGACGTCGTGCTGGAGCGCAACCCGGAGTACTGGGATGGCGAGCCATCCATCCAGAGGCTGCGCTTTGCCATCGTGCCGGATGCAATCACGCGTGCGTTGGAGCTGCAGAAAGGTTCCGCCGACGCAGCGTCCAACGCGCTCACCGGCGACACGGTCGCAAGGCTTGGCCGCGATCCAAACCTTGCCGTTGAAAGCCGACCCGGCTCAATCGTGAACTACATGACCTTCAACACGACCGAGCCGCTCTTGCGCGACCCGCGCGTGCGGCAGGCCTTTGCCTACGCGATCGACCGTCCGGCGATCGTGAAAGCATTGCTGCACGGCCAGGCAGAAATCGTCGATACGCTCCTGCCGCTCGGGCACTGGGCTGCGCCCGGCGCGGGCGATCCAATTACGCGCTACACGCACGACGCTGCGAAGGCGCAAGCTCTTCTTGAGGCTGCGGGTTTTCACGCGGACGCCCATGGTGTTCGCATTCATCTCACGCTGAAGAGTTCAACGGACGACACCATGCGGCTGCTGGCGGCAGTCGTACAGCAGCAGGTCCGAGAAGTGGGTATCGATCTGCAGCTGCGCCAGAATGAGTTCGGCACCTTCTACGCGGATGTTACAAAGGGTGCATTCCAGATCTATGTTCTGCGATGGGTCGGATCGAATGAAGATCCTGACATCTTTCGATACGCCTACAGTTCCGCAATGATGCCGCCGAAGGGTGGCAATCGCGGCCGCTATCATGACGGGGAAGTAGATAGGCTGGTAGCCGCGGGCGCCGCTGAAATCAGCACAGAAGAGAGACGGGATACCTACCTGCAGTTACAACATTTGCTTGCTGCGGATGAACCCAGCCTCATACTCTGGTCACCCGATAACGTCGTCGTTCACACGAAAAGACTGCACGGCGTAACGCCGGCCTCCGCGGGAAGTTTCGATTGGCTGCGGACAGCTACGCTGGACTAAGTCCTACTTAGCGATCCGCAGCCACCCGAATTATGGCCGCACCTGCGAGCTGTTCAGGTCGATCATCTTGCCCGATACATCGACTGGTTCGAAGTCAGTCAAGTGCAGATTGGTAAGGCAGGCTAGGTCGTCGTCGTTCCAGCGCGCATCCGCGGTGGCGACGATGCCGCCGGTAATTCCGTTATCCGCGACGATCAGGCCGTAGTTTCGCATGGCTGTGATGAGCACCTGCGCCTGCGGATGACCTGTGCATGCCGCGGGCGTGACCGTGCTGCTCTTCAGGCGGTAGATCTCGCCCATTGGAGAGGAACCACCGCAGTATGTCGGCGGGTTGCTTTGCGAGATGAGATGATTGTCATCCTCATAGCCGCCCGTGCAGACGGAAAGGCCGCTTTGCGCAGTCGCCGGCCACACGTGATAGTTGAGAGTGTGGTTCAGTGTGAGCCGTCCAGGGTGCTTCACAACGCCGCACTCCGCTCCCGCAGCGCAGCCTCCAGCAACTTCGTCATAGTTCCACAGCAGCGGCAGAATAGGAAGACCCGCAGCGTCGGTTGAGCCGTTATCCTGTGGCAGCATGTTGTAGGTGCCCAGATCCCAGTAAGCATTACTCGAATCGGTCCATCCGTTTGTCGTGGGCGCGCCCTGCCACATCTCCCATAGTTTGCAGTTATTGCCGCCGCCCGCAGTCTGAAGAACAAGCGTGTGACGATCTGCATCCGGGCCGCTGTTCTGAGTGCCTTCTACCGGAGCGTAGGAAGGGAACGGACCTGATGTGAAGTAACTCTGGTACAGCGTGGTCGCCACAGGCACATTTTGCTGGTTGTAAGGAACCCGCAGGAAGGGTATTCCGCCGTCATTCAGGTTTGCGCCGAACACCATATGCAAAGCGGAAGGAGCGTAAACGGACGCGATCGGAGCCGCAACTGACGTATCCACTGGCAAGTTGGCAACATTCAAGTGCCAGATCGAGTCCGGCGGGAACAGAGAACAGCCGCCAGTCGTGTTGTCCCCATTCACCGGCAGTGTGATGCTCTTCGTGACCGTTGTCCCGGCCGCGTCAGTCACGGTAAAGGGAATCGAGTAAGTACCCTGACCATAAGCGATGCCGGAGATCACACCCGTCGAAGGGGAAAGCTGCAGACCCTCGACCAGACCGTTGCCCGATGTCGTCGACCAGCCAAAGGTATACGGGGGTACCCCGCCCGTCGCACTAATCGTGCAGCCTGCATAGGGCTTGTACTGCGTTCCGACGGGGCACGCGGAAGTAGTAATCTGCGTGGTCGCCGAGCTTCCCTGCCAGACTGCGATCGCGGACGAAGTGTCGCCAGCCAACGTGCCTTGCGCCCGAATGTACTCGCTCGTGGTGAAGGAGATTGCGGCGGTGTAGAGCGTCGAAGGCGCGCAGGTGTTCGTCGTATCGACGCAATAGAGGATCTTCGCTCCGGAAGTGGCGTCAGCGATGGAGACGCTGGTAGGCGACCCGGAGTATGGCGACGGCACGGAGAACACAGGCGTCTGCACGACCGGCGCGCCAATGATGTAAACACCACTGGACACAACGCTCGGGGTGTCTCCCAGAGCATAAGCGAGGGCCTTGATGGTTGTGTTCGCGGACACTTTAACCGGCGTCTTGTACAACGTGGAAGCTACGGTCGGTGTGCTTCCGTCTGTCGTGTAATAGATCACGGCGAGGGGTGTCGAGGTTGTGATGGCGACGCTTTGAGTGCCGGTGTAGGTACCGCTGGCGGGGCTGAAGACCGGGGCAGAGGCGGCGGGGATCACGAGAGAGTCATGTGAGTCCTTCCACGTACCGGTGTCGGTGTCGGCCAGCGTTCCATCGCCGTTCAGGGCAAAACCCGGATGTGCCGGAGGAAGCGTCTTCGAGTTGTCCTTCACGCTTCCCACTGCGATGCCATCCAGGTAGATCTCCAGGGTGACGGGCGCGGTTCCAGAGGCGCTGATCGCGAGCGTATGCGCTACGCGTGAGGAGGGAAATCCACAACTGCCATTGCCAACAAGTACGCCGTTTTT
>CAZZVI010000125.1:3511-9605 GCA_964657335.1 uncultured Terriglobus sp.
TTGCCGGCGAACGTATCCACGCAACTGCCGCTACCGGAAGGGCAGCCGTAGGCTGTGGCGGTCATCGTTGCCAGCGGTGTGACCCCGAGATAGTCATGCCAGGAGCTCGCATCGGAAGCTCCGCCCTGCAGAGCGAAGCCCGACCCTGGGATTGTGTAAGGCTCGTCCGAATCAGCGACAGATCCCGTGTAAACGCCATCCAGGTAGATCGATAGTTTCACCGTGGATGTACCGGAGGCGACGATCGCCAAAGTATGGCTCGTCGTGGCGCTCACGGGTCCACAGCTGCCGTTGCCGACAAACTGGCCGTCCTTCTCGACGTCGCAGTTCAAGTAGCTTCCGTTGTACGCTCCGCCAAACCCGACGCAATACCCGCTGACGCCGGGGGATATGCGCACGCAGGCATCACGCGTGTAGTCGCTCGGCGAGCTGGACGGGTCGACCGTGATCTGCGATGTCTCAGATCTCGAGGGTGCGTACGCATAGTACGCGTAGACGCCAGATGGGATGGCAGCGGAGTTCGTACCGGTCGTGTAAGCGCTGCCGGTGCCAGTGATCCTCACCCAGTTCGGGTTGTAGGCCGCCAGATCTACTCCGGCTGCGCCGGCGAACGTCTCGAAGCAAGTACCGCTGCCCGAGGTGCACCCGTACGTGAGACCCGTACTCGTCGCTGCCATCAGCCGAGCTGGAACCGCAAAGACAAACAAGCAGAGCAGGAACGGCAGCGTTTCACGAGACGCTACTGAAAAGCGAAGAAGGGCACAGCGGAAGGGGTTCGACATGTCTCAACCTCAGGAGAATTCCGACGCCAGCCGGGCAGTAATGCAGCCTTGCTGTAGCTATCGGCAAACCTGGGTTGTTTCATCTCCGCTAGGAGAAAAGTGGTACAAGACGAGCAGACGTCGATCAGCACTGCTCGAGTGCTGATCGCGATGGCTGCTCTGAGAGAACACCAGAAAGTGGCGCGGACCAAATTCTCGTGATACCACCCACAATGTTATGACGCATTTTGACGTAAATACTAGCATTATGACGCTAAAGAAAGTCCCAAAAATGAAATTTCGCTCAATGCACACGCAGATAGAACGCTGCAAGGCGATCAGGAAGCAGAAGCGTAGTTTCACGGACCCTTTGGCTTCCACGTTTGACTGGCGGGGGAGAGGATTCGACCTCTTCAGAAGCCTTTACAAATCAAGGTTATTTCGTCGCGACCACCTGAAATGCGCTAAATAGATCCACATTGTTCAGTGGTTCTGCTCAGAATCCATCGGTAAATCCGAGGTTCGGACCTTATTCCAGAAGCGCTCGACAGGAGTTGCCAAGCGCTCTTGCGCTGCTCAAGCGTTCTCACGCCCATCTATTCGTTGCCGTTTTCCAGCTGAGCGGCGTCCCCGCATAGATGGAGAGCTCGCGGCCTTTCTTCTATCGAGGAAGTGCGTCCGGCGTAGGTGGCGGAACGGGTATGGGCGTGACGTCTGCGTCAACTTCACCCAACGCCCAGCGGATCGCTTGCAGGTACATGTCCTGGATCTTTGGGTTGTCCCATGTGGCCGGTGCGTGTGCGAACGTGGCATAGAAGACGCGTCCTTTGCCGTACATCTTTGCCCAAGCCACGGCGTAGGGGTAATCAGCGGCTTGCATGCCGCGAGCGTTCGTCTTATCCAGCTTCGTTGTGTCCAGACGCATGAGCACGCGGCTCTTGTCAGGTGAGAAGCCGCTGCTTTGATAGAACTCGTCCTTGATGGTGAAGCTCGGACCGAACTGGCTCATGCCTGGAAATTTTGGGTCGGTCACGATGACAGATCCTTCCACTGTGCCCCACGGGTGCTGGTCGAAACGTCCACCAAGCATTTCGCCGAACTCGGGCCAAGACAGGAACGCAGTATCGCCCACGTGTGCTGCCACAAAACCTTTCCCTGCGTCATGGACAAACCAGAGCAGGTCAGCCTTCTGCTGTGCATCAAGCTCGATCTCGCGGTGGCCCATGAAGAAGATGGCGTCTACGTTGCAAAGGCTTGGGCCTCCACTGGCAGGCTCGCCAGTTGTCATCTTGGGACGGCGGGAAATGATGTTGGAGTCCGTACGGACCCAGGTGTCGTAAGCACCTGACTTGTAGCCAAGTTCTTCGATGACGGCGATAGCGTGGCCGATGTCATGCTGGGCGATGCCGTTGCGTGTGTCCGCCCATATCAGCAGACGTTTCTTCGGAGGTCCTGCCGGTCTATCTGCGGCTTCGGGCGGTGGTCCTTGCGGACGTCCTCCAGGAGGCGGTCCGCCCGGGCCACCAGGCGCGACTGCAGGACGTGGTCCGCGGGCGCCGGGTGCGGGGCAGCCGGTATCAGCAGCTGGGCCTTGCGAGACACCAAGTGTTGGAAGAGCCAACGCAAGCACGAACGTGAGTGATAGAACCTTGCCTCTTAACATCACAATCTCCTTCAGCCGCCGGGCGTATCAACACTTGATCCACCCGGTGTTTATCGTGCGTGATGCTAGCACGCGGTGTAAGGCAGATACGTATCGTGAACGGTGCTAGCACCGTTAGTGGATTGATTTCGCAATTTGCCTGAGCCTAGCATCCCGTTCCGGTCAAGCAATCGATTCACGTGCGTCGCGAACTGCGCGCACGTCACTTGTCTGACGCGAGGGAATGCCCAGATGGCGCACATTCTTGATTACTGCCACCCACCCTGTCTCGCCGCCGCCGCGCGCTTCGCTGGCCCCGAAGATACCTTCCGTCTGTTTTTCGGCTCACACCCACACACCACGACCGCACATATTCAGCACGATCGTTCCACCCGTAACCGGCAGCATTTCTGGAGGCAAGATTCATGAGATTTACCCGATCGCTAATCACCTGTGCAGTGGGCGTAGTCAGCTGCGCACCGGTCATGGCGCAATCACTCAATACAGCCCAGGTCACCGGGACCGTACAGGATCCCACAGGCGCCGCAGTCCCGGACGCAAAGATCGTCATGACCAACATCGACACCGGTCAGGTACGGACCATCACGAGCAGCAACTCTGGCGCCTATACCCTGCCGGATCTGCCAATTGGCAATTACCGCCTTGAGGTCACCGCTCCAGGGTTTACGACCTATGTACTTACCGGCATCAAGCTGGAAGTCGGCTCGAATCCTACCTTCGATCCCAAGCTCCAGGTAGGAAACGTGAACGAACAGATCATGGTCACGACCCAGCCGGGTGCGCAGGTAGAGACGCAGAGCAACGGCATCGGCCAGGTGGTAGACGATAAGCAGGTCGTCGAACTGCCCCTGAACGGTCGTGACCCGACACAACTCATCGCCCTGGCAGGCGCCACCACGACGGCTCCGGCCGGCGATCTCAACTCTAACAAGAACTTCCCGACAATCACGATTGCGGTCGCCGGCGGTCTACCCAACGGCGTTGCCTACTCGCTGGACGGCGGCTATCACAACGACATCTTCAATAACCTGAACCTGCCGCTGCCGTTTCCCGACGCGTTGCAGGAGTTCAAGGTAGAAACGAGTTCCCTGCCGGCGCAGTACGGCAACCACGCAGCCGCGGCGGTAAACGCGATCACCAAGTCGGGTACTAACGCCTTCCACGGCGACGCGTTCTACTTCGTGCGCAACTACATGTTCAATGCGGCGAACTTCTTCAGCTATAACGCGACGACCGGCCTGAAGCCGCGCGACAGCCTGAAACGCAACCAGTTCGGCGGTGTTATCGGCGGCCCCATCAAGAAGGACAGGCTCTTCTTCTTCGGCGGCTACCAGGGAACGATCGTACGTTCCAACCCGACCAGCAATCTCGTCTATCTGCCTACTGCGGCAGAAGTGGCTGGCAACTTCTCAAACGCGTTCAAGTGCAACGGCATCAAGGCTGCCAGTCTGAATCCTACATATTTCAATATCGTTGGTTCCGGCACCTCAGCAACCACTGACGGCATCTTGAAGACTCCAGTCAGTCCGGTGGCCACTGCCATCATCGCCAAGGGAATCCCGATCGCTCCGGCCGGCGACGAGTGCACCCAGTTGCCAGTCCCCATCTCTGCAAACTCCAACACGCAGGAGATTCCGGCGCGTGTGGACTACACGGTCAGTCAAAAGCAATCTGTCTTCGCGCGTTACTTCTACGGCAATTACGATCTCCCTGCAAACGTGATTCCCGGCAATATCCTCACGGCGAATACAGTGGTCCAGAAGAACAGGGATCAATCGCTGGTGCTGGGCCATACCGTCACGCTTACGGATCACCTCGTCAACTCCTTCCGTGCAACGGGTAACCGCACCCTTGGCCTTCGTTCCGTGCCGCCGTACTTTGATGCTAGTGACGTCGGCATCAACATCTACCAGTTGCCGTCTCTCGGCAAGTATGTTGGCATCAGCGTCACCAATGGTTTCAGCCTCGGCCAAAACCCTGGCTACTTCAACACAGCTGTCTTCTCATTCAACAACGACGTCAGCTATTTGCGTGGGCGGCATCAGATGGCGTTCGGCGCCCAGTTTCTCTACGGGTATGAGAACACCGTGAACAATCGCCTCTCGAACGGCACCTTTACCTTCAGCGGCAATGGCACGACGGCTTCTACCGTCGGCTACGCGTCCTTTTTCGCAGGGCAGGTAGATACGTTCCAGCAAGGAAACCCAGACCTGGAAGACGACAAGTGGAAGTACTTCGCAGCGTATGCGCAGGACACCTTCAAGGCGACGCCTCACCTCACGCTGAACTATGGCGTGCGATACGAGCCGTACATCCCGTTCAAGAACAGAGAAGGCCGCGCCGAGCACATCGATCTCACTGCCTTTGCGGCCGGCACAAGATCAAGCCGTTATGTGAACGCACCGGCTGGACTCACGTTCCCTGGAGACCCTGGCTTTCCCGGGACTTCCTACAACTTCGGAAAGAACGATATCTTCGAGCCACGCATTGGCGTGATCTTCGACCCGACGAATAATGGGACGATGTCGATCCGTGCGGGCTACGGCATCTTCCACGATGCGCCGCAGCTGTTCTTCGATACTCGTTATTCCAACTCTGCTCCTTATGGTTCGACTGTCTCCCTCACTGGACCGTTCGACACAACCAACCCGTACGTGGCGGCAAACTATAACGGTAACGGCAGCAATCCCTTCCCGGCACTCAGCCAGCTGGGACCGAACGTGCCTTTTCCCCTGGCGGGTGTCTACGTCAACCAGCCGCTGCACCTCAAGCCGATGTATCTGCAACAGTGGAATCTCAGCATTCAGAAGCAGGCTGGCTCATGGCTGTATGGCGCCACTTATCTTGGCAACAAGACGACGCATCTGCCGACCTCGTATGAGGCCGATCCGGCCGTCTACATTGCTGGAACGTCTACGGGTTCTACGGGTTCCTGTGGCGCGCTTACACCAACCACCGGGCTCCCTAAGGCAGGCGTAGCGTGCTCGTCCACCGGGAACACCAACAGCCGTCGCATGCTTGCGCTGCAGAACTATGGTCAGGGTCAGTACTACTCGACCATCGGACAGTATGATGATGGCGGCTCTGCGAACTACAACGGCATCCTGGTTTCGGTGCAGCACCGCGGCAGAATTGCCAACATCGTCGGTAACTACACCTTCGCTCATTGCCTGAGCGAGGCGGAGACCACGGAATTAACGGGTCCCTCGTACGTGATCCCAGGGAACCGCGCTGCCAGTTACTCCAACTGCGACTCGGACCGACGCCAGGTGGCTAACCTCTCACTGATTCTGACCTCGCCCCGGCTGAAGATTCATTGGGAAGATCTCGTTGCCGGGGGCTGGGGACTCTCCACTATTTTTACTGCACGTTCGGGAGGCTATTACTCGCCGACGATTGGTACAGACGTTGCGTTGAGCGGTGAGGGTACGCAGTACCTCGTCGTTACCGGTAGCCCTTATGCCAGCAGCAAGACCCGCTTCGGAACGACTGGTGTTCTAGCAAAGTCGGCATTCTCGTCGCCAGCAGCCGGGACCTACGCGCTTACCAGGCCTCTCAGCTTGCTGGGACCAGGCAGTTACGAGCTGGATATGGCGCTCACCCGGAATTTCCACATCACAGAGCGTCAGCAGGTGCAGTTCCGCTGGGAAGTCTTCAACGTTCCGAATGA
>CAZZVI010000126.1:0-1713 GCA_964657335.1 uncultured Terriglobus sp.
GCAGGTAGCCCGCGGCGAAGATGACGCCGGTGGTGCCGATCGTCGTCCACAGCATTGGATGGTGCGCAAGCACCGTCTGCGCGGAGCCGGAGAGAATGAGGAACTCGCCGACAAAGCTGTTCAGCGCGGGCAGACCGACATTCGAAAGCGCGGTGATGACGAACAGCGTCACCATCCACGGCAGCTTGCCGGCAATGCCGCCGAGTTCGCGCATGTCGTAGGTGCGGTAGCGCTCGAAGAGGAAGCCCATCAGCAGGAACAGAGCGCCGCCCGAAATGCCGTGATTCAGGATCTGGTACATGCCGCCGTCCAGCCCGTTCACCGTGAAGGTGAAGATGCCCAGCGTGCAGAACGACAGGTGGCCGAGGGTTGAGTAGGCGGCAAGTCGCTTCAGGTCGTCCTGCACCAGCGCGGCGCATGCGCCGTAGACGATGCCGATGGCTCCCAACGCGATGAACAACGGGGCAATGCGGTGCGACTGCTCGGGAAAGATGCCGAACGAGAAACGCAGGATGGAATAGAGGCCGAGTTTGCCGGCGAGCACCATGACGGCCGCCGTGGGAGCTTCGCTGATGGCGTCGGAGAGCCAGCCATGCAGCGGAAACACCGGCACCTTGACGGCAAAGGCGAACAGGAAGGCAAGCGAAGCCAGCCACATGCCTGCGGACGACGCATGAATGTCATGGTTCGCGGCCAGCGTCGCCAGGCGCGGCAGCTCGAAGGTTCCCGTGACGGCATAGACCCAGATGATGCCAACCAGCAGCAGAGCTGACGGGATGAAGGCGTACAGGAAGTATTTGATCGCGGCGCGACGGCGGTTCTCCGTGCGGCCAAAGGTGGCGATGAGAATGGTCATCGGCACCAGCGCCAGCTCCCAGAAGGCGTAGTACAGGAACAGGTCGAGCGAGGCGAACACGCCCAGCATCGCGACCTGCTGCAGCAGGAACAGCGTGTAGAACAGCTTGCGGCGCGATGAGATTGCGTTCCACGAGGCAAGCACGCCCAGCGGCGCAAGCAGCCCGGAGAGCACAATGAGCCACATCGACAGGCCGTCCACGCCAACGTGGTAACGAATCAGCGGTGATGGGATCCAGATACGGTTCTGCTCAAACGCAAAGTTCACCGCGCGGATGCACGGCTGGCCGGGAATGCAGTGGAGCGACTCCGCAAGCGTCTGTGCCTCGCGAAAGTGCGCCGGCAGATGCAGCGTCATGCCGAAGGTGATCAGCGTAACGAGCAGCGCGGCCCACTGCTGGATGCGGCCGCGATCCGGCAGCAGGGCCAGCACCACCGCGCCCACCAGCGGCGTGAAGACGATCAGCGAAAGAATGATGCCGTTCAGGTGAGTCATGGGCCCTAACGATTGCCGTACAGGTTCACGGGAAGATGTTGCGCGAGTGTCGAGTGCTTTGTCAGCGCGGAGTACGTCATCAGCAGGATGACGGCAGCGGCACCGGCCGCAAGCCATCCCGCGTAGGAGCGGATGTTGCCGGACTGCATGCGGCGCGTGCCTTCACCCGCTGACCGCGTCAGAAACGCAGCGAAGGTGCCGGTGCCGTTGACCAGGCCGGTGTCGACCAGGCCCACCAGCAGCAGGCGCGAGATCACCATCAGCGGAACGATGAAGACTGCGTTGTACAGCTCATCGATGAAGTACTTCCCAGCAACGAGCCGGTACAGCGCATTGTTCGCGACGCGTGCACCAAGCGAACC
>CAZZVI010000126.1:1813-9579 GCA_964657335.1 uncultured Terriglobus sp.
GACTCATGCACGCCATGCGGATGCGCTGCCTGTCCCTGATCGTGCTCGTCCTTCGTGCTCAGCTCGGCTCCATGACCCTGTGCGGCGGCATGTGCCATGGGATCGTGCGGATCACCGTGTCCTGACGCCAGCGCATGCTCGTCGAAGCGCTCCGCACCGAAGAAGGTCTTGTACCAGAGCCGGAACATGTAGAACGACGTCATGCCCGCGGTGATCACGCCCACAGCCCACAGCACAATGTGCAGCGGGTTCGGCGAGGAGAAGGTGCGGTAGAGGATCTCGTCCTTTGAGAAGAAGCCGGCTAGCGGCGGAATGCCAGCAATGGCGAAGACGCCTGCACTCATCGTCCAGAACGTGACAGGAATGCGGTGGCGCAGGCCGCCCATCACGCGCATGTCCTGCTCACCGCTGAGCGCGTGGATGACCGAGCCGGCGGCAAGGAACAGTAGCGCCTTGAAGAACGCATGCGTCATCAGGTGAAACACCGCCGCGGAGTAAGCCGCAACGCCGCAGCCCAGGAACATGTAGCCAAGCTGCGAAATGGTGGAGTAGGCGAGCACACGCTTGATGTCGTGCTGCACCATGCCGATTGTCGCGGCAAACAGGGCGGTCACTGCGCCGATGATCGCGACCACGCCAAGCGCAAACGGCGAGCGGTCAAACAGCACGTGCGTCCGGCACACCAGGTACACGCCCGCCGTCACCATGGTGGCCGCGTGGATCAGCGCGGACACGGGCGTCGGGCCTTCCATCGCGTCAGGCAGCCAGACATACAGCGGAATCTGCGCGGACTTGCCGGCGGCTCCGACGAGCAGCAGCAGCGCAATCGCGGTAAGGAAGCCGCCGTGCAGTGCCGGCTGATTGTTCAGCGAGTCGAAGATCTGCGAGAACGACAGCGTTCCAAAGTGGTTGATCAGCAGGAACATCGCCAGCAGAAAGCCGAAGTCTCCAATGCGATTCACCACGAAGGCCTTGCGTCCGGCGTTGTTCGCCGACGGCTTCTTCCAATAAAAGCCGATCAGCAGGTACGATGCCAGGCCCACGCCTTCCCACCCGACAAACAGCAGAAGGAAGTTCTCTGCCAGCACCAGCACCAGCATGAAGAACATGAACAGGTTCAGGTACGCGAAGAAGCGCCAGTAGCCCTCGTCCTCAGCCATATAACCGACCGAATAAAGGTGGATCAGGAAGCCCACGCACGTGACCACGCCAAGCATGATCAGCGTCAGGTGATCGATTGCAAGCGAGCTGTCAACGGAGAACTGCCCGGCCACAATCCAGGGCCGCGACGCCACCGTGATCCCCAGCAAGTCATGCGACCGCATGAAGAACCAGAGGTAGCTGAAGATGAGCGCCGGCGTTGCCGTGAAGAACAATGCAATGGCCGCGACACCCGCGCGCGGCAGGCGGCGGCCCAGCGTGCCATTCAGCACGAATCCGGCGAGGGGAAGCAGCGGCAAAAACCAAAGGAGGCGTGCTGGCATCGTGAAGGGTCTCGTCTCCAGCTTAGTTCTTCATCAGGTTGATGCTGTCCACGTCGAGTGTCTGGCGTGTGCGGAAGATGGCGATGATGATAGCGAGCCCCACGGCAGCTTCGGCCGCGGCAACCACCATCACGAAGAAGACGAAGATCTGGCCCTGGATGGCCTTGTGTACCTGCGAGAACGCGACAAAGGTCAGGTTCACCGCGTTCAGCATCAGCTCAATCGACATGAACACCGTGATGATGTTGCGCTTGATCAGGAACGCGCCGATGCCGATACAGAAGAGCGCCGCGGCAAGCACCAGGTAATACGAGATAGGCACCATGATTAGTGTTCCTTCTTTGCCAGCACGACGGCTCCGAGAATCGCGACCAAGATCAGGATGGACGTGACCTCGAACGGTAGCAGCAGGTCGGTGAACAGCACGCGGCTGATCTCCGTCAGGTTTGAACTGCCGTTGGTCAGCCCACCGCCAAGGTGCGCGTAGCCAAGCGTGGCGCGCTCATGCATGAAGGTGTAGGCAAGCAGCGCAAAAATACCGACGACGCCCGGCAGACCGGCGAAGTACGCCGCCTTCGATCCGCGTGTGCGCACCTCTTCGCCTGCGTTAAGCAGCATGATGACAAAGGTGAACAGCACCATGATGGCGCCGGAGTAGACGATGACCTGCGCCGCCGCGAGGAACTCCGCGCCCAGCGTCCAGTAGATGACCGCGAGCGACATCATCACCACCACCAGCGACAGGGCAGAGTTGATGGGATGGCGCTGCAGCAGCAGGTTCAGCGCTCCCGCCACACAGATCGCCGCGAAGATGAGAAATAGCGCGAGTTGCATCAGTCCGGCAGGTCCTTACAAGGGTTTACAGCGGTTTGCAGATTGAGTGATGTTTCAACTGATTGTAACTGCGTGTGCCGTCAGCCGTGGAACGCCAGCACCAGGCTGGTGATAAGAATGTTCACCATCGCGAGCGGCAGAAGCCACTTCCATCCAAAGCTCATCAGCTGGTCATAACGGAAGCGCGGCAGCGTCGAGCGCACCCAGATGTAGAGAAAGAGGAAGGCAAACACCTTGAGGATGAACCAGAGCACCGGAAAGACCAGCGTCAGGACGCGGCCGCCGAAGTGCGCGGGCAGCAGGTGCCCCAGCGGCGAGGTCGCGCCGCCGAAGAAAAGCAGCGTGGCGATGCACGACACAGTGATCATGTTCGCGTATTCCGCCATGAAGAACATCGCAAACTTCATGGAGGAATACTCGGTGTGGTATCCGGCGACAAGCTCCGACTCGGCTTCCGGCAGATCGAACGGCGCGCGGTTGGTCTCCGCATACGCAGCCATGAGGTAGATAAAGAAGCCGAGCAGTTGGAATCCGCCAACAATGGACCAGACCACGCTGCCGTGGGCGTTGTGGCCGCGCCACACGCCGCCAAGGATGTTCCACGACAACGCACCATGGGTAGACTGCGATGCCACGATGTCACGCAGGCGTAGCGAGCCGGCACGAAGCACCACGCCGACCAGCGACAGCCCCAGCGCAAGCTCGTACGACACGATCTGCGCCGAAGCGCGCAGCGAGCCAAGCAGAGAGTACTTGTTGTTCGAAGACCACCCGGAGAGCGCAATGCCGTACACGCCGATGGACGTGATGCCCAGCACCACGAGCAGGCCGATGTTGGTGTCGGAGATTTCGAACAGGTCCACGCCGCGGTAGGTGAACAAGTTGCCGAAGGGCACAACGGCAATGGAGATGAGCGCGCACGAGAGCGCGATGATAGGCGCGATGACGAACAGCGGCCGCTCCACCGCGAGCGGCATTAGATCTTCCTTGAGGAACAGCTTGATGCCGTCCGCGAGCGGTTGCAGTAGGCCGAACGGCCCGGTGCGGCTCGGCCCCCAGCGATTCTGGATCAGGCCGATGACCTTGCGCTCCAGCAGCACCGTGTAGGCGACCGCCGTGAGCGTGATCACGAGCACGACCACGATTTTCAGCACGGTGAGCAGAAGGAAGATCTGGAAGTCAGAGAGGTGCATTTTGGCGTGCTTTATCCTGTTCGTAAACGCATTTTGAGACGATTCAATCGGCCGGTATGCCGGCGGGTTCGTGGCTGTATTTATCGGCGAGTTCCATCAACTTCGGCGAGTAGCGGCCCAGCGTACCCGAGGTGAAAAGATTGTCCTCTGCCGGCAGCACCAGGTCGCGGCGGCCGGTCTCTATCTGAACCAGATCGGCCGGTGCGGCGGGCGCCAGGTGCTGGTCATTGCCGCTGAGCAACTGCAGGCGCAGCAGATCATAGCCGGGCACAAGCCGCTGGATCTCGTCGAGCACGGCAAACGGATCGAACGGCGACAGCTTGATCTCAAGGTTGTTGCTGGTAAGCCATACGGCATGGCGATCGGCCTCGCCGGACTGCGCGCCGCGCGTCTGACCCAGATCGGCACGGATACCGTTGGCCTGCGTCGCCTTGCCAAACGGCACGAGCTTGCGAATGTCCGCGCCCAGCTTGTCTGCAACACGCACGATCAGTTCGAGATCGGTGCGAACACCGGCCCGGTCGGAGGCCTTCTTGACCAGCTGCAGATCGCCGTAGCTGTTCGTGACAGAGCCGGACTTCTCATAAAGGTTGGCGGAAGGAAAGATCACATCGGCAAGCCGCGCCGTTTCCGTAAGGAACATGTCGTGCACCACGACGAAGGTGTTGGCCAGCGCGGCTGGATCGATGGAGTAGCGTGCGACCGGATTCGCGTTGACAACATACAGCGCGCCCAGGTTGCCGGCCTGCGCCGCATCGAAAATGCCGACCATGTCGAGGCCGGGCGTGTTCGAGAAGCGCTCACCGTACTCATTGCCGAAGTCGTGCGAACCCTGCAGCGGTACGTAACCGGGCAGCATGTCGGGCAGCAGACCCATGTCCGCCGCGCCGTGCGCGTTGACGTAATCGCTCAGCAGGGCAAACTTCGTATTCGGCAACGCGAGGCCGAACTCGATCAGCTTGCGTAGATCGTTGCCGCGCAGCTCTGATCCGATCAGGATCAACAGAGACTCTTCCGCCTTCAGCGCATCGCGGAAGCTGCTCAGGCTGTTCGCGTCGTGGGCAGCAGCGGATGCCGCGGCTTCCTCGCCTGCAAGGTAGTTCGCGACTGCGCCATAACCGAACGGAGCGATCTCAAGGAATGCCTTCGCCTGTCGGCGCAGCTTGATCTCGCGATGGTTCGCAACATAAAGCCGTGCACGGTTCAGGCGGACATCGGCGCGGAGATTCCACGCGGTCAGCGGAGCTTCGTTGGTCGGATCGCCGCCGATCAGCAGAACCGCGGGAGCCTTCTCGTTGTCATGCTGCGAGGCGAAGCGATCGCGATGGCCGCTGAGTGCAGCGGCAAACGTAACGTAGTCGGCCGTGCGGTGGTGGTCGATGTTGTTCGTGCCGAGTACAGAGCGAGCAAACTTCTGCAGTAGGTACGCCTCTTCGTTGGTCAGGCGATTGCCGCCGACAACGCCGATGCTGTTGCCGCCGCGCGCGTCGCGAATCTCGCGCAGCTTGCTGCCGGCGAAGGCAAGAGCCTCATCCCATGAGACAGCCTTGAAGCTGCCATTCGGCTGCTTGAGCATAGGCTGCGTGATGCGTTCGGGCGAGTTGGCAAAGTCGAAGCCGTAGCGGCCCTTGTTGCAAAGGAAGTCGCCGTTGATGCCGCTCTTGTCGCGGTTGTCGCCACGCACGATCTCTGAGCCGTCAGTCGTCGCGCGAACGCCCAGCGTGGTCTTGCAGCCGTCGCCGCAATGCGTGCAGACGGTGGCAACGTGGTTCATCTCCCACGGCCGCGTCTTGTAGCGGTAGGTATCGCTGGTCAGCGCGCCCACCGGGCACACGTCGATGCACATGCCGCACTCTTCGCAATCGAGGTGCTGCATACCGTCTTCGCTCTGCGAGGCCGGAATGTTGGGCGCGATGACCGCCGACGAGCCGCGGTTCTGGATGCCCAGCGCGAACACATCCATGCCTTCGCCGCACATGCGCACGCAGCGATAGCAAAGGATGCAGCGCGGGCGGTCGAAGTAGACGGTAGGCGACCACTGCTGCTCTTCGCGGTGGTTCTTCGGCTCGGTGTAGAAGCTGTCCGCCGCGCCGTACTTGAAGGTCATGTCCTGCAGTTCGCACTGTCCGCCGGCATCGCACACGGGGCAGTCGAGCGGATGATTGCCCAGCAGCAGTTGCAGCGTGGCCTTGCGCGCCTGCGCGATCTCCGGCGTCTCGCTCTGTACGACCATGCCTTCGGCAACCGGCGTGGTGCAGGCCGTCTGTAGCTTCGGCATCTTCTCAATGCGCACAACGCACATGCGGCAGGCAGCCTGCAGCGACAGGCCGGGGTAGTAGCAGAACGACGGAATCTGCAGGCCCGCGGCCTTGCAGGCGTCAATCAGCAACGTGCCCGCGGGTGCAGTGATCTTCCGGCCGTCAACGGTGAGGGTTACGTCTGGCATTCGGGTCCTCAGGCTAGTGCGAAGCGCCGACAAGTTCGTCGGTAGTAATGAAGTTCTTCTCGGTCCGAGCGCCCTTGAGGTACTCCTCGAACTCGCCGCGGAATTTCTTGATGAACGCAATGGTCGGCATCGCGGCGGCATCGCCCAGCGGGCAGAAGGTGCGGCCCATCATGTTTTCGGCCAGGTACTGAATGTTGTTGATGTCTTTCAGATTACCGCCGCCGTTGTAGAAGCGTGTCAGCGTCTTCTTGAGCCAGTCCGTGCCTTCCCGGCAGGGGATGCACCAGCCGCAGGATTCGTGCTGGTAGAACTTGATCGTCCGTAGGGCGAATTCGACGATGCTGACCGTCTCGTCGAGCACCACGATGCCGCCTGAGCCAAGCATGGTGCCTGCCTTGCCCATCTGGTCAAAGTCGAGGCCCACATCGAGCTCATCTGCGGTGAGTACCGGGCAGGACGAGCCGCCGGGAACGACGGCCTTCAACTTGCGGCCGCCTTTCACTCCACCCGCTACTTCGTAGATCGCCTTCTTCAGGTTGTAGCCCATGGGCAACTCGTAGACGCCGGGCCGCTCCACGTGGCCGCTGATGCCGAACAGGCGTGTGCCCCCGTTGCGCTCGCTGCCTATCTTCGCGTAGGTCTCGCCGCCCATCAGCAGAATGTGCGGAGCAGAGGCGATGGTCTCGGCGTTGTTGATGACGGTGGGCCCGCCATACAGGCCGACGACCGCTGGGAACGGCGGCTTGATGCGCGGAATGCCGCGCTTCCCTTCGAGCGACTCCATAAGCGCGGACTCTTCGCCGACCTCGTACGCACCGGCGCCGGTCTGCGTCACGATGTCGAAGTCCACGCCCTCTTTGCCGAAGATGTTCTTGCCCAGGTAGCCCTTGGCGTAGGCGTCGGCAACGGCCTTCTCCATGATCTTCAGCAGGTAGCGATATTCTCCGCGCAGGTAGATGAAGCCCATCTTTGCGCCGATGGCGAGACCGGCGATCATGGTGCCTTCAATGACGGCGTGCGGGTCGTGCAGGAATATGACGTGGTCTTTGCAGGTGCCGGGCTCGGACTCGTCACCGTTGACCAGCACGTACTTCGGCTTCTCGCTCTGCTTGGGCACGAACGACCATTTCAGGCCGGTAGGGAAGCCTGCGCCGCCGCGGCCACGCAGGCCGCTCGCCTTCATTTCGTTGATGACCCACTCCGGGCCGCTCTCGATGGCTTTCTGCACGGCCTTGTAGCCGTCCAGCTCAACGTACTTGTCGATCTCAGCCGCGCCCTGGCCGAAGCGGCGGGAGAGGACTCTGACTTCGTCGGGATGGGATACCAGTGTGGGCATGGGTCTCAGTAGATCTGTAAGAACATGTTAGTAGATAGCGGCGACGGCTGCCGCGGATACCGGCCTTGGTTTCAGCCGAAGGAAGAATTCTTCAAAGGTAAAGCGCGAAATGGCGGCGACTCCAACGGCCAGGACGCTCTCCACGACGAAGCGCGAGAAGAACAGCAACCAGGTCTGCAGGCCGTTTTCTGCCGGCAGAGTCCAGGATCGCTCCACCAGGCGGAAGACGATCGGGTGCACCAGGTACAGCCCATAGCTGACCTTTGCAAGAAAAAGGGCCGGAGCAGCCATCGGATGCTCCGCGATGGACGGCTTGAGAAACGCGAAGATCACGATGCCCGAACAGAGCAAAAGCCAAGGTTCCAGTTGAAGTGCGAGGCTGAGTTTCGACGCAAATCCCGTGGCCGGCATTGCGAAGCAACTATAGAGCAGAACGAGTGCGGCACCGCACAGCAGGCAAAGAGCCCTGGTCT